>NZ_QMEX01000035.1 GCF_003284925.1 Mycolicibacter senuensis
GCGTGGCCGTCCACAGCGCGGCGGCGACCAACCACCACAGCAGCGTTTCGCCGGCCGCTCCCGCAAACCGGCTACTTGCCCCGGACACGGCGGTTGTGCCTCTTGATCGCCGTGACCAGTTCCGATTTCTTCATCGTCGAGCGGCCGTGAATGTCCAGCCGGCGCGCGACGTCCATCAGATGTCGCTTGCTGGCGTTGGCGTCGACACCCTCGGCGGACGGTCCCGAGTTGTTCGGGCCCCCGCCCTGCGCGCGCTTATCCGACGGGCCGCGGTTCTTCTTGGGCTCCCAGTGGTCTCCAACCTTTTCGAAACTGTGCTTGAGCGCCGCGTAGGCGACCCGGTGGGCGCGCTGCTCGCTGCCGTACTCCTTGGCGGCCGCGTCGTGCGCTTTGGCGAAGGTGCGTTGCGCCTTCGCGCTGGATCGTTGCAGCGTGCTCGGCAACTCACTTTGCTTGGCGGCGCCCCGCTTCGTCGTCTTGGGCATGAAGACCTCCAATCAGCGACTGCAGTCCGGTCTGCATACCCCCCGAACCGGTTCGGCAACCATGTCGAACCTGCCGACGACGTTTGCGGGGCCGATCACCGGGCAACCCGGATGCCGAACGATTCCGTGGATTGCTCACTGCCCGTGCCCGGTTCGTCTCGGTGTACTTCGAGGACTCGCACGACACCGAGGACGCGGCCACCAAGCTCGACCTGACCCGATGAGGCGCTGCCGTGGCGCGCGATCGCAGTCGGCGCGGGCGTGGTGGCCGCCGGCGGGACGACCCATCCGGCCGACGACGTCCGTGCTCATCCGGATTCCGCCCAATCGTCATCCTCGAAGAGGTGTCGTTGCCCGAGGCCCTCGACGGCCACCGCTTCGTAGGCGGCCTCGTCGAACAGCGGGTCGTCGAACAATGGATCATCGCGAACCGGGTCGCCGGGCCACGGCCAGTCGGCGTCGGGCGCTGGCAGGTCCTCGGGCGGCGGGCGGCGGTGGTAGTCGATGACGGCTTCGATGAAGTGGAAGGGATTGACCCGCGGCTGACCGCGCTCGCGGTGTGGCGGCGGGATCCACTCGACCCGGCCGGATTCGCCGAGCAGGGTGCGCCAGCCCTGCTCGCTGGCCATCCGATTATCCGGCGCACATGCCAGAGCGAGGGTATCGATGTCGGTTTGACCGTTGTTGGCCCAATCCTGTTCCAGATGGTGCGCCTGGGACAGGTACCCCGAGACCGTGCACCCGGGTCGGGTACAGCCGCGATCGCGTGCGTGCAACACGATGCGCTGGTCAGCCGAAGCGATGCGCTTGGTGCGACCCAGCCACAACGCTCGCCCCCGGCCGTCGAAGATACTCAGGTAGTGATACGAATGGGAGGCCATGCGCAGCAGGTCGCTCATCGGCAACAGCGATCCGCCGGCGGTGTGCGCCTTGCCGGCCCCAGCCTGCAGTTCGGCCAGCGTGGTTGAGACGATCACCGTGACCGGCAGCCCGTTGAGCCGGCCCAGATCTCCGCACGCCAGCACCGCCCGGGAAGCGGCCAGCAGCGCGTCGTGGTGGCGCTGATCGCGGGTGCGGTGATCAGCCTGGATCTGTTCTTGGCTCGGTGTCCCACTGACGCAGGGCGTTTCATCGGCGGCGTTGCACATGCCGGGCGCTCCGAGTTTGGCCAGGATCGGCTCCAGGGTGGCCCGCAACCCGGGGGTGATCTTGCCCGAAAGGGTGCTCATCCCGTCGGCGTCTTGGCGACTCAGCCGCAGCCCGCGCCGGGCCTGACGTTCCCGGTCGGTGATATCCCCGTCGGGGTTCAGCGCCGCCAACAGGTGGTCAGCCAACCGCTGAAAGGTCTCCGGGCCGAACTGTCCGGCCAAAACCGCCAGGTCGCGTTCGGCGCGCTCCCGATCCGCGGCATCGACGGCGGCCGGAATCTTCGCCATCGTCTTGCGGGCGATCGCCGTATGCTCCGGGCCGATGCGCCCGCGCGCTTGGGCGGTGGCCAACTCGGGCAGCACCGGAGCCAGCGGCTCCCCGGTCACCGCGGTGCGCGGACCGAGTTCCGCGGCCTCGGCCAACCGCCGTTGCGCCGCGGCGCTGCTGATCCGCAACCGCTCGGCCAGCGCCCTGCCCACAGAGCACTCCCGCAACGGCCCGGCATCGCCCTCGGTGACGAGCCGAGCCAGAATCTGATGATCGATAGCCGGTGCTCGCCACGCCAGCGCTTCCCGGCGGGCCAGCACGTCCACCAGCTCCTCGGTGGTCAGCGCGGCAAAGGAGCATTGTTCCAGTCGGTCATGGGCGGCCTCGGCCGCGTCGAGGCACGCCATGATGGTGTCTCGATCCGCGAATGCGTCCCTGCCCATACATCGCACACTAGTTCGACCCACCGACACAAAACGGTCCGGCTTCGGATCCCGGCGATTAAGGAAACGGTGCGAATCAACGCCGCCGCGCGGCGGCCAGCACACCGGCCCCGGCCGCACCCAGCGCGGTGGCCGCACCGGCGACCAACCCGGCGTGGCGGGCGGCCCAGAGCTGCGGGCTGTGCGCGTGCGAGGAGTCGTCGAACTGCCCCCGCGCCCCGTGGTCGCTACCGGGCTGCTGGTCGAGTGGCTCCCAAAGATTGTGCGGCGGCACACCGTCGACGCGTTCACCGGTCTGCTGCGAGTCGTAGCCGGTACGGGCCAGGTAGCGGTCCAGCAGCGGTGCGGCGACGCGCTGCGCCAGCAGGGTGGCCACAGTACTCTCACCGACCCAGTACTGCTTGCGGCGCGGATGGTCGGCGGCACGCAACACCGCCCGGGCGACCAGCTGCGGCTGATAGATCGGTGGCACCGGCTGGGGATGGCGAGGCAGCCGGGACAGCACCCAGGAGAACTGCGGGGTGTTGACCGCCGGCATCTGAACGATGGTGATGTTGACCCCGGAGCGTTCGTGCAGCAGCTCGCAGCGCACCGACTCGGTGAAGCCGTTGACGGCGTGTTTGGCACCGCAGTAGGCCGATTGCAGCGGGATCGCCCGCTCCCCCAGGGCCGAACCCACCTGCACGACGGTGCCGTGGTCCCGGGGTTTCATCTTCGCCAGCGCCACCATGGTGCCGTAGACGAAGCCGAGGTAGGAGACCTCGGTCACCCGTTTGAACTCCTCGGGCCCGATCTCGCTGAACGGCGCGAACACCGAGGCGAAGGCGACGTTGACCCAGATGTCGATCGGACCGAGTTCGGCCTCGACGCGGTCGGCGGCGGCTGCTACGGCGGCGTAGTCGGCGACGTCGATGCTGATGGGCAGCGCGGTTCCACCGGCGTCCTCGACATCGCTTGCCGCGCCCCGTAATCCGGCTTCGCCCCGCGCGAGCAGGGCCACCTTCGCGCCGCGGGCACCGAACCGTTGCGCGACGGCGCGGCCGATCCCGGCACTGGCTCCGGTGATGACGACGGTCTGAGTCATGACTGGAATCCCTTCTGCAGAACCTGCTTTCCGGCCAGCCGCTCGGCGAGCCGGGAGGCCAGCGCCATGATGGTCAGTGCCGGGTTGGCCGACCCCTGGGTCGGGCACACCGAGCCGTCGGAGAGGAACAGATTGGGCACCCCCCATACCCGGTGATCGGCGTCGACCACCGAGTTCTCCGGCGTGGTGCCCATCCGGGCGCCCCCGATCAGGTGGGCATAGCGCTGGATGGTGAGCACGTCCTGCGCGCCGGCCGCGTAGAGGATGTCGGTGATCACCTTGGTGGAGTACTCCATATTCGCCTTGTCGTTGTCGCAGCGGGTGTAGTCCATTCGGGCCACCGGGAGGCCGAAGTCGTCGGCCTCGTCGGCCAGTGTGACCCGGTTGTCGGGCAGCGGCAGTAGTTCGTTGAGGACCCCGATCGTGCTCCAGTGGTTGTAGTCGCGCATGTATTCGCGCATCGCCCGTCCCCAGTGCCCGTCGGCGAGCACGTGCTCGGCCCAGCCGATCGGCAGCGGTGAGACGGTCTGGATGGAGAACCCGCGCGCGAATCCGCGCGTGGCGTCGGTTTCGTAGAACTGCTCGCTGCTCACCTGCGGCGGCGGCGCCTTGTACATCCGCAGCTCCTCGGGCCACCGGCCGGCCGTCTGGGAGGCACCTTGGACCATGACGTACCGGCCGACCTGATCGGTGTTGTTTCCCAGCCCGTTGGGGAACCGGGAACTGGTCGAATTGAGCAGCAGCCGTGGGGTTTCGATGGAGTAGCCGGCCACCGCGACGACCTTGGCGCGCTGCAGGTGCTCGGTGCCGTCGCTGTCGAGGTAGACGACACCGCGGGCCGCACCGGTGTCGTCGAGTTCGATCCGGGCGGCCATGCTGTCGGCCCGGATCTCCACGCCGTGTGCCAGCGCGTCGGGCAGGTGAGTGACATAAGGGCTGGCTTTGGCGTTGACCTTGCAGCCCTGCAGACAGTAGCCGCGGTAGATGCAGTGCGGCCGGTTTCCGAAGGTGCCGTTGACGATCCCGACCGGACCGACCCGCATCTCGATTCCGAGATTGAGCGCGCCCTCCCACAGCTTTGACGCGGCAGCGGAGATCGGATGCGGCGAGGACGGGTAGCGGTGCGGATACCCCCACGGCCAGTTCTGTCCCGCCACCGGCAGTTCGGCCTCCAGCACTTCGTAGTGGCGGCGGATGTCCTCGTAGTCGATCGGCCAGTCCGCTCCGACCCCGTCGAGACGGTATGTCCGAAGGTCGCTGGGGTGGAACCGCGGGCAGTAGCCGGCGTAGTGCACCATCGAGCCGCCGACGCCGCGACCGGAGTTGTTCTTGCCCAGCTCGATCGGGTCGTCGCCGCCGATGATGCGTTTCTGCGTCCAGTACAGCGGGTGCGATCCGGCTTCATCGGAGACCCAGTCGGTGTCGGGGTGCCAGAACGGCCCCGCCTCGATGATCACGATCCGCCAGCCGGCCTGTGCCAGTCGCTGCGCCAGCACCGATCCGCCGGCGCCGGCCCCGACGACGACCAGGTCGACCTCGTCATCGGTCGCATACCGGCGCATCGTGTTCTCACCGGGCAACTGCCGCGATTGCACATCGAGCAGGAACCGTGAGTCATTGTCGGGTGGACCCAGCGATCCTTTGAGCAGGCCCCGCCAGAAATCGCCCACTACGAGCCCTCTTCTTGCACCAGTCTCACCGGGTCCTTGTCGGTGGCGCCACGACTCTCGGACGGTTCACGCACCGACGCCGGGCCGCTCGGTCCACCCAGCCGCATGTATCCGCGCGGGTAAGCCGGCCCACCGAATCCGATCTCGTTCCACGCCCACGGATGCGAGTAGAACGCCGTCAACGCCATGCGCATGCACACCGACCACGCCCGGCTCTCGTTCAACCGCGACCATGCGCCGCCGTACAACCCGCCGCGGGAGAACTGTTCGACCAGCGCGAGTTGGCTGGGAACCTCGGCGTCGGCGAATGACGCCCTGCCGTACCGCTGCTTGGCGGCCTCGTCCAGTCCTTGCAGCACCAGCCGCCAGGTGTCGCCGTCATCGGGCATGTCGGCGTACTGGTAGCCGTCAAGCCGGCCGTCGGCCAGTTTGGCGTCGACGAACTCGGCCACCGGCACGCGCGGGTCCTTGTCTTGTGCCAGCACGATGTCGCAGAATGCCCGCAAGGTGGGCTCCTCTGCGGCGGTGAAGAACCGCAACGGTCCCGGCGGCTCGAGCCGGGCCAGCACCACCTTGCGGGTGGCCTCGTCCCAGCTGTCCTGCGTCTCGAGCACGTCGAAATCGGGATAGCGCCCGATCATCTGCGGTGTGGTGCCGCGGCGCTGCCGGGGCAGCCAGGACGGGTGCGGGGGTTGGCGATCGGCACGCAGGTTCGGCAGATGGTCGGGGCGGGAGGTGTCGGCCATTGGCGGCGGCCCGTCAGCGTTCGCGGCGCAGCACCGCGGCCAAGAGCCCCATGCCGCCGACCATCGCCATCAGGCCGGGTGCCGCGATCGGCGGGCCCATCGGAACGTTGTAGGACGCATTCCGCCAACCGCCCGGTTTGCGGGCCACTCCGCGGGCGTGCAGGTACTCCCCGAGCAGGCCGTTGGCGGCATAAGCGCCGGCCGTCAACGGCAGCCAGCGTTTGGCCCAGCGGCGGGAGAACACCCCGCCGATGCCGGCGACCACCACCGGCGGCGTGACCAGCACCGGGCTCCACATCCACTTATTGCCGAAGCCGGCCTTGTAGTGCTCGAGATAGATCTCGGCGGTCGTCACCACCGCGGCGAACGCCGTCATCGCCGACAACGACCGCTCGAAGCGGCCGTGCGCGACGTTGCGCAGCATGTGATCGACGAGGTCGCCGGCTTCGCCGATCCATTCTGCGTGACTTCCTGCC
The DNA here is from genome assembly GCF_003284925.1 of Mycolicibacter senuensis. Taxonomy (GTDB): domain Bacteria; phylum Actinomycetota; class Actinomycetes; order Mycobacteriales; family Mycobacteriaceae; genus Mycobacterium; species Mycobacterium algericum_A. Next base: position 6,321 of record NZ_QMEX01000035.1, read on the forward strand.
CGCAAACCGGATTCGCCCGGGCCCAGCAACATCATCTGCCGCACTCCGTCCTCGCGTTCCTCGCGTTCGTCGATGTCCGCAGATTTGCGGCAGTACCCCGCTGCTGCAGGCACCAAACATCGAGGTTTCGACAGCGGTGGAAGCGGGAATTATCGGGGTACCGATGAATGGAGGACGGATGCGGATCGGTGGGCTGGCCGGTGCGATTGTGCTGATATGGCTGCTTATCGGCGTTTTCGCCGCATGGCAGCGAGACTATTTCCACGGGCATGAGACCAGTTGCGCGACTGCCGGAACCATTGCGGTCACCACACTGGCCGGCCCGCTGAACTATCTCGGGTTCAACCCGGTCGTGACGGATTGCCATGTACCGCAGCCCTCGTCGCAGGGTGCGGTCGTTCGGATCGTTTAACAGAAGGGATCGGTGATGATTGCACTCGGAGTGGTCTTGCTTATTCTGGCGCTCGTTCTCAAGATCAATGTGTTGTGGACGATCGGAATCATTCTGGTGGTGATCGGCGCGGCACTATGGATTCTGGGAGCGATCGGGCGTCCGGTGGCGGGTCGGCGTTACTGGTATTGACCAGCGCCGCCCCCGGCAGCGTTAAACTGACCGGGTTCTGCGGCCCGCTCGATGACGGGGGCACATGCGATGGCTGCCGCTGCCGACCACGGCTCCTTCAGTCATGTCGCGCTGTTCTACCGATCGCCGAGGGATTACGTAGCGCACCTGGTGCCGTTCCTCGCCGACAGCGCGGCCGCCCGGATCCCCGTCCTGGTGGCGGTACCCGAGCCCAATCTCTCGCTGCTGCGAGACGCCCTTCCCGGGGGGATCGCCGACTCCGTGACGATGGCGGATATGAGCCGGGTCGGACGCAATCCCGGGCACATCATCGGCGGCGTGTTCGGCGCGTTTGCTGCCCAACATCCCACCGGACCGGTGCGAATGGTCGGCGAACCGGTCTGGCAGGGCCGATCCGACCAGGAGTATCCGGCCTGTGTCCAACATGAAGCCCTGATCAACTGGGCGTTCACCGGCCGGGAGGTCACGGCTCTTTGCCCGTATGACGCAACGAATCTGGACTCCGACATCCTCCTCGACGCCGAGATCACCCATCCGCGCCTGGACGGTGCCGGGCATCCGGAGCGCATCAGCACGGCCTTCGCCCCCGAGGCGGCCTGGGCACGCTACAACGAGCCGTTGCCGAGCAGCCCGACCGCGGCGAGCTGCACCCTGACCGAACTCACCGGTCTGGCCGGCGCCCGGGCGTTCGCCGCCAAGTACGCCCGCTGGTTCGGATTCTCCGATGCCGACATCGCCGACCTGCAACTGATCGTCAACGAACTGGCCTCCAACAGCCTGCAGCACGGGCGCGGCCCGTGCACCCTGCTGCTCTGGGAGTCGGCCGGACAATTGGTCTGCCAGGCGCGCGACTCCGGCCACCTGGCGGACCCGATGGCGGGCCGACGGCCGATCACCTACGGCGACCCGCAAGGGTTCGGATTGTTCGTGGTCAACGCCACCGCGGACCTGGTGCGAATCCACACCGCAGCATCCGGGACCACGGTGCAGGCGCACCTGCGGATGAGGGAGTCAGCATGAGCGCGCCCCACCCGCCGCACCGGCCGCCAGCTTGTCCGAGCACATCCACATTGACACCGGGGTTGGAGTAGCGGGAGAAACCGATGGCCGATTTTGAACCTAAATACGCCGAGCTGCAGTCGATCTACGACATCTCCAACGAGTTCTTCGAGCTGTTCCTCGGCCCGACGATGGGCTATACCTGCGGCTACTACCCGGATCCGGACACCACCCGCGACGAGGCGCAGAACGCCAAGTTCGACCTGGCTTTGGGAAAGCTGGGACTGGAGCCCGGGATGACGTTGCTGGACATCGGCTGCGGCTGGGGCGGCGGGATGAGCCGGGCACTGGAGAAATTCGATGTCAACGTCATCGGACTGACACTCAGTGAGCGACAACGCGAATACGCCGTCGCCAAGCTGGCCCGGGTGCCCACCCGGCGCAGCGTGGAGGTGCGTCTGCAAGGCTGGGAAGAGTTCGACGAGCCGGTCGATCGCATCGTATCCATCGGCGCCTTCGAACACTTCGGGCACAACCGTTACCCCGAATTCTTCAAGACGGCCTACCGCGTTCTGCCGTCCGGCGGGGCGATGCTGTTGCACACCATCACCGCAATCACCCAGGACGACGCCCAGCGGTTGGGTCTTCCGCTGACCATGAGCCTGGTCCGATTCAACAAGTTCATCATGACCGAGATCTTCCCCGGCGGTCAGCTGCCGACAGCCGCTATGGTTGCCGACCGTGCGGCCGAAGCCGGATTCGCTGTCGCCCGCATCCACGAGATCGGCCCCAACTACGTGCGGACGCTGCAGGATTGGGCCGCCGCGCTGGCCGCCAACAAAGAGCAGGCGATCGCCGCGCAGTCCCAAGAGGTCTATGACCGTTACGACAGGTACCTCAACGGCTGCGTGCCGCTGTTCCGGGACGGCTACACCAGTGTTCACCAGTACACGCTGCGGAAGTGACGCCCCCGGCCGAGCCTTCCGGTCAGCGGTGCCGGCGCACCGGGCCTGCCCGCAGGTAGTCCTGCGATGACGAGGACTGCCGGCGGTAGGTGACGGGGATGGTGACCGGACCGGCCGCGGCGGATTGGTGGCCGCTCCGACGCAATGCGTCGTATGCGCAAAGCAGCTGCCGCAGTCGTGCGGCCGCATCATCGGGTGGTGACGAACCCGCATAGCCGGTGTCGGGGTGAAGGCTGCGCACCTTGATGCGGAACGCATGGCTGATCTGTGCCGGGGTGGCCGAATGCGGCACTCCCAGTATGTCGTAGGGATCGGGGAGTATGTCGCGGGGATCGGGGTTTTCGCTCATCACGTCACCAAGGTCGCTTACCAACTCGGTCGCTCACCAACTCCAGGACTTTCTTGCTGCGGGCCGGCGGGTCCCGCTGCCCGGGAGAGCAGGTGGGCAGCGGGGCCACGCCCGACCGCGCGGTGCTCATCGCGTCGGATCATCACCTCCCGTCATCACGCGGCGGACAGCATCGGGACCTCGGTAGCCGCCCGGAGGCGAGCGTTGCGTCGGCCAGACTCGCCGGCTGCGCCGCCGCGTATCCGACCGGCTACGAGGGCTCCCCGGTGGTGGCGCGCCACGCCGCTCGGGTGTGGCGTTACGAATGGCGAGCTCGGGGGGTCGGGACCGGGTGGCGGGCATTTCGGTGTGCACCGCCTGACAGCGCTCCGGGATCGCCGCGGCCAGCAAGCGCAGCCATTCGGCGCGCACGATGCGGTCCGCCTCCTCGAGCACCTCCGCGGTCAACGTGTCGGTGGTCATGCTGCTCACCTCCTTCACCGCGCAAACCGCCTCCCGGCCCCTCGCTATCAGGCGTTGATGGCCCGCTCGCCGTGTCCGCTGGCGACCTTGATCCGGCGCGGCTTTGCCTTCTCCGCGACCGGAATGGTCACCCGAAGCACCCCGTCCTGGTAACTGGCCTGGATGTGCTCGGCATCGAGGTTGTCGCCCAGGAAAAGCTGTCGGCTGAACACGCCGCGCGGCCGTTCCGCCGACACCATCTCGCGATTCTGATCAAGGCCCGGCCGTTCGGCGTGCACCGTCAGCACGTTGCGTTCGACATCGAGGTCCAGCGAGTCCTCCTTGATCCCCGGCAGGTCGAACTCGACGATGAACTGATCACCGTCTCGCCAGGCATCCATGGGCATGACCGCCGGCCGCGCCGCGGTGCCCAAGACCTGCTGGGTCCAGCGGTCGAGATCACGGAACGGGTCGGTACGCATCAACATCATCTCCACCTCCTCAATCTGCAGCAGATCATCTATGTCCGCTGACATAGATTTCTATATAGCACTGATGGTAGGTTAGTGCAAGAGGTTCTCCGACGAACGGAAGCGACGCACCTTGACCGAGAACATGAATGCCCGATCCGGACTCGGGGTATACAGCATCTCCGTGGCGGCAGAGTTATCCGGCGTCGGTCAGCAGACGTTGCGGCTCTACGAGCGGCGCGGCCTGCTCACGCCGGCGCGCACCTCGGGCGGCACCCGCCGTTACAGCGACGACGACCTGGCGCGGCTGCGGCGCATCGTCGAGCTGGCCGGTGTGGGGGTCAACGTGGCCGGCATCGGGGAGATCCTCGGGCTGGAAGCCCGAAACGTCCGGCTGGAATCGGACAACCACCGGCTGAAGTCGGACAACAATCGACTCAGATCGGATAACGACCAGCTGAAGTCGGACTATGCCCTACTCGTCGCGCAGCGAGCGAAGCGAGCAGGCGCAGCGCGCGAGCGCGGAACCGAAAGGGGTCATGATGATCGACGCTGAAGGACTGTCGCCGAGCGATGGCATCCCGGAGGCGGACCGCGCCGAACAGTGGCTGCCGGCCGACGTCGGCGACGAGGAGGCCGGGCTGGACCCGGCCCATCTCGAGAACATCCACGACAAGGACGCCAACCCGGCCGACGTGATCGATCAGGCGATCAGCGTTCCGCTTCCGCACGACGACTACGACATCGAGCAGTAGCGCGGCCCGGTCAGCAACGCGGCCCCGGTCGGACTACTCGGCGTCGGCCGGGTCGCCGTCGACGTGGCGCGACGACGGGTCACGCCGCCGATGGCTGGTGTCGCACAGCGGGTAGGTGCGGCTGCGCCCGCAGGCACAGATCGCGACCATGAACCGATCCGATTCCACGACGCCGCCGGGTGTCTCGATGCGCACCGGCCCGGCGACCAGCACCGGACCGTTTCGCACCGGCTGTACCAGGTGGGGCTGCTGCTCACTCACGGCTTGTCCGCCCGTATCACGACCAGTTGCTCCTCGCGGCAACCGCGGGGCATTCGGCCGGTTCGTTCCAGCCAGTCGGCACGCGCGGACAGCACCGGGCCGAACGGGATCCACCGGGTAGCCACGATGTCCGCATCCAGGCCGCTATCCCGCAACGCTTTCAGCGATCGGCCGGCATCGGCCAGCGCGGACTGGACCAGCAACATCGATCCACCGCTGCGCAACAGCGTCGCCGCCGAGCGGCACAGTGGGTCCAGAACGATCCGGCCGTCGACGCCACCGTTCCACGACCACTCCGGACCGCCCGCCACCGGGACCGGCCCGCTGTGGCGCGGGCTGGGCACATACGGCGGATTCGACACGATCAGGTCGAACGGCTCGCAGCTCAACGCGCCGGTCCACGGCCCCTGCCGGATCTCGATGTCGACACCGGCCGCACCCGCGTTATCCCGGGCGCACCGGACCGCCCGCGGACAGATGTCGAATGCGGTGACGCTGCCGGCGCCCAGGCCGGCCGCTGCGATCGCCACCACACCGGACCCGGTGCACAGGTCCAGCACTCGGCGCCGGCGGGCCAGCCCCGACGACTCCATGACGTCGACCAATAGGTGCGAATCCTGCTGCGGCGCATAGACGCCGATCGGGGTCAGCAGTTGCGGCCGGGTAGCGTACGTGGCGATGGTGGGGTTCACCTAGCCCGTTTACCCAGCTGCAGCCGCCGACAAACGCCATTGGCCACTCCCGTAACGGGGGCACCGCACCCCATCCCGACCACTCCGGATCCCGCGGCGGCGTCGCGGCGGCCGAGCAGGTGCGCTCACTCGTCCTTGTCGCGCAAGTCGCGCACCGCCTGCTTGGCCGACTCGGTGAACTCGTGCATCTTCTGCTTGGCGCCCTTGGTGGCGACGCTGACCCGGTCCGGATCCTTGATCATCGCCTTGGCGGTGTTCTTCGCGATATCCATCCGGATCTGCGGCGGAACCGGTGCGACGTCGGGATCCACGACCACTTCGAGCACCACCGGGCCCGGCGCCGCCAGCGCCTGGTCCCAGGCGTGCCCGATGTTCTCGGGGTCATCGCAGCGGATGCCGGTCAGTCCGAGCAGCTTGGCGAACTCGGCGTATGGCACGTCCGGGATACGTTGTGTTCCATCGAATTTCGGCTCTCCGCCCATCGCCCGCTGCTCGAAGGTGACCTGGTTGAGATCCTGGTTGTTGAACACGCAGAAGATCAGCGGGCCCTTGGACAACCGATCCTTGTACCGCTTGACGGTGATCATCTCGGCCATGCCGTTCATCTGGAACACGCCGTCGCCCACCAGGGCGATCACCGGGCGGCCCGGGTGCGCCAGCTTGGCGGCGATCGCATACGGCGTGCCCGGGCCCATGGTGGCGAGGTTGCCGGCCAGTGAGGCGGCCATGCCCGGCCGCAGCCGCAGGTGCCGCGCCCACCAGTTGGCCACCGAGCCGGCATCGGTGGTGATGACGGAGTTGTCCGGCAGCCGCTTGGACAGTTCGTGCACCACCAGCTCGGGGTTGAGCGGATCGGCCTTGTCGTGGGCCCGCTTGTCGAGCACCCGCCACCACTCCTGCACTTCGCTTTCGATCTTCTCCCGCCAGGACCGGTCGTCTTTGCGCTTCAGCAGCGGGATCAGCTCTTGCAAGGTGTCTTTGGAGTCACCGATCAGATTGGCGTCCATCGGGTACCGCACGCCGATCATCCGGCCGTCGTGGTTGATCTCCACCCCGCGGCACTGCCCTTCCTTGGGCAGCCATTCGGAGTAGGGGAAGCTCGATCCGATCATGAACAAGGTGTCGGCCCCGGACATCATCGCTTCGCTGGCAGTGGAGCCGAGCAGCCCGATCGGACCGGTGACATACGGCAGGTCATCGGGCAGCGCGGCCCGTCCCAGGGCGGTCTTGGCCACTCCGGCACCCAGCAACTCGGCGACCTGCACCACCTCATCGGAGGCGTCGGCGGCGCCGGCGCCGATCAGAATCGCCACCTTCTTGGCGTCGTTGAGAATGTCGGCCGCCTTCTGCAGCTCGGGCTTCGCCGGCAACATCCGCGACCGGCTCCAGCCGACGCTGCTGTACACCGCGCCGTGCATCCGCGGCGGCGAGGGCACCGCGTCTTCCTCGGCGACGTCTTCCGGCAGGATGATGGTGGCCACCGTCCGATTCGTCAGCGCCACCTTGCACGCCCGATCCACCAGATGCCTGGCTTGCACGGGCGCCATGCAGGTTTGGATGAAGTCCGATGAGACGTCCTTGTACAGCGACATCGGGTCGATCTCCTGCTGGAACGCCGCGCCCAGCGACATCCGCTTCTGCTGACCGACGATGGCGACCACCGGCTGGTGGTCGAGTTTCGCGTCGTAGAGCCCGTTGAGCAGGTGGATCGCGCCGCCGCCGGAGGTGGCCAGGCAGCAGGCGAGTTCGCCGGTGAATTTGGCGTGCCCGGTCGCCATGAACGCGCCCATCTCCTCGTGCCGGGGCTGGATCAGCTCCGGGTCGCCGTTGGCCCGGTCTAGTGCGCCGAGCATGGAGAGGATGCCGTCCCCGGGATATCCGAAGATCCGGTGCACCCCCCACTGGCGTAGCCGGTCGATGATGAAGTCCGCGGTTTTCGGCATGGTGCGCTCCCTTCTGTCGGCAAACGGTTACCCGTCGCCCTCGTTGTCAAACAGCGCCGTCCTACAAGCGGTGCTGCCGGTCGCCGCACTGGCGGCCACGCGTAAGTCGTCGACGAACGCGCGGTAGGCCTCATCGCGCCGGTCACTGCGGTCTCACAGCACCGCCGAGGGATGCACGGTCGCCAGTACCGGCGGCCGGCACCTGGCACCGGTCGGCGGGTGCCGCAGCTCCCCGCGTCCGGTGGAGACCCGGAACGCCGCGCCCAGCAGCGATTGCGCGGCGGTGGCCCCCAGGCAGACCACCAGTTGCGGGCGCACCGCGTCGATCTCGGCGATCAGCCACGGCCGGCACGCCACCACCTCGGTTCGGCCGGGCTTCTGGTGGATCCGGCGCTTGCCTTCCCGGCGGGTGGATTTGAAGTGCTTGACCGCGTTGGTGGCATACACCAGCTGCGGGTCGATGCCCGCGTCGCGGATCGCCCGGTCCAGCAACCGCCCCGCCGGACCGACGAACGGACGGCCGGCCCGATCCTCCTGGTCGCCGGGCTGCTCACCGATGAACCAGTGGATCACCATAGACCTCGCTAGTGGAGGCCAGCACGAATCGGGCGCCGCACGCCTCGGCCAAGGCCAGCGCGGCCGCGGTGCCCTGGGCGCCGGCCCGCAACGTCGGTATCGGCAGCCGCAGATAGTCCGGCGGGGATGCCGCCGAGGCGAGGTGCAGAACTGCATCCAAGGACCCGAACCGGCGGGGGTCGGCGAACCCTTCGGAGATGTCGTGTTCGATGAACTCGAGGCCGGAAAGACGCTGTATCACAGCAAGATTGGCTTCCGAGGCGGTGGACAGGTCATCGACGCACCAGACCCGCTGCGCGCCCTCGGCGAGTAGCAGGGCGCACAACCGGCTGCCGAGGAATCCGGCTCCGCCGGTGATCAGAACACGGTTCAGCGCACGCATGGCGACCACGTCCGAATGGGCCCGATCCTGGGGATCGGGCCCTTCTCGGATCGGCGTCAAGCCTTGTTCGTCCAGACCATCACGTCCTGGACGCCGTCGTTGTAGACCACGCCTTCGGGCGGCGGGCCGGTGACGTCGAAGTAGATCTTGCCGTCGGCCGACGCGCCCTGGGCGATCGGGCCGGGGTTGATACCGCCCGGCGTGGGCACGGTGTTGATCACCCGGTAGGTGTCACTGTTGGCCGCCCGGGCGTTGAAGGCGGTGACCAGCGGGGTCACCATTCCCCGGTCCGCGCGAGCGGTCACGTCGGCCTGGTACAGCTCGCCGGCCGGCTGGTAGCCGGGGATGACCACGTTGGCCGGCTCCAGGTTGCTGACCGTGTAGGACGTCGACAGTGCGCCGTCGTTGAGCTGTTCGGGCGTGCCGAACGGCTGGATCGCCGGCTCGGCCATCGCGGTTGTCGCGGCGAAGACGCTCACCGCGGCGATTCCCGCCGCGCCGGCGGCTGTCTTGGCAGCAGTCGTGGAGAACTTCACGTCGGACTCCTTCCATCGCGAGTCGTCACCGGGGCGGCAGTCCGCCTTGCTGGAACCAACACCGCACCCGTGATCAGCAGGTACCCGGGAGCGTCGGCGGGGAAACAAATCGTGATTCGGTTGCGCGCCCTCCGAGATTTGTGGATAGTTACGAAAAGCTGGGGCGTTCAGCAGACAGCGCCGGTCAGGACGTCCTTGCATTCCTTCCTGTGATTCCAGACCGCGGCTTGCCGCTGGAACTTGGAATCAGCTCATAGCTTGTGGGTACGAGAAGGCGGGTATGCGGTGGTCGGGGATACGAATGCGCAGTTTGCGACGCCGTCGGACGACGATCTCGAGGTCCGTAGTGACCTCGATCTCGTAGTGGGCCACGGTGAGCCGCAACGCGTCGGCCGGTTCCGGTACTTTCTCGGCGAACAGCGCTGGGAGTGGTCGGACACCGTGGCGCGCATGCACGGTTATGAGCCTGGGACGGTGGTGCCCAACACCGAGTTGCTGCTGCAGCACAAGCATCCCGAGGACCGCCCGCAGGTCGCCGAGGTGCTGGACCGCGTCATCCAGGGCGAGCCGTTCAGCAGCCGGCACCGGATCGTCGACACCGCCGGGCAGGTGCACTGGGTGATCGTGGTCGGTGACCGCATGGTCGACGACGCCGGGGTGGTGACCGGCACCGCCGGTTTCTACGTCGACGTGACCGATGTGCTGCAGTCCGATGTCAGCGCCGCGGTCTCCGAGGTCGCCAAGTCCCGAGCGGTGATCGAGCAGGCCAAGGGGGTGTTGATGGCCAGCTACGGCATCTCCGCCGAACGGGCATTCGACATCCTGGTGTGGCGCTCCCAGGAGACCAACATCAAGGTGCGCGAACTCGCAGAGCGTTTTCTGGTGGCCATAAGCGGAGCCTTCAGCCCCGACTCGATCTCGTTGGTGGATCACACGCTGCTGACCGTCGACTGACGCTGCGGCGAGAAGACCACGCTGGGCATCGCCCACGGAGGTTGCCTACGCCGCCGGAGTGGGTAGCCACCTGAAGGTGGTGAGCGCAATGGCAGATAATCCCCGCCCCCTCAACGTCGTCGGCGTGGGGGCCTCGGCCGGCGGCGTTGAGGCGCCGAAGAGTTTCACCGCCGGACTGCCGGCGACGCTGCCCGGTGCGATTCTGGTCGTGCTGCATATGCCGGCCGCAGCGCCCAGCGTGCTGTCCCGGATCGTGGATGGCCACAGCACCTTGCCGGCGATCAACGCGACCGAACCCGCCACGTCGGTATTGGGCAGCCGGCTGGCCGCCATCTATCACCGGCAGGAGGCGCGCCCTGCCTAGAAAGCCGAGTCAGCTCACGGTGTCCGCGGACACCGTGGCCGGGGTGTGTCTGCTGCGCGCCCTGGGCAGGCTGGACAGCAGCACCTATCTGGAGCTGCGCGACAGCGTGATCAAGGCGGCGATGGACGAACCGCAGGCGGTGATGATCGACGTCGATCGCCTGGACGTGCCGGCGCCCTCGGCTTGGTCGGTGTTCACCAGCGCCCGTTGGCACGTGAGTACCTGGCCCGACATCCCGATCCTGCTGGTCTGCGCCCACCCGGAGGTCGCCGAGAAGATTTCGCGGATCGGCGTGACCCGCTACGTGCCGGTGCATGCCGACGTCGAGAGCGCGCTGGCCTCACTCGTTGATGCCAGGCACCCGCGCCGCCGGGTGCGCATCGAGCTGCCGCGTCGGCTGAGCAGCCTGCGCGGCGCCCGCGACTTCGTGACCGAGTGGCTGACCAACTGGTCGCAGGACCGGCTGGTCCCGACCGCCAAGGTGATCGTCGATGTGCTGGTGGAGAACGTGCTTCGCCATACCGAAAGCACACCGGTGATCCTGCTGGAAACCGCCGGCTCCACCGTCACCATCGCCGTCCAGGACGCCGACGGCTCGCCGGCGATGCGCCACGAAGCCGCCGCCGGTGGCGCCGACCGGACCTCCGGGCTGGCCGTGGTCGGTGCGCTGTGCCGCGCCTGGGGCAGCAGCCCCACCCCCAGCGGCAAAACGGTGTGGGCTGTGCTCGGCCCGCAGAATCGGCTGTAGCTGTACCCGGCCTCGCGGTGTCCCGCGAGTAGCGTCTGCGAGCGCTGGACGTCCTGCAGGCCAGCTCCGAAGAGTCTCGGCACTGTTCAACACCATCCTGATCAACCTCGGCCGGTACGTCGGTCACAAGGACCTGCGACGCGGGGTGATCTTCGGCCACAACGACCTGGTCAAAGACGCTCCGATCTCGCGGGTGGACCTGCTGGTGTACCGCAGCACCTTGATGTACATGAACGCCGAGACGCAGCGCAACAAGTAGGGCCGCTTAGATTTCGCGCTCTCCGAGCCGGGCACACCGTCGGGCAGGGCGGCTGGGCCATTCATACGTTGACGCCGCCGCCTTGCGGAAGACACGGTGCCGCAGGCTCATCGGCGTGTGGCCGAGGAACAGTCCCGGCGCCTTGTCCACCGACGACCTGTTGCGCCACCTCGGCAAGCGGGGTGTTCAGGTTCTGCGACAGCCGTTTGAGCAGCTCGAAGGCGCGCACCGCATCGATGTCGAACCGCTCCATGAGCATCCCCTTGGCCTGCCCGATGACGTCGCGGGAGGCCAGCGCGCTGCGAAACTGCTCATCGCGGCGCACCATGTGCCAGGCCAGCGCGGCGTGGGTGGCCAAGGTCAGCCCGAGTTCCACCGCCTCGTCGTCGAAGGCGTTCGGGCTCTCGGCCAGGAAGTTCAAGGATCCGGTGCTTCCCCGACCGGTGAACAATTCGAACGCCAGGATGGACCGGATCGGCGTCGTTTCGGCGACCTCCCGGCAATACGACGGCCAGCGCTCCTCGCGCAAGATATCGTCCAGCCGAACGACATGGTGTTTGAAGGCCGCGGCCAGGCACGGCCCCTGCCGCCGACGGCGCTGAATGTCGTCGAGCATGGCCGGGTAACGGCTGGTCGCGAACAGCGTCTGCACATCGCCGCCCGACGTCGCGACCGTGACACCGGCGTGCTGGGCATAGGGCAGGTGGCCGAGCAGGCTGGTGATCAGCTCGTCGACCACACCGTCGGCATCGACCCGGAAACGCTCGTCCAACGTGCGCACCAGGTTGGCCACATCGCGCATCATGTCGCTGCGGTCAGCCACCGCCATGCCGTTGCTCCATCCGCCAACACCGTCCGAGGCGCCGCCCAATGCAGCCAATATTCCTCCGATCCGTCGCCGGCGGCAACAGCGTCGGGGGTCAGTCCTGCCCCGACGCCCGCGCCGCGGTGCGGACCGGCGCGGGCACCGGCAGCAGCCGGTCATAGACCCGCAACGTGTCGGTCGCGACGCGCTCCCAGGAGTACCTCGAGCGGGCCCGCTCCCGGCCGGCGGTGCCGAACGCCGCCGCGGCGCGCCGGTCCCGCAGGATCGCGGTCACCGCGTTCGCACAGGCGCGGGGGTCTTTCGGCGGGATCAGCAGGCCCGTCAGGTCGTGGACGACGGTGTCGAGCATGCCGCCCACCGCCGACGCCACCACCGGCACCCCGCACGCCATCGCCTCCAGCGGCACGATGCCGAACGGTTCGTACCACGGGGTGCACGTCACCACGTCCGCCGACCGCAACAGCGCCGGCATATCGTCGCGGGCGACCGAGCCGTACAGCGAGACCCGGTCCGCCACACCGAGATCGGTGGCCAGCTTCCGCAGCCGGCAGGCCTCCGGGACGGTGTCGAGTTCGGCCCGTTCGGGTCCGCCGACGATCACCAGTTCCGCTACCGGGACGGTGGTCAGCGCCTCGATCACCGTGTCGAATCCCTTGCGGGGCACGAACCTTCCGACCGCGAGAATGCGGCGCCGACCCGATCGGGGGGCGGTCGGGCCGTGCGGCGTGAACCGGTCCACGTCCACACCGCAGGGCACCACCGAGATCCGCAACCGGTCCCGGCCGAGCCGCATCAACTCGAACACCTCGTCGCTGCAACCCGCCGTCACCCAGGTCGCCTCCTGCGCGACCCGGGTCTCCAGCCGCAGCCGTTCGGCGGGACTGGTGTCGCGGTGCCCCTGGTGGCGTTGCTTGACCACGCCCAGCGCATGGAACGTCTGGACGGCCGGCACCCGGCGGCGTTTGGCGGCCAGTTGCGTGGCGATCCCCGACATCCAGAAGTGCGCGTGCGCGATGTCGGGCCGTGCGCGGTCCCACTGCTGATCCAGGTAACGCCCGAACGTCCCCATGTACTGCAGCAGTTCGTCTTTGGGCACATACCGCGCCGGTCCTGCCGGCACGTGCACCACCGTGTAGCCCTGTTCGGTGTCGATTCGGTCGGGCAGGTCGGGGTCGTCGCGGCGGGTGTAGACCTCGACGTCGTGCCCGCGGCGGGCCAGCGCCGCCGACAACTCGGCGACGTGGACGTTCTGGCCGCCGGCGTCGGCTCCGCCGAGCGCGGCGAGCGGGCTGGCATGTTCGGAAACCATTGCGATCCTCATCGCGATCCTCCCCTGGTGGTCACGGCCCCGCCGTGCACTGCGTTTCGATGACCCGATCCCACTCCCGCAGGAATCTCTCGAGCCCGAAATGGTCCCGCGCATAGTCGCGGGCCGCCTTGCCGACCACCTCGGCCAGGTAGCGGTCGGCGACCAGCCCGCGCAGCGCCGTCCGCAAGGTGTCGACGTCGGCGCTGACGACGCCTGCCTCGGGGGGAACCACCAGCGGTGCCATGGTCGACGCCACCGCCACCACCGGCATGCCCAGGAACATGGCCTCCAGCAGCGACAATCCCAGCGACGTCCAGCGCGCGGTGTGCAGGTAGACGCGCCGATGCGCCAGTTCCTTCATCAGCGGAGCGGTTCGCAGGTCGCCGCGGCCGGTGACACCGGCGCAGCGATGAGCCGGCTCGTTGAGCTCTTCGGTGCCGATCCCCCAGACGTCGACCGGGGCGGACTGCCCGAAGGCGCCCAGCAGGTCGGCGCCCACCGTGCGCCACCGTCGCACCGGTTCGTTGATCATCGTGCCCGCCGCGGCGATGTCGCCGGTATACAGGTGGCCCGGATCGGCGATCCCGTGGTCGATGACCATGGTCGGGGCGCGGCCGTTGTCCCACATCAGCCGGTTGAAGTCGGTGACGTGGATCAGCGGGATGTTGCCGCGGTCGGCGATCGGATGCGGGCTCTCCACCACGAACGGCCGCGGCGTGTTGTGCTCGACGTAGACCGCGGGAACCTCGATACCGGGCCGGCGGCCCAGCAGCCGAGCAACCAACTCCAGCTCGTGCGGGCGCTGCAACACCACCAGGTCGACGTCCTGGTCGCGCAACTCGCCCAGCGGTATCTCCACGGCCCGCGGCCAGTCGCGCCCACACAGCCCGCGGCCGTCGGGGCCGTGCGGAACGTCGACCGGAATGAGATAGCGGTGCCGCCCGGCGACGAAGGAGTCCATCCAGGAGCCGTGCACGTGCCAGACGAGCACCGAACGCCGGGTGGTCAGCGGAAACGCCATAACCGCTTGTTACCCGCCGGCTCTGGCGCTAAACGTCGAAACGGTCCTCGAAGCGGTTTGCTGCAACGCAATTTGTTACCGGGTGTTCATCGCAGCAGCGTTACCGATCCGTTGCATAGCGGAGGACAGTGGCGTAGGTTCATGGACAGGTTGAGTTCACAGCCACCCGGAAGACGCGTCAAGCACGCAGACCAGGGAGGCTACTCCCTGTTCCCCAGCTCGTCCGTGAAGGTGTAACTCGCATCGACGCGATCCCACAGTACGAGTTTCGACTGATGGAGTGATCTAATGTCCGCTCTCAAAGAGGCTGAGCCGGTGTTCCCGGCACCTCGAATAAATTCCGTTCCGACGTCCGACACCTGGCAGAGCCACACCGCCCGCGCCGTCACCCGCTGGGGGCGGGCCGGCGCGGTGATCAGCGTGAACGGTGAGCTCGACGCCGCGAACGCCGGCGAACTCGCTGAGCACGTGCACCACTGCGCAACGTCGTGCCAATGGCTGGTCCTCGACCTCAGTGATGTGGAATTCATTGGCACCGCGGGCTTTTCAGCACTGCGAGAGATCGTCGACAGGTGCACTGACACCCTGACCTATTGCACGACGGTGCCGGGGCCGGCGGTCTCCCGGCTGCTGCGAATCTGCGACCCTGACAACACGCTGCCGACGACGTCGTCGGTGGCCGAGGCGCTTGCCGCCGTACCGGGGCTGCGCCGGGTCCACTAACCGTCTCGGCCCTCGACCAGCTCGCGGGCCTGCGCTTCGCTCTCGACCGCGGGCCCCGAGCCGGGCAGTCGCCTGCCCGCAACCTCCGGGGTGAAGACCAGCGCCATCGCGCCGATCACACCGGCCGCGATCAGCAGGTAGGCCGGGGCCAGCGGATTGCCGGTACGCGACACCAGGGCCTCGGCAGCCAGCGGGGTGGTGCCGCCGAACGCCGATACCGACAGGTTGAAGCCGATGGCCAGCGCCCCGTAGCGCACCCGGGTCGGGAACAGCGCCGGCAGGGTCGCCGGCAGGGTGGCGTCGAAGCACAGCAGCATCGCCCCGATCAGGGCAACCCCGGCGAAGGCCACCAGGTAGTTGGCGGCGGAGCTGATGAGCATGAACGCCGGGACCGACAGCGCCACCAGCATGATGGCTCCCGACCAGAGCACCGGCTTGACGCCGATGTGGTCGGACAATCGCGCCATCGGCACGACGGTGCCCATCATCGCCAGCAGTGTCAGCACGATCAGCAGCAGCCCGCCGGGGTACGGGATCCGAGCTGAGGTCTGCAGGTAGCTGGGCAGGTACCCGGTGAGCAGGTAATCGGTCACGTTGTAGGTCAGCACCAGGGCGACGCACAGCGCCACCGGCCGCCACTGTCTGGCGGTACGGCGCAGCTGGGCCGCGGCCGAGTCGTCGTCACCGGAGCCATCGCCCCGGCCGCCGCCGGACTGCCGGAATGCCGGTGATTCGTCCAGGCGCAGCCGCAGATACAGCGCGACCAACCCCAGTGGAGCGCTGAGCAGCAACGGGATTCGCCATCCCCAGCTGAGCATCGCCTCATCGGAGAGCCAGGTCTGCAGCCCGGTCACCAGCGCACCGGCGACGACGTAACCGGCCTGCGAACTCATCGGCAGGAATCCGGCCATCATGCCCCGCTTGCTGTCGGGGGCGTGTTCGCCGACATAGACCATCGCGCCGACGTACTCACCGCCCGCCGAGAAGCCCTGCACCATCCGGGTCGCTATGAGCAGGATGGGCGCCGCGACACCGATGGCGCGATAGCCGGGCAGCAGGCCGGTGGCGGCGGTGCCGAGCGTCATCAGCACCAAGGTGGTGACCAGCACCCGTTTGCGTCCGATCCGGTCGCCGAGCGGGCCGAAGACCAACCCGCCCAGCGGGCGCATCGCGAACGCCGCGGCCAGCGTCGCAAACGCGCCGATCAGGCTGCCGGCACCCGGATAGAACACCCGCGCGATCGTGGTGGCGAGGTAGCCGTAGACCCCGAAGTCGTACCACTCCATGAAGTTGCCGATGGCGGTACCCCGGATGGAGCGCCGAACATCCGCCGGATCGGCGACCCGGATCTGGTCGCGCCGCCAGCGCCGGCGACGGCGACTACGGCCGGGCAGTGTCTACCAGCCGGCTCTGCAGCCGGTGAGCGGCGAAGTCGGCGCCCTGTTCGACCATCGTCGCGTCGTCACCGGCGTAGCTGTCGTGAGCGGCGAAACTCAGCCCCTCCGAGCAGACCGCGTCCTCCGGAGCGCAGACCTGCAAGGTCTTGGCCTGGTACGACGGCCCGATCGCAATCGTGGGTTCTTTGAGGAACTTCATCGCCCGCTCGTTGGGCATCGCGAAGAGCACGACCGCGGCGACGTGTTCGGCGATATCGGGCTCCAGCGGTTTGGGCACCGTCACCGGGTCGACGCCGTCGGGCACCTGCGCCGAGGTGACGAAGCCCATCACCGCGGCGCCCTGCGAATAGCCACCGAGCACCATCTTGGTGCGGGGACAAGAAGTTGCCCGCGAGACCACGTGCGCACTCGCGTCCCGAATGCCGTCGACACCGGTGTCCCACTGGTCGGTGGCCGGGTAGTCGACCGCGTAGACCGACAGCGGGTTCGGTGCCAGCCGCGCGCTCAGCGCGCTGGCAAACGCCTGCCCGGTCGGTCCGACACCGGGCGGCTCACCGGTTCCGCGCGCGAACACCAGCTCGGTATCGGGACACGGCTGGGCGCTCGCGGCGGGAACGCCGGGGGTGAAAAGGATTGCGGCACCGGCAGCGAATACTGCCGTCACCAGCGGGCCGATGCGATAACGGAAGCCAAGCGCAGACATGTCGGTGTAGGTGCCCGCCGCGGCTCGGGCTCAAACCGCGAATCCCAATTTTTTCTTTCGGACCGCACTCTGGACAACGGCTTCCCACTTTGTTAAGACAAGAAGGTTCGGTGTCTGTCTTCAGACTGTAGGGCAACCATCCGCGGTGTCTCATGAAGCCGAGCGATGAAAAATCCAAAGCCTCACGGGCCCTGTGTCGATCCCTCCCCTCTCGCGCACCCGGCCGGCCGGCCTTGGCTCGGATGTGCGCGAAAGGGGAGAAACAAATGTGGAACAACACAACGTGTCGGCGCAAGGTCACCCACGCTGCCGCGGCGGCGGCGTTGCTGCCGGGACTGATCGGCCTGGGAGCGGCGGCGCCGGCCGGCGCCGCCGCTCCGGAATTCCTGTCGGTGCCATCGCCGAGCATGGGCCACAACATCACCGTCGAATTCCAGGGCGGCGGCGCGCCGGCCGTCTACCTGCTCGACGGCCTGCGGGCCCGCGATGACCGCAGCGGCTGGGACATCGAAACGCCGGCCTTCAACGAGTACAGCGGGTCCGGGATCTCGGTGGTGGCGCCGGTCGGCGGACGTTCCAGCTTCTACACCGACTGGTACGGGTCGGCCAATGGCCAGACCTACAAGTGGGAGACATTTCTGACCAGTGAGCTGCCGAGCTTCCTCGCCGGGCGGGGCGTGCGCTCGACCCGCAACGCGGTGGTGGGCGTGTCGATGTCGGGATCGTCGGCGCTGATCCTGGCGGCCTACCATCCGCAGCAATTCGCTTACGCCGCCTCGCTTTCGGCGCTGCTGACCCCGTCCAGCGGCAACGGCCCGATGCTGATCGGCATGGCGATGAACGACGAGGGCGGCTTCAACCCGCAGGACATGTGGGGACCCAACGGCAGCGCGGGCTGGCAGCGCAACGATCCAACCGTCCAGGCCGGACGACTGGCAGGCGCCCAACACCCGGCTGTGGATCTACAGCGGCAACGGCAACCCGTCGGAGATCGGTGAAGGCAGCCTGCCGGGTCAGGTGATCGAGCAGGTGGTCATGCAGAGCAACAACGCCTTTCGCGACGCCTACACCGCCGCGGGCGGTCACAACGCGACCTTCAACCTCGACACCAACGGGGTCCACAGCTGGGGTTACTGGAACGCCCAGCTGGTCGCGATGAAGCCGGACATGCAGCGCACGTTGGGGGCCGGCGGCCAGGTCTGATACTCAGGACGGCCCGGCCCGCCACGGCGATCAGTACCAGTAACGCCTGCCGCCGACGGGCCGGCCGACCGCTCCCAGCACCCAGAACACCACGCCGATCACCAGCAGGACGATCCCGATCGCCCACAGCACGTAGACGTCGAACACCAGCCCGAGGATCAGCAGCAGCAGACCGAGTCCGATCATGAGCCGTACCCCAGGATCGCGTCGCGCGCCCGGTCCACCATCGAGGCGAACGGCCCCACGAACGCATTGGCCGACGCGCTCTCGACTCCGGGGTGCGGCCTGGTCGGCGCGATCGCCTCGGCGAGCTTGACCGCCCGCTCCAGCAGCTGCAGTTCGATGTCCCCGAGTTCTGCACGCAGCCCGGCGAACTCGTCACGCTCTTCGTGGCCGGCATGCTCGATGACGTCGTCGCGCAGTTCCCGCAGCTTCTCGGTGAAGAACTCCGAATCGACGTCGACGTTCTCCAGCTCGCTCAGCGCCGTCTTGGCCTGCTTCTCCTCGGCCCGCCGCGCCTCGACCATCTCGCGGCCGTTGTCGAGTTCGTGGGCGGCCCGCGGGTGCACGATCTCCTCCTCGGCGGTCTCGTGCACGGCCAGCAGCCGTCGCAGCCGGACGAAGGACTCGTCGCGTTCGGCCCCGGCGGCACGCAATGTCTCGTCGAAGAGCGTCCTGATCCGTTCGTGCTGGCCGGTCAGGAGATCGACCACGTCGACCGGGGTGTGCAGGGATGTCTGGGTCATGGCTACCGACTACCCCGGCTCGGAAATGGTGAAACCCTCAGCCGGCCACCACCCGGATGTGCTCGAGGGAGGGGTCGGCGGCGTCGGGCAACGCCATTCCGGCCGCCAGACCGGATCGCAGGTAGTCGATGACGGCGGTGTCCAGGCGTTCGCCGGGCACCACGGCCGGCGGCCTGCGCTGCGGCGACCATCTCGGTTGGGCCGAAGAACGCGTCGCGCGGCAGCACCACGCTCTCCAGTTGCATCTCCTCGGGAGAGGGCAACCGGACTGGCGCCGGCAACTCGAAAGATGTTGCGGCGGCACGCCACCCGCTCAACGCATTCAGCAGCCGGTCGGCGCTGCTGCGGTCTTCGGCAACCGACATGGTGGCCAGGATGCGACGGTGGTCGACCAATCCCACGTCCAGGCAGCGCTGCTCGCGCGGCCAATCCCTGGCCTGGTACCCCGACGTGCCGGTCGCCCCGACGTCCACCAGTACCTGCATCCGGTCCAGGTCGTGGGAGGCCTCCGCACCCAGCAGCACATCGCGTCCGGTGGGCTGTTGCTGCCGCGCGACAGCCACAAATCCATCGCATATTGACCGCCAGCGGCTCACCGCCTGCGCCACCTGTTGATGACCACCAGCCCGAGCGTGCGCTCGACGGCTGGCGGCGCCAGATGGTGCAACACGGACACGAGATG
Source organism: Mycolicibacter senuensis (assembly GCF_003284925.1). Lineage (GTDB taxonomy): Bacteria > Actinomycetota > Actinomycetes > Mycobacteriales > Mycobacteriaceae > Mycobacterium > Mycobacterium algericum_A. The sequence goes on from NZ_QMEX01000035.1 coordinate 26,208, forward strand.
CTGGATGTGCTGGGGGATAACCCGTTCCGTGCCGACGTGCTGGCGCGCGGCGGGTTGGACGACTGGGAGGCGCGCGGCGAGGTGCTGACCGACGCCGAGCAGCTGATGGCCGACGCGGTCGGCGCCGAGGTGGCGTTCTTCTCCACCTGTGGCAGTTCGCTTTCCGTTCGCGCGGCCATGATGGCGGTGGCGGGCGGCTCGCGTCGAGCACCTCGACGTCGGGCAGTTCGGATGCCGCACTCGCATTGGCGCGCGAGGTGCGTTCGGCTATCAACGCAGCCGACGGTGTGGGCGGCGACGTAGTCGTGGTCCACCCAGTGGTTCGCGATCACTTCGTGCATACGACGAGCTGGCTCGACCACGACGTCTTCCAGCTGTGCGCCGATCTCGCGGAGTGGTCCGATGATCATGTTCGCCGGCTCGCGCGGGCGGGCCGGGACCAGGGACTGGGGCTGGCCGAGTCGCCGGCTCGGATCGGGCGGCTGCTGTCGTGGTTACGCCAGTCGGCCAGCGTGGTGTTCGGCCGGCGGCCCGAGCCGGGGCTGCTGCTGCTGGCCGATCTGCGCAGCCTGCATCTGCATTCCGCGGCGGTGTCGGTGGATTGGGTGCTGCTCGCCCAAGGCGCCCAGGCCGCCCGCGACAGCGCGCTGCTCGAGCTCGCCTCGCAGTGCCATCCCGAGACGCTGCGACAGCTGAACTGGACCACCACCATGCTCAAAGAGCTGGCGCCGCAAGCCCTGCTCTGCTAGCGGCTGCTAGCGCCGGAAGGCGATCACCAGCGCCAGCAGGTCGAGGCCCAACAGCACCCAGCCGGTCAGCGGGACCAGGAATCCGCGCCGCCGCCCCGCCGTCCAGAACGAGATCAGGATGGTCAGCGCGGCAATGACCGGCGCGCCGTAATAGAGGATGCCGAACACCACGCCGCTCGGCCCCAGGTCGGGGCACTCGGTGGTGCTGCAGGCGGCGGTGCTCATCACCGCCCCCGTCGCGAACACCATCACCAGGGCGGCCCCGGCAGCGGTCAACAGCGCCGTCACCCAGTTGACCCAGAGCCGAGCCCGATGGTTGTCGGTCTGCACCGGTACCGGCATCGGTTCTCCGGTCACAGCGCCACTTTCCGCGATTCCAGCTCGGTGACCAGCGCCTCGCAGAAGGCCGGCAGGTCGTCGGGCTTGCGGCTCGACAGCAGGATCGACGGGCCGGCGTCGCAGCGCACCAACTGTTCGTCCACCCACTGGCCGCCGGCGTTGACGATGTCGGTGCGCAGGCTCGGCCACGACGTGAGTCGCCGCCCGGCCACCACACCGGCCTCCACCAGGGTCCACGGGCCGTGGCAGATGACGGCGACCGGCTTGCCGGCATCGAAGAACTCCCGCACGAACGCGACCGCCCGATGGTCGGTGCGCAACTGGTCGGGGTTGGCCACCCCGCCGGGCAGCACCAGCGCATCGAAGTCATCCGCGGAGACATCGTCGACCACCCGGTCCACGTCGAATTCGTCGGCGCGGTCCAGGTGGTTGAACGCCTGAACCGGCCCCGTGGTCGTCGACACCAGTACCGGGGATGCCCCGGCCTTGGCGACCGCGCGCCACGGCTCGGTCAACTCGATCTGCTCGACACCTTCGGGCGCCACCAGAAACGCGACGCGGCGCCCTTCTCGCGATCCGGACATCGACCTTCCCCTTCCCTGTCGGGCAGCTCATGTGCTGGACCTCCCATACCCGATGCCCCAGCCGCACAAACGAAGCGGTGTAGCCGGCGGGTGGCGGGGGTACCCCGCCGAGATGACATGGCGGGGATGGTGCGGCGCTGCGGCCGTCGGAATGCTCGTCTGCGCCGGCTGCTCGCTGCCGGGGCGGTCGCTGCAGAGCGCGCCCGAAATCGCCGCCGTACCGGTGCAGACCCCGCTGCGCGACCCGGTGTGGTCGTATCGGACCGGTTCGCTGATCGCGCTCACCGACGACGGGCGGCTGGCCGCGGTCGACAACCCCGACCAGCCCGGTGCGGCCACCACCCGGTTGTCGGCGCCGCTGGACGCCGGGCGCAACGTACAGATCAGCCGCGCCGACGACCGGACCGTGTTCGTGCCCCAGCCGGCGCGCAACCGGGTCGCGGCCGTCAGGCTGGCCGGCCTGCAGCAGACCGGCGACATCGACGCCGGCCCGTCCCCGGCCTACCTGTCGGAGAATTCGGGCATGCGGGTGCTGCTGGCGCTGTCCGCCGACGGAGCGACGGTGACCCCGGTCGAGGAGCACGGGCTGCGCAAACTGCCCGCCGCCCGGGTGGCCGCCGGCGCCACCGGCGTCGTCGACGGCGCCAACCGCGGGCGCGCCATCGAGTTCCACGTCTACGGACCGCACGGCATCTCCTACTACAAGGGGACCTCGTCGCCGCCCGAGCGCCGCGGCCACTACCCCACCGCCGTCATGGCGGCCGCCGGGGACGGCACCGCGGCGAGCCGGGTCTATCTCGCCGACAGCCGTGGCAACACGCTCTACGCCGTTGAATCCGCCCGCGGCGGACACGGTTTACAGGAGATCGGCCGCGCGACGGTTTCCTCGCCGATCCGCTATCTGGGTTCCGACGACAACCGGGTGTATGCCGCCACCGACACCGCCGTGGCGGTGTTCGAGTCGGCGCCGTTCACCGGATATCCACACGGCAGCATCCCCTTGCTGCGTGTCATCGACTACCGGGCCGGTCTACCGTCCGGGCCGGCCCGGTCCGCACCTCTGTCCGGCATGGCGATCGGGCCCGACCGCGTGTATCTGACCCTGCGGGGTCAGCCGGTCGTGGCCAGTGTCGCCAAGCCCCGGCTGTGACGACGGGAGGCCCAATTGAGCTCGATCGAGCGGATCCGCATCGACGACGATGTCGCGGTGCTCACCGAGCAGGTGCGCGCATTGCGGGAACTGGGGCAACGCGCACAGGTGCACGACTGGCACATCTACGACCTGAGTATTCGGTGGGGCACCGCGCTGGCCGGGCGGCTGCGCCGGCTGGCGTACTACCACGACCGCGGCCTGCTCGACGACGACGCCGAGCGCCGTGTCGCGGCGGTGTGCGACGAGTTGCGCAGCGTAGCCGACCTGGTGGAGCGGTTCGATCTCGCCCGCCCGGACCTGCCCGCCTGACTGACGCGGACCTGCCCCCTGATTGACACTGCGTCCAGGGCGACGAAGTGCGAGTGCACCGCGCCCTCGCTTCAGCGTCAACGGGTAGTCGATGGCTAGTCGAGGAATTCCCTGTGCCGCAACCGGATCGCGGTCCGCGGCTGCGGACAGGACGGGTCGCGGCAGATCAGTGCGACCAGGTAGGCGTCGTTGTCCTCGTCGAGGAACAGAAACCCCAGGTACAGCGCCTGACCCACCTCGAACTCGGTGCCACCGCAGGCCGCGCAGTGCCCGCCGCGCACCCGCACCAGATCCGCCACCCGTTGCCGGGCCACGGCTTCCATGTCGATCAACTCGGGGCGGGCGGCGGTGTCGGTGGCCACGGCTAAATCTCCCCGTCCATGCTGTAGTAGACGTTGTCCTCACGCCATCCGCCGCGCCCCTTCCCGATGTGGGCATAGTCGTCGACGAACTCGATCTGGTTGATCCACTTGGCCATCTTGAACCCCACCTGCGTCTCGGCGCGCAGCCGCAGCGGCGCACCGTGTTTGATCGGCAGCGGCCGCCCGTTCATCGCATACGCCAGCAGCATCTGCGGCTTGTGCGCCAGCTGCAGGTCGAACACCTCGTAGAACTGCCCGCCGCCATGCGCGCTGGGCTCGTCGGTGCTGTTGTCCTGCATGGTCATAAAGCAGATGTAGCGAGCCTGCGGCAACGGTCGCACCAGGTCCACCAGCGCGCCCAGCGGCACCCCGGTCCATTCGCCGATAGATGACCAGCCCTGCACGCAGTTGTGCAGCACCCGCTGAGTCTGCGGTGCTGCCAGGGCGCGCAGCCCGGCCAGATCCAGCGTCGCCGGCTGCTCCACCAGCCCACCGACCCGCAGCCGCCAATCGACGAAGTTGTGCACCGCCATCACCTTGTAGTTCTCGGCGGTCGGCGGTTTGCCGTTGACCCGGTGCTCGACGGAGAGCATCCGCTCCGGGTAGTCCTGCCGAGAGTCCAGCCGGCGCAACAGGCCCCGGCGCGGCACCGCGATCACCGCGCCGAGCACCCGGCGCACCGAGGCCGGGCTGCGCAGACTCCACAGCGTCGCCGCGACATGCACGGCCACGATCGCCGCGACGATCAGCAGTGACAGCCCGGTCGCCCAGTACGTGTTGCGGACCGACCCGAATATCATCAACGCGCTGAGCCGGCCCCACCCCCAGCAGAACAACATCGTCAGGTGGATCACGATGAACACCCCGAACGCCGCCAGGCCCAGGAAATGCAGGCTGCGGGCGCCCTGCCGCCCGCCGAACAGCCTGACGTAGCGGGGGAAGCGCGCCTCGATCGCCGGTGACTGCGCCGCGCCGGTGAGGATCTGGAACGGCGCCAGCAAAAAGATCACCGCGGCGTAGGTGAGCTTCTGGATGGCGTCCAGCGGCTCGCCGGGCAGCAGCGGCGGCAGGTTGAAACTGAGATAGGTGACGATGTCGTTCCACGCGTCGGCGAAGATCGACCAGGAGTAGGGCCAGTAGCGGTGCCACTGTCCGGTCGCGAAAAGCAGGATGTAGTACGACAGTCCGACCAGAATCCAGCCGATGACCGCGAAGAAGTGCCAGTGCCGCCCCATGCCCAGTTGGGCGTGTCCGGGCAGCGCGATCACCGGGTGGTAGTCCTCCTCCTCGTCCAAGGTGTCGTAGAGCTTGTCGGTGGGCATGACCTTGCGGGTGAACCGGGCCCACTCTGTCCCGGGTGCGCTGTCGTCGTGCCGGTACAGCTTCGGGTGGGTGGACAAGATCTCGATGCCGCTGCGTATCAGCAGCGTCAGGAACAGCACGTTGAGCCAGTGCTCGACGCGCAGCCACGCCGGGAAGTCGAGCATCAGTCGTACCAGGCCCTTCCCTGCCCGAAGGCGATGTTGACCCCGGACAGCACCGACAGGTGCAACGCGAGGAAACCGCCCGCGCAGGCCAGCGCCAGGCTGCCGGGCGCCAGATCCCACCGCCCGGTCACCGTCGGCAGATCGGGCAGGCCGACAAATCGGCTGACCAGGTAGCCGATCACGAATGCGCCGCAGATGACGCTGCCGGCCAGCCACCCCAACGCCGGCACGATGTCATCGACGTCGATCCAGGTGATGGCTGCGGCAACGAGGCAGCCGACGATCATCGCGACGCAGTACACCGCGAAATATCGGGGCGGACTCACCGACGTCGCCCACACGTAGCCGTGGCTGCCCGCCAGTCCCAGCAGCGCGAGGTCGGCGGCCAGCGTCACCACCCGGGGCAGGTTGAACGCGATACCGCACATGAACTCACTCCTGCGTGATCTGCTGCGCCTTCGCGTAGGCCAATTGCAGGAAATCCGCCCCGGCCAGCGCGGTGAACGTACCGGCGACCAGCCGTGTCAACCGCGGCGCGAACACCAACCCGGTAACGAACGCGGTGACCGCCCACATGTCCAGGCAGAACGGGCAGGTCAACAACTCGCCCAGGCTGTGGCGCAGCTGGCCGGAGTGGCGGGTATCCTCCATCACCTCGGCGGGGCCCCCGGTACCCGCATAATGGACGAACGGCGCCCGCAGCGGGCTGGTCACCGCGTCCTTGGTGAGCGTGCGGGACAGTTTGTGAGCGCCCAGGGTCACCGTCAGCAGGTCGCCGGCCGCCCACTGCTGCGGCAGCCGGCGGCCGGTGGCCGCGGCGGCCACGGTTACCGCCGCGACCAACCCGCCGTACACCAGCAACACCACCGCGTATCCCCCCAGCGGCCGCGGGTCGTCGCCGCGGTAGGCGTCGGCTTCCCGTTTAGCCGCGTCGGCGATGGCGTTACCAGCTCCGGTCGATCGAGCCATCACTCTCAGTACTTGTCGCAGGTCTTGGCGATGGGGCCGACCAGGTTGACGAACTGCGCCGCCTCGGGCACTCCCTGGGCCTGCTGCAGCATCTGCTCGCGCTTCGGCGGGGGCGAGGCGAGGAAGTCCTGCAAGAAGGTCTGCGCCATCGGTGTGGCATTGAATTGTGCTGCGGTCTCCGGTGATTGGGCGTTCATCGCCGCCACCACCTGTGAGTAGCTGCAGGTGGTGCTGACCGCCGGATCCTGCGCCGGCTCCGCGGCAGCAACGCCCGCGGCGGACAGTGCCAGCGCCACGCCGCCGCCGGCGGCGGCGAGCCTGGTCAAAGACGTTGTGATCATTGATTTATCCCCTTCGGCTAAGGTCCCCGTCGGTGACGGTACCGACCTAGGCTTGCCGTTTTGAGCCGAGCTAAACCACGGTTTGCCGACAAGGCGCTGTGGGTATCGTTGGAAGTGCTGTGATTAGTCGGGTACTCGCCGCGGCCTGCCTGTCGGGTGCCGTGCTGCCGTGCTGGCCCGCCGGGGAGGCGGCCGCGTTCGGCTGCCCAGAAGTCGAAGTGGTGTTCGCCCGCGGCACCGCCGAACCGCCCGGCGTCGGATGGATGGGACAACAGTTCATCGATGCGCTGCGGTGGCGGCTCGGCGGCCGTTCGGTGGGTGTCCATCCGGTCGACTTTCCCGCCGTGCCCGAATTCGGCCCGACCGTCGCCGGGGTGGCCGACGCCGCCGGCCACATCACCGACATGGCGGCGGGCTGCCCGGACA
>NZ_QMEX01000036.1 GCF_003284925.1 Mycolicibacter senuensis
GCGCAAAGCCGATGCGGTGGCGCGCCAGGCACCGAACCTGGCCTGGGCGGCCGGCTTGCGCGACGACGAGAGCACCATCGTGCTGGTAACCGATTTGGCCGGAGGCTGGATTCCTCCCGGCGTTCTCTTGCCGCCCGGCGTCACGCTGCTCGCTCCCGCCCAACGCCGACACGATTTGAACGTGGTTGATCTACTCGGCGCGGTCATCGCTACCGCGACACATCAGCCCAACACCTATGTAGCTGAAGCCGGCCCCAACGACCCACTTCCGGGCGCTGGGGAGCGCGCCCGCTACGGCCAGCGCATCGACGAACTCGGGCCCACGCTCACCGATGCGGCGGGCGCCAGCTCTCGGCTACCGCGCATAGTGCAGACGGTCGCCCACGCCGTGGCCCGCAGATCCGGTATCGCCGACAACGAAATTGAACGATTCCGCAATGTCATCGCCGACACCGCAGACAAGGTGCTCTCGGCTTATCCTCACCACCTGCCCCGGGATGTCGCCGACTGGATGCTGCTGGCGGCCATTGATGCCCTGATCGACGGGAGCGAAGAGCTCGCCCGCTATCACCTGGCCTGGCATCAGGTCGTTGCCCCGGGCAGGCAAGCCGCATGAGTGCGCCTGACGGGTCGCCGTGCGGCATGGCAATGGCCGGTCTGAACCAGTTGCTGGATTCAGAAGCAGTGGCGCGCCTGGACGCCCGGACAAGAAGCAAGCGTGGACGACAGCCGCCGCTGCGATCAACCACCTACGCGCACGGCTAACAGAGATCTGCGAAGCCGGGGATCAGGCCTGCTACGCAGCTGTGGCCTCCGCCCTGCCGGACGACGCCAAGCTCACGCAGCTCAACGCCATCACCAAAGACAGACTCCGTTAGCGGCCAATAACCTCGGCATCCCCGAACGTCATCTCGACGTGCCCCACCGTCGACGACATCATCGGCTGCTTGGGCAGGCCCAGCGCGGCCAGCTCACGTGCGTACGGGTGGGTGCCCAGTCGCAGCGTCGTACCGCCTAACGACCCGCGAACCCCGGAAACTCGCATCTCCCAGGGCACTTGGCGGGTCACGCCATCGAGGTGACTGAACGCCTGCAGCGTCCGCGGCTTCGAGGTGAACAGACTCGGTACCGGTAGCCCGCGCCCGAATTCCATCGTGGCGATGTGCTGGCCGCCGGCGGCCACATCGAACCCCAGCCGCTTGCCGTCGCGAACGGTGAAGTCCGCCATGATCTTCGGGAACCCCCAGATGGTGCGTCCGGCTTCTAATGTAAATCCTTGATCCACCGGCAGGTGGTGGATGAACGCACCGGCGGAGCCCAATGCGCGCCAGCCACGGGCGGACGAACCTGGCGGGTTGACCATCACCGCGGTACCGAACTCGTGGTACTTCCCCAGGTCGCCGTCGATGTAGCGGGCCAGCATCAGGTTGACCACCGCCTGCCCGGGCCGGTACTGGAAAACCTGCAGGCCGCTGTAGTCGATCATCGCCTGCGCGGCGTCCGCCGAAACCGAGAACATCGCGGAATGCACATCCGCCTGACGGACGCGGACCGGCATGGTAAGCACAGTGCCAGCGATGGTGTGCTGTGAAAGAGCCATGACGCCCACTGTAATCCGGAGGATGCTGATGACTGAGGTTATGGCTGATGTGAAGCCGATGACCAAGCCTGATGTCGACTTGACCGACGGCACTTTCTACTCCGACGGGGGAGCGCGCGCCGCCTACAAGTGGATGCGCGCTCACGAGCCGGTGTTCCGGGACCGCAATGGTCTGGCCGCCGCGGCCAGCTACGCCGCGGTGATCGACGCCGAACGCAACCCCGAGCTGTTCTCCAGCACCGGAGGGATCCGGCCCGACCAGCCGGGCATGCCGTACATGATCGACATGGACGACCCGGAACATCTGGTGCGCCGCAAGCTGGTCAACGCCGGCTTCACCCGTAAGCGGGTGCACGCCCAGCTGCCGTCCATCGGAGAACTCTGTGACAGGTTGATCGACGCGGTCTGCGAGCGGGGTGAGTGTGACTTCGTCCGCGATATCGCAGCGCCACTGCCGATGGCGGTGATCGGCGACATGCTCGGCGTCCTTCCCGAAGATCGTTCGAAGCTGTTGAAGTGGTCCGACGACTTGGTGGCGGGGCAGAGCTCGCACCTGGATCCGGCATCGGCGACGTTCCAGGCGGTCATGGAGGCGTTCGCCGGCTGGACCGAATTCACCCGCGACATCATCGTCAAACGGCGGGCCGAACCCACCGACGACCTGTTCTCCGTTCTGGTCAACGCCGAGGTGGACGGGGCGGTGATGTCCGATGACGAGATCATCTTCGAGACCCTGCTGATTCTGATCGGCGGCGACGAGACCACCCGGCACACGCTGTCCGGCGGCACCGAACAGTTGTTGCGCCACCGCGATCAGTGGGACATGCTGCGCGCCGACGCGAGTCTGCTGGCCGGGGCGATCGAGGAGATGTTGCGGTGGACCTCCCCGGTGAAGAACATGTGCCGCACATTGACCGCCGACACCGAGTTCCACGGTACCCAGCTCAGCCAGGGTGAGAAGATCATGCTGATGTTCGAATCGGCGAACTTCGACGAGGCGGTGTTCGACGACCCCGAACGGTTCGACATCAAGCGCGACCCCAACAGTCATGTCGCGTTCGGCTTCGGCACCCACTTCTGCATGGGCAACCAGCTGGCCAGGCTGGAGCTTTCGCTGATGACCGAGCGGGTACTGCAGCGGCTGCCGGATCTGCGACTCGCCGACGGTGCGGAGGTGCCGCTGCGACCGGCGAACTTCGTATCCGGTCCGGTGTCCATGCCGGTGGTGTTCACGCCGAGCAAGCCGGTGCTCGCGTAACCGAGCGTGTACTCAGCGCGAAAAGCGCGCCCGAAAATCGCTGGGAGTACACGCTCGTCGCGCCCAGGCGTCCGCGACCCGGCCAAGGATGCCGCCGTCGGTGTCTTCGAGGGTGATCCGCAGGTCGATCCAGCCGAGCCCGGTCACCGTCTCGTGGCGTCGGATGTCTTGGTTGAAGCGCCGTGGATTGGTGCGGTGATGTTCGCCTTCATAGTCGAGGCCGACCATGATCTCCTCCCAGCCCATGTCTATGACCGCGACAAGCTGCTGCCATTCGTCGTAAACCGGGATCTGTGTCTGCGGCGGCGGGTAGCCGGATCGAATGAGAAACAGTCGCAGCCGGGATTCCCGTGGTGAGTCAGAACCGGTGTCGACGAGCCGCAGCGCGATTCGGGCATCACAGATCCCGCGGCGTCCCCGGTATCGTTCGGCCAGCAACTCGACTTCGGTGATCTTGAGGTCGGTGGCCTGTCCGAGGGCGTCGATGGCCGCGACCGCCTTGACCTGGGAATAGCGGCAGGCCAGGTCCAATGCGGTGCGGGCCGGCGACGTCACCGGTATGCCGCCGATCAGCTGCACCTCGTCTTCGCCGACGCGGTCCGACCAGGAGTGGATGTGTTTGGGTGGCCGGCGACAGTCGTAGAGCAATTCAGCTGGCGCGTGGTCATCGACCCATTTCGCGCCGTGCAGCGCGGCGGCCGACTGGCCCGCGACGACGCCACGTCGCCGCGACCACAGCCACGCGGCTTGGGCTCGCAATACCGCGGTGGGTCGAGTACCGGCTGGAACATAAACGTCCGGATGGATCGCGACGAATCGGCTCCGCAAGGCGTAGGGCGTCAGCCGCCCGCTTCGGATGGCCTCGCTGCCCAGGAACGGTGTCGCCATGGCGGGAGTCTGCCGACTACCACTGACACAACCGCCGAACGTGTACTGGCTGCGAAAATGCCACCGAAATTCGGCAGTGGTTACACGTTCGGCGGGATGGTTGGCGGCAGGACCGGCGCAGCGGGGCTGAGCCCAGCCCGCAAAGACTCCACAATCGCGTCCACAGGCGAACGCCACTGCAAGCCGAGATCCGCCAACGTGGCCGAGTCGTCGGTCGGAGTGGCCGAGGTCAGCAGCCAGGCCGCCTCGTAGCTGAGCGACTCCGGCAGCGGCAGCAACTTACTGGCCAGATCGCTGACCCAGCCGATGCCCTTGAAAACACTGGGGGCCACCCGGATTCGGCGCACCGGCTTGCCCAGGCCCCGCTCCACCGCGGCGATCATCTCGTCGAAGCTGACCATGATCCCGCCGCACAGGTAGCGGTGCGGGCCTCGACCGGGCTTCATCAAAGACGAATGCACCTGGCCGACATCGCGCACGTCGACCATCGCCATACCGCCGCGCACTACCGGGGCCACCCGGTACTTCACGATCGGCGCCCAGCCCCGCTCGGTGACGCCGGGTGCCGTCCAGAACGCGGGACCGACCACGCTGGAGGGATAGGTGACCACGACCGGGTGCCCCTCGTCCTGCAGTCGCCGGGCCACCCGCTCGCCGTAGGCCTTGGTGCGGGCGTAGGCGCTGCGCCCGGGAACGGTGGGCGAGTCCGGGCCGATAACACCGTCGGGCGGCGGGAACAGTGCGCTGTAGCTGCTGACCGACACCACGGGGTCCAGGCCGGCTTCCACCGCGCGGGTCAGGATCGCCTCGGTGGCGTAGGCGTTGATGTCCCACATCAACTTCTCTTGCCGGTCGTTGGTGCCGACCACTCCGGCGGCGTGCAGCACCGCGTCACAGCCCTCCAGCAGCGCGGCCACCACCGCGGTGTCGCGGATGTCGCCGTCGAGCACCTCCAGCGTGCCCAGCTCGCGCAACCGCGGAATGACGGGCTCGTCACCGCAGCCCGGCGCGACCAGCAGATGCACCGAATGCCCGGCTTCCAGCAGTGCCCGAACGGTGTGGGCGCCGAGGTATCCGGTGCCGCCGGTGACAGCGATCCGCATCAGCGATTCTTGAACTCGGGCTTGCGCTTCTCGGCGAAGGCGCGCGGTCCCTCCTTGGCGTCCTCGCTCAAGAACACCTTGATGCCGATCTTGGTGTCGATCTGGAAGGCGTCGTTCTCGTGCATGCCCTCGGTCTCGTGGATGGTGCGCAGCATCGCCTGCACCGCCAGCGGACCGTTGTTGTTGATCTGCTCGGCGATCTCCAACGCCTTGTCCAGCGCGGAACCGTCGGGCACCACGTGGCCGATCAAGCCCATCTCCAGCGCCTCGGCGGCGGTGATGTGCCGACCGGTAAAGAGCAGGTCACACGCCATCGTGTACGGAATCTGGCGGACCAGGCGCACCGCGGAGCCGCCCATCGGGTACAGGCTCCACTTGGCCTCGGAGATGCCGAATTTGGCGCTCTGCCCGGCGATGCGGATGTCGGTGCCCTGCAGGATCTCGGTACCCCCGGCGATCGCGGGCCCTTCCACTGCGGCGATCAGCGGTTTGGTCAGCCGGCGGCCCTTGAGCAGTCCGTCGATGCGTGACGGGTCGTAGCTGCCGTCTTTGAACGAGTCGCCGGGCGCCTTCTTGTTGGCCGCCTTGAGGTCCATGCCGGCGCAGAAGTAGCCGCCGGCGCCGGTCAGGATGCATGAGCGGATGTCGTCATCGTTGTCCACCCGGTCCCAGGCCTCAACCATGATCGCCAGCATTTCGCCACTCAACGCGTTGCGGGACTCGGGCCGGTTCAGCGTGACGATCAGCGTGTGCCCGCGCTGTTCAACCAGGGCGTGGGGCTGTTGTGACGACTCGCTCACCGGCGTCCGCCTTTCCGCGTTGAGGCCTCGACTTGAAAACGAAATGTAACACGTTCTAGTTTGTGTGGTGTGGCTCTCAACATCGCGGATCTCGCCGAACACGCCGTCGACGCCGTTCCGGATCGGGTTGCCCTGATCTGTGGGGACGAGCAGCTGACCTACGCCCAACTGGAGGAGAAGGCCAACCGGCTGGCCCACTACTTGATCGACCAGGGCGTCAAGAAGGACGACAAGGTCGGCCTCTACTGCCGGAACCGCAACGAGATCGTCGTTGCGATGTTGGGCATCGTCAAGGCCGGCGCCATCCTGGTCAACGTCAACTTCCGCTACGTCGAGGGCGAGCTGCGTTACCTGTTCGACAACTCCGACATGGTCGCGCTGGTGCACGAGCGCCAATACGCCGACCGGGTCGCCAACGTGCTGCCCGACACCCCGAACGTCAAGACCATCCTGGTGGTCGAGGACGGCAGCGATCTGGACTACGCCCGCTACGGCGGTGTGGAGTTCGAGGCCGCACTGGCTCAGGGCTCACCGGAGCGCGACTTCGGCCCGCGCAGCGCCGACGACATCTACCTGCTCTACACCGGCGGCACCACCGGGTTCCCCAAGGGCGTGATGTGGCGCCACGAGGACATCTACCGGGTGCTGTTCGGCGGCACCGACTTCGCCACCGGCGAGCCGGTCGCCGACGAGTACGACCTGGCCAAGCAGGCCGCGGCCAACCCGCCGATGGTCCGCCACCCGATCCCGCCGATGATCCACGGCGCCACCCAGTCGGCCACCTGGATGTCGCTGTTCAGCGGCCAAACCGTGGTGCTGGCACCGGAATTCGACCCTGATCAGGTCTGGCGCACCATCCACGACCACAAGGTGAACCTGCTGTTCTTCACCGGCGACGCCATGGCGCGCCCGCTACTCGACGCGCTGCTGGCCGCCCAGGCCGAAGGCGAAGAGTACGACCTGTCATCGCTGTTCCTGCTGGCATCCACCGCGGCGCTGTTCAGCCCCAGCATCAAGGAGAAGCTGCTGGAGCTGCTGCCCAACCGGATCATCACCGACTCCATCGGGTCGAGCGAGACCGGTTTCGGCGGCACCAGCATCGTCGCCAAGGGCGAGGCGCACACCGGCGGCCCCCGGGTCACCATCGACAAGACCACCGTGGTGCTCGACGAGGACGGCAACGAAGTCCAGCCCGGCTCCGGCGTCCGCGGCATCATCGCCAAGCGCGGCCACATCCCCGTCGGCTACTACAAGGACGAGAAGAAGACCGCGGAAACCTTCCGCACCATCAACGGCGTGCGCTACGCCATCCCCGGCGACTACGCGCAGGTTGAGGCCGACGGCACCGTCACCATGCTCGGTCGCGGCTCGGTGTCGATCAACTCCGGGGGCGAGAAGATCTACCCCGAGGAGGTCGAGGCCGCCCTCAAAACCCACCCGGACGTGTTCGACGCCCTGGTGGTCGGCGTGCCCGACGCCCGCTACGGCCAACACGTGGCCGCGGTGGTGCAGCCGCGCGGCGATGCTCGGCCGTCGCTGGAGGAGATCAACACCTGCGCACGCACCGAGATCGCCGGCTACAAGGTGCCCCGCAGTCTGTGGTTCGTCGACGAGGTCAAGCGTTCCCCGGCCGGCAAGCCCGACTACCGGTGGGCCAAGGAGCAGACCGAAGCCCGTCCCGCCGATGAGGTACACGCCAACCACATGTGATGGGCCCAGCGAGATTCCCGCGATCCGTATCCGGTGACCGGGGTCGCGGGGCTAGTCTCGGTCGATGCAGCGACTTTCGGGCGTCGACGCCGCGTTCTGGTCTGCCGAGACTGCGGGCTGGCACATGCACATCGGTGGGCTGGCGATCCTGGATACCAGCCAGGCACCGAATTACAGTTTTGGGCTGGTCCGCCAACTGCTGATCGAGCGCCTACCGCAACTGCCGCAGCTGCGCTGGAAGGTCAGCGGTGCGCCGCTGGGTCTGGACCGGCCGTGGTTCGTCGAAGACCACGAACTCGACATCGACTTCCATGTGCGGCGTATCGGCGTCCCGGCCCCGGGCGGGCGCCGCGAGGTCGAAGAGCTCGTAGGCCGGTTGATGTCCTACAAACTGGACCGTTCCCGACCGCTGTGGGAAGTGTGGGTGATCGAGGGGGTCAACGGCGGCCGGGTCGCGACGCTGACCAAGATGCACCACGCGATCGTCGACGGTGTCTCGGGCGCGGGCCTCTCCGAGATCATGCTGGACGTCACGCCGGAACCGCGTCCACCGGAACCGCAGGCGATCGGATCGCCAACCGATGACGGCATTCCCAGCTTCGAGCGCCGTGCCATCGGTGCGCTGGTCAACGTCGCGGTCATGACGCCGTTTCGCATCGGCCGGTTGCTGCAACAGACCGTCCGTCAGCAGATCGCCACGATCGGTCTGGGCGTGGCACGTAAACCGCCACGCTACTTCGACGCCCCGGTGACCCGGTTCAATGCCAGCGTGTCGCCGCACCGGCGGATTACCGCCTGCCGCGTCGAGTTGGCCCGGGTCAAGGCCGTCAAGGACGCCTACGGCGTGAAACTCAACGACGTCGTGCTCGCCATGGTCGCCGGCGCCGTCCGGCAATATCTGAGTGAGCGCGGCGAGTTGCCGGACAAGCCGCTGGTCGCCCAGATCCCGGTGTCGACCCGCACCGAGGAGAGCCAGGGTGAGGTCGGCAACAAGGTCAGTTCGATGACGGTGTCGTTGGCCACCGATCTCGAGGGCGCGGGCCAGCGGCTCAAGATGATTCACGAGAACACCCAGAGCGCCAAACAGATGGCCAAGGCACTGTCGGCGCACCAGATCATGGGCCTGACCGACACCACACCGCCCGGGTTGCTGCAGCTTGCCGCGCGCGCCTACACCGCGACCGGCCTGTCGAATCGGCTGGCCCCGATCAACCTCGTCGTCTCCAACGTTCCCGGCCCGCCGTTCCCGCTCTACATGGCCGGCGCGGAAGTGGAATCGCTGGTGCCGCTGGGGCCACCGGTCATGGACGTGGCGCTGAACATCACCTGCTTCTCCTACCGCGACCACCTCGACTTCGGGTTCGTGACCACCCCGGAAGTCGCCGAGGACATCCACAAGATGGCCGATGCCATCGAACCGGCGCTGGCGGATCTGGAGCATGCCGCCAGCCGGGGCAAAGCCCGGACAGGTCGTCGCTGATCGGCTCGGCAGCACCGAGCAGCGTCACGGCTGCGAGCGTCGGCGGCCAGCCGGTGGCGGGTCGAAGCGCTACCGGCCGGGTAGCGCCTGGACCAGGCGGATCATCGGGGTCAGCAGTTTCTGCCACAGCGGACCCGGGATCCCAAGCGGCGGATCCAGATTCAGAACCCGGGCAGTGGAGACCGTCTGCGACTCGGTGTACTTCAGGATGCCGTCGGCGCCGTGGCGGCGGCCCACCCCGGACGCCTTCATCCCACCCATCGGCGCCGCGGTGCTGCCGAATGCCAGTGCGTAGCCTTCGTCGACGTTGACGGTGCCGGACTTGATCCGGGCGGCGATCGCCTCACCCTGCGCCTTGGTTGCAGCCCACACACTGGCGTTGAGCCCGTACTCGGTGTCGTTGGCTTTGGCGATGGCCTCGTCGACGCTGTCGACGGGGTATATGGAGACCACCGGCCCGAACGTCTCGTTGCGCCCGCATTCCATCTCGTCGGTGACGTCGGTCAGCACGGTGGGTTCGAAGAACAGCGGCCCGATGTCGGGGCGGGCGTTACCGCCGGCGATAACCTTGGCGCCCTTGGCCTTTGCGTCGTCGACATGATTGGAGACGGTTTTGATCTGGTCTTCGGAGATCAAGCTGCCCATGTCTGCGGAGAAGTCGTAGGCGGCCGACAGCTTCATGGCGCGCACCTGCTCGGCGAACTTCGCGGCGAACTCGTCGGCGATCTCCCGTTCGACGTAGATCCGCTCGATCGAGATGCACAGCTGCCCGGCGTTGGAGAAGCAGGCCCGAGTGGCGGCTTTGGCGACCTCGGGCAGGTTCGCACCCTTGGTGACGATCATCGGGTTCTTGCCGCCCAGTTCGGCAGAGAACCCGATCAGCCGGGCGCCGCACTGTTCGGCCAGCGAGCGGCCGGTGGCGCTGGATCCGGTGAACATCAGGTAGTCGCACTGCTGCACGATCGCGGTGCCGACCACCGACCCCGGGCCGGGCACCACCGCGAACAGCTCACGCGGCAGACCGGCCTGGTACAGCAGTTCAGCGTTGGCCAGCGTGCAGTACGGGGTCTGGCTGTCCGGTTTGACCACCACGGCGTTACCGGCCAACAGTGCGGGAATCGCATCCGAAATCGACAGTGTCATCGGGTAATTCCACGGTGAGATGACCCCGACGACGCCCTTCGGGTGGTGATTGACCACGGTCTTGACGATGCCGGGCAGCAGGCCCTGCACCCGCTTGGGGGCCAGCAGCTTGGTGGCCTGGCGCGCGTAGTAGCGCGCGTTGAGCATGATGTCGACGATCTCCTCCTGGGCCGCCGAACGGGCCTTGCCGGTCTCGGCCTGAGCGACGTCCATCAGGAAGTCCCGGTTTGCGATCACCAGATCGCGGTAGCGCTCGATGATCGCGCAGCGCTCCTTGACGCTGCGGGCCGCCCACTGCTGTTGGGCGGTGCGGGCCTTGGCGAAGGCCGCCGTCACATCCTCGGCGGTGCCCACCGGGATGGTGGTCAGTGGTTTGCCGGTGAAGACCTCGTCGATGGTCTTCGACTGGCGGGCGTCAGCGTCCTCGATGGCGACCAGCGCGCGCAGCCGGTCGAATTCTGCGGTGGACGGAGCGGGCATTGCTGTCTCCTACTCGCGGGTAACAAGTGGTTAGCCGCTAACCTACCCGCCGCAGCGGCCGCCCGGTAGCGCGGCGGCATTGGCGCTGAGCCACTCGGTCATCTGGTCGAGCGCGGCCACCCCGGCATCGAAGCTGCCGTTGTTCGGTTCGGCGGCCATCGCCACCGCGACATCGCCCCGCGGGGTACCGACGATACCGAACTGCCGCACCAGGTAGCCGCCGCCGGGGCCGGGGCCCCAACCGCCTTTGGTCGGTGCGCCGATCTTCGCCAGGCCCCAACGCTGGCTGGTCACAGTGTTTTTCATCAGGCCGACCACCGGGGCGGCAACGGCCATGCACGGCAGGTGGGCGGCGAACACCGCTTGGCGGGCCAGCGGCCACTGGGTCTGGCCGAAGGCGCTGAATTCGGGCCGCAGCCGCCGGGATTCGACTGCGGTGCCGGTGTCGCCGCCGGCCCGTAGCACGGCTTGCACCTGCTGGGCGGCCTGCGGCGCCGGGCCGAGTTCGGACCACAACTTCTCGGCGGCGTCGTTGTCGGAGGCGGTGACGGCCCGGGCCGCGAGGTCTTGCGCATTCGGGCGGTTGGCGTGGATCGCCGCGATTGCCAGCGGGACCTTGATGGTCGACCAGGCCACCCCGTTCTGCAGGGTGCCGAGCGTGCCGGCGCCGTTCTGGCCGACCGGGGCGTAGGCGATACCGATGGTGGCCGGGATGGTGCCGGCCAGTCTGGCGAACGCGGGCTGGAGGGGCTCCGCGGAGGCGGGGGAGGCCGGTAAAACAGGGGAGGCCGGGGCCAACAGGGCGACCAGGACCGCGACGAGTGCTCGACGGGCAGCAGGCATTGCCTCAGTATTGCGTGCCAGGCGGCGGAAATCGTGGCGGCCGACGGGGCGGGTCGGCAGCTATACCCCCTTCGAGGCCACCGCGACGGAAAGGTTCGCGAAAAACCGCACTCATTTCTATTTTGGATTATCGTCTCGGTATGAGAGCCCCCGTCCACGCAGTGATCGCCGCCGCAACCCTGACCGTCGCGGCGATCAGCGGCGCTGCCGCTGCCGCCGCCGAGTCGGAGATGCACTTCTTCGAGTCCCCCAGCGGAAACATCGCATGCCTGGCCGATTCGGACTGGGTTCGGTGCGACGTCCGGGATCGGGACTGGTCGCCGCCGCCCCGGCCGGCAGACTGTCCGAGTCAGACCGGATACGGCCAGGGCATCAACCTCGAGGCCACCGGTAAGCCGGAGTTCGTGTGCGCCGGTGATACCACCTTCGGTGGCGACGCGCGCACGCTGCAGTACGGGGATCGCGAGAAGATGCCCGGCTACAGCTGCGTCAGCGAGACCTCCGGTATCCGTTGCGAGAACGGCGACGGTCACGGGTTCGAGATCGCACGCGACTTCTACCGGCTCTTCTGAGCCTTGTGCTCACCGCTGTGCAAGCACCGCCATGTCGGGCGCCAGCACATCGGTCAGCGCCGCCCACGGCACGGTGATCACCGGCAAGCCGTGCCCGAACTGGTAGTCGGCGAAATGAAGTTCCAAGCCGTCGGCGGTCGGAATCCAGTTCGCGAAGTTCTTTGCGATCGGCCGGTTGCCGGGTTCGTCGAGCATCGGCTCGCCACCGTCACCGTAGACCGTCGGCCATATCCGCTTGGTCTGTTCCGAGAGCCGGTTGAGGCCGTCCTGCTCATCGGAGAACAGGTCGCTCAACGTGATGGGTCTGGCGCTACGGCTGTCGATGACGACCGTGCTGACGTAGTTGTTCGGATGGGCGGCCCCGTGCGCGTAGTAGACACCGGTGAGAAGTTGCGCGAGCGCGGTAGGCCGAAAGAACAACTCGGACTTCACTTCGAAGGTCCACGACGGTATCGAGTCCGCATCGGTGCGCACCTGCTCGATCTGGTCGCGGGCCGAGGCGTCACCGGCTTTGTTGAACGCCTCGGCCACCGAGGGGTCACCACCGGACACCTGAGCGACCTCGGCGTGCCAGCGTCCGCCACCGTCCGGAGTGGCTCCGGCGATCGTGGCGGCCGCGACGGTATAGGTCTTACCGTTGGACTCTCCCGATTCCGAGGCGGCGGTCGGCATGGGATCGGCAGGCGTCCGAGGTGACACCTGAGTCGAAGTCGGTTGCGCTGTTGTCGAACGCGATTCGTTGTTGCCGCATGATGTCACCGAAACTAACGCCACTGCGACGATTGCTGCGAGGGATGTCGTGACGATGTTGGGCATCAGGCGCGCAGGGCTTTCCGGGTTGGCCACAGAAGCTGTGGTCGGCGGGTTACTGGAACGACATCAGCAGATCATCCCACTGTCACAGTGTTCGCGCTGGAAAAAGCGGTGTCGCAAACTGACGACCCTGCCGACGCCTTGATCGAGGAGCGGGTCCATGTACATCCGACGCAGCCTGGTCATGCTGCACACGGTCCGCGGTACGGTACTGCTCTCGGTCCTGCTGGGGTTGTTCGTCACCGCGCTGCCGTTCGTGTCCAACGCGGCGTTCGGGCCGCTGATGCAGGCGGTCGCAGTTGCGGGCATGGACGGCAATCTGGCTGACGTGTGGGGCTCGCGGGGGGCGTTGCTGAGCCGCGAAAGCGGTGGGTCCACCGGCATTTTCGGTTGGCTGACAACACCGGTGACTTTCGCGACGCTGCTGGCGGTATGGGCGGTTTCGCTGGTGCTCGCGCAAGCCCTGAGTTTCGCCAACGCCTGGGTCGGCGCACACGTCGAGCGGAAGCTGCTCAGCGCGATCCTCCAGCGCGTTCACGGCCATATTCAGTCGCTGTCACTGGATTTCTTCATAGGCGCGCGCAGTGGTGCGCTTATCCAGCGAGTACAGCAAGAGGCCCCGTGTGTTCAGCGGCTCTTGACCGAGTGCCTTGTCCCACCGGCAGTCGACGCCGTGGTGCTGCTGATCGCATTGAGCTATCTGCTGGCGCTGTCGTGGCAGATGACGATCGTGTCGCTGGTGCTGGCCCCCTTGGCGCTGATGGCACTTCGCCTCGCGGGGAAGAGGCTTCAGACTGCCACCCGACGGGCGATGATGGCAAACCGCGCCATGAGCAGCGAACTCGCGGAGACCACCAGTGGTATCGCCGAGATTCAGGTATTCAATGCCCAACGTCAACGCAACGAGTTGTTCCGGGTCTCGTCGACGTCCGCAACGAGGAATATGGCCGCGATGAGGATCTGGATGCAGGCCGCGGCCAACGGAGTTCAGGTTTTCATCGCGCTGAGCACCGTGCTGGTGTTGATCACCGGTATCGCATTCAGCGGCCGCTTTGGTCTCACCTTCGCGGGCCTGGTGGTGTTCATCGCCTACGTGCCGACGATGTTCGCGGCGGTGCAGCGGATGGTGTTGGCGTACACGACGTACAAGTCGATCCTGCCGCACATTGCGTCAACGTATGAACTCCTCGACACCGAGGCGACCGTGCGGGAGCGACCGAACGCCACGCCGCTCGGTGAGGTCCGCGGCAGCGTGGTGTTCGACGACGTGACATTCAGTTATTCGCCGCACCAGAAGATACTCGACGGGCTGTCATTCTCGATCGCGGAGGGTGAAACGGTCGCGCTGGTCGGCCCGATCGGATCCGGCAAGTCGACCGTCTTCAATCTGTTGCTCCGGTTCCTGGACCCGCAGGGTGGCCGGATCTTGTTGGACGGACACGATATCCGCGACGTGACGCTGCATTCGCTGCGCGAGCAGGTGTCCAAGCTCGCGCAGTTCCCGTTCTTCTTGAAAGACACCATCCGCGAGAATGTGCGGCTGGGCAAACACGACGCCACCGACCGCGACATCGAAGCGGCATGCGAGCTGGCCCACGTTCATAGCGTGATCTGCGATCCGGCCAAGGTGCGAGACGGCTACGACACCGTCATCGATGTGGAGGTGCCGTCTGGTGGCCAGAAGCGATTGATCGCCTTCGCCCGGTGCCTGCTCCGTCGGCCCGAGGTGTTACTGCTCGACGAGCCGACCGAGAACCTGGATACGGATCAGCGGGCGAGGGTGACCGCAGTGATCCGCGAATATGCCGGCGATCGAACCTGCCTGGTGGTCAGCCATGACATGGATTTCATTGCATCCGTGGCCGATCGGATCATTGTCCTCAGCCAGGGGCGGGCGGTGGAGCAGGGTACCCACGAACAATTGCTCACGCTCGGCGGCCTGTATACGCGACTGCACGCGGCTAACGATGCCGACCCCGCATCGCTCGGGAATGACCGGTTGGCTACGCCGACGCGACCGCGGGACAACAGGCCCCGCTGACCGGCGCAGTCCTGCGGCGGTCAGCGGGGTGGCAGCGGTGCCACCGTGTCGGGGGTGTCGTAGTGCCGGCTGTACCAGCCCATGTAGCCGTAGCCGGTACTGCTGTCGGAAAGGTAGTTACCACTGCCCTGGGTGGCATCACGCACGTCCCCAACGTGCACCACCAGTGGGGGAGAGTAGCTCTGCACCGTAAGACCTCCGTGATCTGATTCCTGCTGGCTACAAAAGTATACGAGCTACCTCGGGTCACGTCCGAAAATCCCTTGAATCGGTACTAAAGTACTCTGATGCGGCAATCCGTTGTGTCGGGTCGGCCGCATGGTGTAGGTGGCGCAGCCAGACCTCGATCTGCATCGCGGTGTAGAACTGGGTCACCGCGCCAATGCGCCCGGCGGAGTGCAGCGCGCGGTCCCAGGCGTCGGCGTCGACATAGCCGCGCTGCACGATCTGCGGATTCGTGCCGAGGTATTCGCGCCAGCGGGGGTTGCGCTCAAATCCGTGCAATATCGCCTCGTCGGCGATCGACTTCGACCGCCGGCGAAGTACGGTCTCGCTGACTAGCCCGGCGAACGCGTACCGTTGCACGGCACGGTCGATCCGAGGATCTGCGGCGATGTCCCACGGCGTGGTCATCGCCACGTCGACCAACGAAGGCGCCAAGAGTGGATGACGCACTTCGATGCCTTCCGGGGCGAACAGCTGGCGGGATCTGGCGAACTCGACGCAGCGCAGGACGCTCTCCACGACGGCCTGGCCGTGCACCGACCGCGCACGGACGGTCGTGGTGACCTGTGCCCGGTGCTGCAGGCGGTGACGCTCGATGTAGTCCTGGCGCAACCACGGTGCCGATGCGGCGATGGGCCGGGGTGGTTCCAGGGTGAGCGTCCGGCCGCTTCGCCATCGCCGCAGCCCGTCGATTGCCGCACGCCGTACCCAGAAAGCGGCGGAACGCCCCAGTTCGGACTGCGCGCCCCATCTCAGCGACTCGCGCTGTAGTTGCGCCCATCGTCCGGTTCGCAACAGGTCGGCCAAGTACCAGGGAAGCAGGCCCGCGAGAAACACGGCGTCCCCGCCCTCGCCGGTCAGAATCGTTCGCACACCCAGCTCCCTCGCAAGAGCCTCCTCGGCAGCGTTGGGTGCCCAGTTGAGAATCCGGCGTGTCGGTGCCGGCAGGAAGATGCCGAGTTCCGGCCCCGCCGTGAAGGGCCCATGCTCGGTGGCGTCGATCGGATGCCACGGTGCCGGCGTCGATCGAAGGGCAGCTCGAATCCAAGAAGACTCGTCGCTGCCCGGGGAGCCGGGATGGACGAAGCTCAGTGCATGTATCGGGGTGATGCCGGTGGCCACGGCCAAGACAGTCGAGGTGTCCAGCCCGCCCGACAACTCGACGGCGTGCGTACCGTCAGACGACAATGCCCCCGCGACAGCATGTTTGACGGCTACGCGCAGTAGCTCCTGGTGCTCGTCGAAGGTTCCCGGGCGCGGCTCCTCGGGTGGACGCCAACCACCTCGTACCCGCAGGCGGCCCGCCCGGCAGCTGGCAAACTCACCGGGTTGCAGTCGGCTTATGCCGCGATACGGCGTTCGGGGCCCCAGATGCAAGCCGGCACTGAACATATCGGCCAGGTAGTCCTCGTCGGGTTCATGCCATGCACCGGTCTGGCGAACCAGGGCGCCGAGGTCGGTCGAGACCACGGTGCCGTCCGTCGCGCCGGCGAAGTACAGCGGACGCAGGCCCATGCGATCCCCGAACAGGACGGCATCGGGGCCGTTCACCACCACCGCGGCGTACTCGCCGACCATGCGTTCGGCCGCGTCGTTGGGCCACCGCCGCAACCCGGCCGCCACGATCTGCGCCAAGGGCGCCGACTTCGCCAGGTCCAACTCCCTGCGGAGCGATGCCGGGCTCGCGAGGAAGCCATGAAACCACACCGCGGATTCGCCGAACCGCTGAAATCCAGGCCACCCGTGGACGCGTGCCGGTGTCTCGGTGGGCAGCGCTACCAGGAATCCATCCAGTGATGGCCGGGCCGGTTGCATCACGCCTGCTGGATCACGGTGAAGCGCCGCAGGTCGCCCTCATTCAGGGCGGTCCCGTTCAACTCCACCCAGGCATGAGCCTCGAACGGGTAGAGCGCCACGCCCATCACGTGCAGAGCCGGCCAACCGGCGGTTCGCAGGAAGCGGGTCAGGGCGAGCGAGCGCGGCAAACAATCCAGCGGAGCCTGGCGGGCCGGGTAGAGGCTCTCGGCGGTTCGGAAGCGTCTCATCAAGAGTTCTACGGCGATGCGTGGCGCACTGGTGTCGGCCGTCGGCCCTACCCGATCTGCGTAGGCCGTTGCGAAGCCCCTTTGCAGATCGCGTTCTGCGGCAATACGTTCCCATAACGCGCGCAGAATGGTCGGGGCGCGCCGCGGTGACCGCTCGATAGGTCGCGGTGTCGCGCGCTGATCGGTGACGAGGCGACCCGCGGCCAACTGGGCCGTGGCGAAGTCGACGAAGTCGGCTGCCAGCGTGGCAGGTGCGACTCCGTACTTTTCGGCGAGGCCGGTGATGTTGCGCTCGTCGGGTGACCGCGTCAGTTGTGCCCACATGGCCGCACCGACCTCGTTGATCACGTCGTAGACGCCCGCGGACAGATCGAGTACCACCAGCTGTCTGGCCACCTCGGCGCAGCGAAGGTTCGGCGCGCAGAACAGCTGCGGCGGGCGAGTGGGTGCCGGATGGGTCACGATGCTTGCGTCCGGTTGGGTGTCGAGGCGACGCCCTGGTCGGCACGATGTTGCCGATGTCGTTCGTGGCCGGGTGGATAGTCGGTGGCGGTCCGAAATGGCCCTGTGGTGCGCCAACTCGAAGAGATTTCCGGAATAGTAGCGGTAAGCCCATTTCTCGGCAAGGTGTCGGCTGGCCAGCGACGTAGCCACGCCACTCAGGAGCGCTCGATCCGGAACACCGGGTCGGCACACTCCAGACCCTCGGCAGACAGCACCCGCTTGAGCACCTTGAACGTCTCGGTGCGCGGTAGCGCGGCGGCCACCCGGACGTACGACGGCCACTGCTTGGGTCCCAGGTCGGGTTGCTCGGCCAGGAATGCCCGGAATTCATGCACGTCGAACGATGCCCCCGGAGCCGTCACCAGCGCTGCCATCACCTGATCACCCACCGCGGGATCGGGTATCGGGTAAACGGCCGCCTCAACAACAGCGTTGTGCCGCAGCAAGATCCGTTCGATCGGCGCGGTGCCCAGGTTCTCGCCGTCCACCCGCATCCAATCCCCCAACCGTCCGGCGAAGTAGGCGTAGCCGGCGTCATCGCGGAACGCCAGGTCGCCGGTGTGGTAGATCCCGCCCGCCATCCGCTGCGCTTCGGCCTCGGGATCGTTGTAGTAGCCCCGGAACTGGCCGGGGCCGCTGGTGTTCACCAGTTCGCCGACCACACCCGGGGGGCATTCTTCGCCGGTATCGACGTCGATGATGGTGTTCCCGCCGGTCAAGGGGCCCAATGCACCGATCGGTGTATCCGGGGTACGGCCGATCGCCACCCCGCCCTCGGTGGAGCCGAAACCGTCGATGACGGTGCAGTCGAACCGCTCGGCGAACCGCTCCAGATCCCGCGGCGCTCCCTCGTTGCCGTACAGGATCCGCAGCGGGTTGTCGGCGTCGTTGGGCCGCTGCGGAGTGGCCAGCACATACGACAGCGGTTTGCCGACGTAGTTGGCGTAGGTGGCGCCGAAGCGGCGAATATCGGGCATGAACCCTGATGCCGAGAACTTTCGACGCAATGCGATCGATGCTCCCGCCGCCAGCGCTACTGACCAACCCGCCATCACCGCGTTGGAGTGGAACAGCGGCATCGACAGGTAGCAGACATCGGCGGACGTCAGACCGAACCGCTGGGCGAGCATGAGCCCGGGGGACGCCGCCTTCTCATGTGTGCAGCGCACCGCCTTCGGATCACCGCTGGTGCCCGAGGTGAAGATCAGCATGAACAGGTCATCGGGTTCGGCGGCGCGGAACGTCACCGAGACATCGTCGAAGCCGGCCAATTCGTCAGCCCAAGAGGGCGACTCGACATCGATCGCGCCGGCGACCTCGGCATCGGTGCTGTTGTCGGTCAGCACCAGCTGGCAATCGGCGTGGGCTACGTCGCGCTGCAACGCTGTCCCCCGGCGGGTGGGGTTGAGCCCCACCGGTACCAGGCCGGTCAGTGCGGCCGCCACCAACAGTGTCGAGAAGAACGGGGTATTGCTCAGCAGCACGCCGACGTGCGGCGGTTTGTCCGGGTCGAGCCGCGCGCGCAGCGCGGCGCCCAACCGAGCGCCGGCCGCGATGTGGTTGCGCCAGCTGACGAAATCGTCCTGGTAGTAGACGCCGCGGTCGTCGACGTCGGCCAGCGGGGCCAGCAGCCCGGTGACGGTGGGCTTTTCGTCGATGGGAGCCGGTGCTGACATGCTGGTCACATTAGTGCTGCAATGGTGCGGTGACTGAATTCGACGCCTTCGCCGACATCGAGGCAATCAAGCAGGTCAAGTACCGCTACCTGCGAGCGCTGGACACCAAGCACTGGGACGACTTCGCCGCCACGCTGGCCGAGGACATCACCGCCGACTACGGCAAGTCGATGGGCAGCGATCACAGCTTCTCCGACCGCGACTCGCTGGTGGAGTTCATGCGGACATCGCTGCCGGGAAACGTGATCAGCGAGCACCGGGTCAACCACCCCGAGATCACCATCACCGGCGCGGACAGTGCTACCGGCATCTGGTACTTGCAGGACCGGGTGATCATGCCCGACTTCAACCTGATGCTGATCGGCGCCGCGTTCTATCACGACACCTACCGCCGCACCGTCGACGGCTGGAAGATCAGCGCCACCGGCTACCAGCGCACCTACGACGCCACCATGCCGTTGTCGGACATCCCCGGGTTCAAGGTGACGTTCGGAGAAGCGCTGCACCGCTGACCTAGACCGGGGTGTCGGCCAGCTCGCGGCCGATCGCCAACAGCTGGCCGGTAGCGCCCCCGAGCGCGAACTCGGTCTGCTTGGCGGCCAGGAAGTAGCGGTGAATCGGGTGATCGGTGTCGATGCCGACCCCGCCGTGAATGTGGACGATGCTGTGCGCCACCCGATGTCCGGCGTCGGCCGCCCAGAACGCGGCCGTGGCGACCTCGCTGGTCGCCGGCAACTCCTCGCCGACGCGCCAGGCCGCTTGGGTCAGCGTGAGCCGCAACCCCTTGACGTCGATGTAGCCGTCGGCCAGCCGCTGGGACACGGCCTGGAAGCTGCCGATCGGCTTGTCGAACTGTTCGCGTTCGCGGGCGTATTCGGCGGTCAGGGCCAAGCCGCGCTCCAGCACCCCCAACTGGTAGGCGCTGCGGCCCAGTGCGGCCAGGGTGCTCAGCTGGTCGAGAACTTCGGCGCCGCCGACGAGACGGCCGGACTCCAGCTCGGTTCCCGACAGCTCGAGGTGCCCGACACTGCCCAGGCCGGTGGTCGCCAGCGGAGTGACCGTCACGCCGGGATCGGTGGCGGCCACCAGGAAAACTCGGGTGCCGGAATCGGTCTCGGCCGGCACCAGGAAGGCGTCGGCCACCGGGGCGAACCCGACCTGGGTGCGGGTACCGGTGAGGCGGAAGCCGGAACCGGTCGCCGCTGCCCGCACCGGGCCCTCACCCATGTCACCGTCGATCGCTGCCGTCAGGATCTTCGCACCGGCCACTGCCGGTGCGCCCCAGGCCTGCTGCAGCTCCGCGGAGCCGAACTTGGCCAGTGCCCCGGCCGCCAGCACCACCGACTCCAGGTAGGGCACGGCGGCCAATTGCCGACCCAGGGCGGTCAGGATGGCCGCCTGCTCCAGCACGCCGAACCCGCCGCCGCCCAGCGACTCGCTCGCCGCGCTGGACACCACGTCGGCCTCCACCAGCTTGCGCCACAGTTCGGTGTCGACCCGCTGCTCCAGCCCGTCCAGCTCGCGCTGGTGTTCCGGGGTGCACACCGCGTCGACGATGGTGCCGACCAGACCCGAGAGGTCTTGTGCTGCTTCGGTTGTGGAGAAGTCCATAACGAGTCCTTTACCGGTTGCGGGGCAGGCCCAGGGCGACCATGCCGATGATGTCGCGCTGCACCTCGTTGGTGCCGCCGCCGAAGGTCAGGATCAAACACGCCCGGTGCATGCGCTCCACCCGGCCGCGCAGCAGCGCACCCGGGGAGTCTTGGCGCACGGTGGCGGCGGTGCCGAGCACCTCCATCAGCAACCGGTAGGCCTCGGTCGCCAGTTCGGTGCCGAACACCTTGGCCGCCGATGCGTCCGCCGGGGACGGCGAGGCGCTGTCGGATGAGGCCAGCTCCCAGTTGATCAGCTTGAGCACCTCGGCCTTGGCGAGCACCCGGGCCAGGTTGAGCTGCACCCACTGCGAGTCGATGATCCGGTTGCCGTGGCTGTCTTTGGTGTGCTGCGCCCACTCGCGGACCTCGTCGAGCGCCACGAAGATCGGCTGCGCCGACACCAGCGCGACCCGCTCGTGGTTGAGCTGGTTGGTCACCAGTTTCCAGCCCGCGTTCTCCTCACCGACCAGGTTGGACACCGGCACCCGCACGTCGGAGTAGTAGGTCGCGCTGGTGTCCGGGCCGGCCATGGTGTGCACCGGTGTCCAGGAGAAGCCGTCCGCGCTCGTAGGAACGATCAGCATGGAAATCCCGCGGTGCTTCTTGGCTTCCGGGTTCGTCCGTGCCGCCAGCCAGACGTAGTCGGCGTAGGCGATCAGCGACGTCCACATCTTCTGGCCGTTGATCACGTAGTCGTCGCCGTCACGCACCGCGGTGGTGCGCAGCGAGGCCAGGTCGGTGCCGGCGCCCGGCTCGGAGTAGCCGATCGCGAAGTGCAACTCGCCGGCGGCGATCTTGGGCAGGAAGAACTTCTTCTGCTCCTCGGTGCCGAAGGCCATGATCGTCGGGGCGACGCTGTTGATCGTCAGGAACGGCACCGGGGCACCGGCGATCGCGGCCTCGTCGGTGAAGATCAGCTGATCCATCGCCGAGCGGGCCTGGCCGCCGTACTCAGTGGGCCAGCTCAACGTCAGCCAGCCGTCGTGACCCATCTGGGCGACCGTTTCGCGGTAGACGTTTCCGGTCCCGTACTCGCCCTGCGTCGAGCTCAGCGCCTCCCGGCGCTCCGGGGTCATCAGCGTCGTGAAATACGAGCGCAGTTCGCGACGCAGCTCTTCCTGCTCAGCGGTGTAACTGATCTGCATCGGGTCGTCCTTCGCTGGTGATCGGGCTCACGATAAAATTGTCGTCGACAGCCCGTTGTAACACGTTCTAGTCGCTAGGGTCCAGTGGCCCTATCTCGTCGTGTATGGCTGCTGTTGGATCGTATGGTGGCATTAGCGGACACTGACGGACCATGCTGTTGGCCGTCTCGGGCTTTTCAAGGAGAGCGTCATGCGAGTTGAGGTGGACCTGGATCGCTGCGAGGGCAACGCGATTTGCGTCGGAATCGACCCCGACCTGTTCGAACTGAATGACGACGAGCAGGCCGTAGTCAAGATGGCGCCGGTCCCAGCCGACCGCGAAGCCCACGCTATGCAGGCGATCGCCGAGTGCCCCCGCGCTGCGCTGCGCCGCGTTGACGACTAACCTCGGCCCGGCAGGGGACTAGAGGTATTCATAACCGCAGGCGACGAGGGCGCCGCGAGGGGACAGGAGCGGCGTACATGACTGCGAACAGCGCGATCGATCTGGCCGGGAAAGTCGCCGTGGTGACCGGCGCGGCCGCCGGATTGGGCCGGGCAGAAGCGATCGGGCTGGCCCGTTCCGGAGCCACCGTGGTCGTCAACGACATCGCACCGGCGCTGGAATCCTCCGACGTGATCGACGAGATCGCCGCCGTCGGCGGCAAGGGCGTGCCGGTGGCGGGAGACATCAGCCAGCGCTCCACCGCCGACGAGTTGGTGAGCACCGCCGACGGGTTGGGCGGGCTGAGCATCGTCGTCAACAACGCCGGGATCACCCGCGACCGGATGTTGTTCAACATGTCCGATGACGACTTCGACGCCGTGATCGCGGTGCACCTGCGCGGGCATTTCCTGTTGACGCGCAACGCGGCCGCGTACTGGCGGCAGAAGGCCAAGGAAGCCGAAGCCGGAACCGTCTACGGCCGCATCGTCAACACGTCCTCGGAAGCCGGGCTGATGGGTCCGGTCGGTCAGGCCAACTACGGCGCGGCCAAGGCGGGCATCACCGCCCTGACGCTGTCGGCGAGCCGGGCGCTGAGCCGCTACGGCGTGCGCGCCAACGCCATCTGCCCGCGGGCCCGTACCGCGATGACAGCCGACGTCTTCGGTGAGGCCAAGGTTGGCGAGGGCGAGATCGACCCGCTCTCACCTGAGCACGTGGTGACCCTGGTCCGGTTCCTGGCTTCCCCGGCGTCGGCATCGGTCAACGGTCAGGTCTTCGTCGTCTACGGACCTGAGGTAATGCTGATGGCCGCGCCAACGGTGGAACAGAAATTTAGTGCCGGCGGACAGGCGTGGGATCCGCCAGCGCTGGCGGACACGCTGGGGAATTACTTTGCCGACCGCGATCCGCGGCGGACATTTTCAGCCTCGGAGCTGATGGAGTCCGATTAGCACGGGATTAGAACGCGTTTCAGGAGACGTGCATCACAACAGCGTCTGACCTGGATAGATAACCCATGAAAACTTGCTAAATGGGTTCTTTGACACTAAGAACGTGTTCTAGTTAATATGATCCGGCTCACGCGGGCCGACGTTCGAATCGAGCGATTGACGTCGGCCGCACGGCGTGTCCGGATACAGTTTTGCGACCACCGGCGGCCCGAGCTTAGGGAAGGACGAGCCTTGATCGAACAGCTCACGGTTCCGGCCCGGGCCGTGGGCGGCTTCGTCGAAATGTCAATCGACACTTTCCGCGCAATGTTCCGTCGGCCGTTCCAGTACCGCGAATTCCTCGACCAGACCTGGATGATCGCGCGCGTGTCGCTGGTGCCGACCTTGCTGGTCGCCATCCCGTTCACCGTGCTGGTGGCGTTCACCCTCAACATCCTGCTGCGCGAGATCGGTGCCGCCGACCTGTCCGGCGCCGGAACTGCCTTTGGCACCGTCACCCAGCTCGGTCCGGTCGTCACCGTGCTGGTGGTGGCCGGCGCCGGCGCCACCGCGATCTGCGCCGACCTGGGTGCTCGAACCATTCGCGAAGAGATCGACGCGATGCGGGTGCTCGGCATCGACCCGATTCACCGGCTGGTGGTGCCCCGGGCGCTGGCATCCACGTTCGTCGCGCTGCTGCTCAACGGATTGGTGTGCGCGATCGGCCTGGTCGGCGGCTACGTGTTCTCCGTCTTCCTGCAGGGCGTCAACCCCGGCGCGTTCATCAACGGGCTGACCGTGCTGACCGGGCTCGGCGAGTTGGTGATGGCCGAGATCAAAGCGCTGCTGTTCGGGACGGCCGCCGGGCTCATCGGGTGCTACCGCGGCCTGACCGCCAAGGGCGGCCCGCAAGGCGTCGGCAATGCGGTCAACGAGACGGTCGTCTACGCCTTCATCTGCCTGTTCGTCATCAACGTGGTCATGACGGCGATCAGCGTGCGGGTGTTGGTCAAGTGAGCGCCTCATGAGCTATGACGCCACGTTGCGGTTCCGGCGGTTGTTCCGCTGGGTGCCCAAGGCCGTCGACGACTTCGGCGAGCAGGCACTTTTCTACGCCGAATCCATCCGCTACGTCCCCAACGCGCTGACCAAATACCGTAAGGAGACGGTCCGGCTGATCGCCGAGATCACCATGGGCACCGGCGCGCTGGCCATCATCGGCGGCACCGTCGGGGTGGCCACCTTCCTGACGCTGGCATCGGGTGGTGTCATCGCGGTGCAGGGCTTCTCATCGCTGGGCAACATCGGCATCGAGGCGTTGACCGGCTTCCTGTCGGCGTTCCTGAACGTGCGCATCGTGGCCCCGGTGGTCGCCGGGATCGCGCTGGCCGCCACCATCGGCGCCGGCACCACCGCCCAGCTCGGCGCCATGCGGGTGGCTGAGGAGATCGATGCCGTCGAAGCGATGGCGGTGCACGCGGTGTCGTATCTGGTGTCGACCCGGTTGGTGGCCGGTTTGATCGCGATCATCCCGCTGTACTCGCTGTCGGTGCTGGCGGCGTTCTTCGCGGCCCGGTCCACCACAGTGTTCATCAACTCGCAGTCGCCGGGCCTCTACGACCACTACTTCGACACCTTCTTGATACCCACCGACTTGCTGTGGTCATTTCTGCAGGCGATCATCATGTCCATCGCGGTGATGCTGGTGCACACCAACTACGGCTACAACGCGGCCGGCGGGCCGGTCGGTGTCGGCATCGCGGTGGGGCAGGCGGTGCGCACGTCGTTGGTCGTCGTGGTGGTCATCACGTTGTTCGTTTCACTTGCCGTCTACGGCGGGTCCGGTAACTTCAACCTCTCGGGATAGCAAGGGATGCAAGTGGACACGGGATCGAGTCGTACTCGGGTGCGGATCGCGGCCGCCGTCCTGGGCGCGATCCTGCTCGCCGCCACCGTTTTCACCTATCTTTCCTACACCGCTGTCTTCACCCCGACCGACAAGGTCACCGTCACCTCGCCGCGGGCCGGCCTGGTGATGGAGCAGGACGCCAAGGTCAAGTACCGCGGTATCCAGGTCGGCAAGGTCAAGTCCATCAAATATCAGGGCGATCAGGCCAAGCTCGTGTTGGCCATGGACAGCGCGGCGATGTCCTACATCCCGTCGAACGCCGCCGTGCACATCGCCAGCAACACCATCTTCGGTGCCAAGTCAGTGGAATTCGTGCCACCGTCGGTGCCGTCGGGCAAGTCGCTGCGCAGCGGAGCCAACGTGGCGGCCTCCGATGTGCAACTCGAGGTCAACACACTGTTCCAGAAGCTCACCGATCTGCTGGACAAGATCGACCCGGTACAGCTCAACGGGACGATCAGCGCGCTCGGCGAAGGGCTGCGGGGCAACGGCGACAACCTGGGTGGGTTGCTGTCGGGGCTGAACGGCTACCTGGCGAAACTCAACCCCAAGCTGCCGCAGCTGCAAACGGGCTTCGCCAAGACCGGCGTGGTCGGCAACATTTACGGGGACGCCGCACCGGACCTGGCGACGGTTTTCGACAACGTCCCGACGATCAGCAAGACGCTGGTGGACCAGCGTGAGAACTTGAGCAACGCGCTGCTGGCGACGACCGGGTTGGCCAACAACGCCTATGACACCTTCGCGCCGGCAGCAGACGACTTCATCGCCGGCATTCAGCGGTTCCGGGCGTTGGCCAGCCTGCTGGCCGAATACTCCCCGGAGTTCGGCTGCCTGTTCAAGGGCATCCAACAAGCGCTGGAGCGGTTCGGTCCGTCGCTGGGTGGCACCAAGCCGGCACTGTACGTGCACTCCAACTTCCTGCCCGGCGCGCCGGCCTACACCTATCCGGAGAGCCTGCCGGTGGCCAACGCGAGCGGTGGCCCGAACTGCCGTGGACTGCCGGACATCCCCAGCAAGCAGTTCGGCGGCTCCTGGTTCCGGTCGCCGTATCTGGTGACCGACAGCGCCTACATCCCGTTCCAGCCGAACACCGAGCTGCAGTTCGACGCCCCCTCCACCGCGCAGTTCCTCTTCAACGGCGCCTACGCGGAACGGGATGAGTACTGATGAACCACCGTGCAACCCTGATCAAGGTCGCCATCTTCACCGCGGCGATGCTGCTGGTGTCGGCCGGCCTGGTGGTGGTGTTCGGCGAGTTCCGGTTCGCCTCCAACCACACCTATCACGCCGACTTCGCCAGCGCGTCGCGGCTCAAGGGTGGCGAAGACGTGCGGATCGCCGGGATCCCGGTGGGCACGGTGAAGCGGGTGGCGCTGACACCGGACAACAGCGTCGACGTCACCTTCGACCTCGACAAGCGCTACCAGCTCTACGATTCGAGCCGGGCACTGATCCGGTACGAGAACCTGGTCGGCGACCGCTACCTGGAGATCGCCTCCGGTGCAGGTGAACTGCGCAAGCTGCCGCCCGGCGGCACCATCGCCCGGGAGCACACCCAGCCGGCACTGGACCTCGACGCACTGCTGGGCGGGCTGCGGCCGGTGCTCAAGGGGCTGGACGGGACCAAGATCAACGAGATCAGCAACGCGATCATCGAGCTGCTGCAGGGCCAAGGCGGCGCGCTGACGCAGATGCTGGCCAACACCAGCTCGTTCACCACCACTTTGGCCTCCCGCGACCAGCTGATCGGCGACGTGATCAACAACCTGAACACAGTGCTGGCCACCGTCGACGACAAGAGCGAGCAGTTCGACGCCACCGTCGACCGGCTGCAACAGCTCATCACCGGCCTGGCCGAGGGCAAGGATCAGATCGCCGGTGCGATCGGCCCGCTGGCCACCGTCGAAACCGACCTCACCGACACGCTGCGGCGCACCCGGCGGCCGCTGCAGGGCGTGATCGAGAACGCGCGGCCGCTGGCCACCGTGCTGAACAAGCGCAAGCAGGAACTCAACGACGTCATCGACCCGCTGGAGGAGAACTACCTGCGGCTCAACGCACTCGGCGCCTACGGTTCGTTCTTCAACATCAACTACTGCACGGTCTCGATGAAGTTCAACGGACCCGCCGGCAGCGACATCATCCTGCCGATGGGCGGCCAGACCGACACCAGCAAGGGGAGGTGCTCTCCTGTCAAGAATTGATCGCGTAAATCCGGTTCGCACCGGAACGTTGGGCATCGCACTGGTGGCATGCCTGGTCTTGGTGTCGTTCGGCTACACCAGCCTGCCGTTCTGGCCGCAGGGCAAGAGCTATCAGGGCTACTTCGCCGACGCCGGCGGAATCATGGCCGGCAACGACGTGACGGTGTCCGGTATGCGGGTCGGCAAGGTCACCAAAGTTGCGCTGGCCGGAGCCAGCGCGCAGGTGAGCTTCACCGTCGACCGGAAGGTCCGGGTGGGCGATCAATCGTTGGCCGCGATCCGCACCGACACGGTGCTGGGGGAGAAGGCGCTGTCGGTCACGCCGGCCGGCTCGGGCTCGGTCACGGTGATCCCGTTGGAACGCACCCGGGCGCCCTACACGCTCAACAACGCCCTGCAAGATCTCGGCGGCAACGTGCGTGATCTGGACAAGCCGCGATTCGAAGAGGCGCTACAGGTGCTCACCGACTCGATGCGCGACGCCACCCCGCAGTTGCGCGGCGCGTTGGACGGGGTGACGGCGCTGTCGCGCAGCATCAACCGCCGCGACGAGGCGCTGGGACAGCTGCTGGCCCACGCCAAGAACGTCACCGGTGTGCTCAACCAGCGTGCCGCCCAGGTCAACCGGCTGGTGCTCGACGGCAATCAGCTCTTCGCCGCGCTGGACGAACGCCGGCAGGCACTCGGTGCGCTGGTCGCTGGCATCGACGATGTTTCCCAACAGCTTTCGGGCTTCGTTGCTGACAATGAGAAAGAGATCGGTCCGACCCTGGACAAGCTGAATCTCGTGCTGGACAACATGATCGAGCGCAAAGACCGGATCGCGGGGGCACTGGACCGGTTGCCCGGATACGCCACCACACTCGGCGAGGTTGTCGCCTCGGGTCCGGGCTTCCAGATCAACCTCTACGGCCTGCCGCCGCCCACCATGTCGGAGGTGCTGCTCGACATCTACTTCCAGCCCGGCAAGATTCCGGACAGCCTGGCCGACTACCTGCGCGGGATGATCTCCGAGCGCACCGTGATAAAGCCGAAGTCGCCATGACGCGACCGTCATTGCGAATTCTGCTCGCCGGGGCGCTGGCCGCGCTGCTGGCCGCCGGTGTGTACCTGGTGCTGCCGGCGCAGCGCGGCTACCGGATCACCGGCTACTTCGCTTCGGCGGTGGGTCTGTACCCGGGCGACGACGTGCGGGTGGTCGGGGTTCCGGTCGGCCGGATCGAGTCCATCGAGCCGCGCGCGGAGAACGTCAAGATCACCATGTCGGTGAACAGGGACGTGCCGTTGCCGGCCGACGTGCACGCGGTGCTGATGGCGCCGAACATCGTCTCGGCGCGGGTGATCCAGTTGGCACCCGCCTACACCGGCGGCGACCGGCTGGCCGACGGCGCGGTGCTCGGCGAAGACCGCACCGCGGTGCCGGTCGAGTGGGACGAGGTCAAGAAGGAGCTGACTCAGCTCAGCGCGCAACTGGCACCCGAGCAGGGCAAACTCAACGGCGCGCTGAGCGCGGTCGTCAACCAGGCCGCCGACACCTTCGACGGCAACGGCGACTCGTTCCGCAGCGCACTGCGGGAGCTGTCGGCGACCACAGGACGGCTCGGTGACTCCCGCACGGATCTGTTCGGCACCGTCAAGAACCTGCAGGTGCTGGTCGACGCACTGTCCGGAAGCAACGAGCAGATCGTGCAGTTCACCGACCATGTCGCGGCCGTCTCGGCGGTGCTCGCAGACAGCTCGGTCGACCTGGATGCCACGCTGGGCACCCTGAACCAGGCACTGCGTGACGTGCGGGGCTTCCTGCACGACAACAACGACGCGTTGATCGCCCAGGTCAACAAGCTCTCGGAGTTCAGCAAGCTGCTCAGCGACCAGAGCGAGAACTTCGAGCAGGTACTGCACATCACCCCGCACGGGCTGGTCAACTTCTATCAGATCTACAACCCCGCGCAGGGCACCCTGAGTGGCCTGCTGTCGCTGCCCGACTTCGCCAACCCGGTGCAATTCATCTGCGGCGGCGTCTTCGACGTCGGTTCGGTGCCGGACAACTTCAAGCGGGCCGAGATCTGCAAGGAGCGGATGGGCCCGGTCATGCGGCGCTGGTCGATGAACTTCGTGCCGTTCCTGTTCCATCCGATCAACTCGATCACCGCCTACAAGGGCCAGATCATCTACGACACCCCGGAGACCGAAGCCAAGGCGCAGACACCGGTGCCCTACCTGAAGTGGATGCCCGCACCGGGCGTCACGCCGCCGAGCACCGATGACGTCGCCGCGCTGTTCCTGCCGCCGTCGGAGCCGGGACAGCTGGGCCAGGCACCCGGTCCGCACGGCCCGCAGCGGCCCGGGGCCGGCGCACCACGGGAGGGCGGATGAGGGTGAAATCTCTTGCCTGCGTTCTGGGGGCCGGAGCGTTGGTGCTGTCCGGCTGCCAGTTCGGTGGGCTGAACTCGCTGAACATGCCGGGCACCGCGGGCCACGGCCGAGGGTCCTACAGCATCACGGTGCAACTACCGGACGTGACCACGCTGCCGCAGAACTCGCCGGTGATGGTCGACGACGTCACCGTGGGCAGCGTCTCTGGACTGCAGGCCGTGCAGCAACCGGACGGCAGCTTTTTTGCGGCGGTCAAACTGTCGCTGGACGGTAATGTCCAGCTTCCGGCCAATGCCACCGCGAAAGTCGCCCAGACCTCGCTGCTGGGATCCCAGCACATCGAACTCTCCGCACCGCACGACGAAGCCCCGACCGGCCGACTCGCTCCCGGCGACCAGATCCCGCTCAGCCGCACCGGTCGCTACCCCAGCACCGAAGAAGTGCTGTCCTCACTGGGCGTGGTGGTGAACCAGGGCAATCTCGGTGCGCTGCAGGACATCACCGAGGAGGCGTACGCGGCGGTCGCCGGGCGGGCCGGCACCTTCGCCGGACTGCTGCCCCGGTTCGCCGAGCTGACGGCGTCGCTGGACCGCCAGGCCCATGACATCATCGCCGCCGCCGAGGGGCTCGACCGGATCGGCGTGACCCTGGCCCGCAGTGCCCCCAGCCTCGCGCGGGCCCTGGAGACCATGCCGGGTGCGCTGGAGGTGCTCAACGACAACCGCGCCAACATCGTGGATGCGTTCGGAGCGCTGCAGCGGTTGGCGACCGTCGGGTCACGGATCATGACCGAGACCAAAGAGGACTTCGCCGCCGACATCAAGGACCTCTACCCGGTCATCAAGGCGTTCGCCGACAACGCCAACGAGTTGGTAACGGCGTTCCCGTTCATTCCGACCTTCCCGTTCCCGTCGATGTATCTGCGCAACGCGGTGCGCGGCGACTTCCTGAACGTCTACGTCACCTTCGACATGACGCTGCGGCGATTCGGCGAGTCGGTCTTCACCACCGGGGCCTTCGACCCGAACATGCCGCACATGCACGACGTGCTCAATCCGCCCGACTTCCTGATCGGTGAAATGGCGAACCTGTCCGGGCAGGCGGCCGACCCGTTCAAGATCCCGCCTGGCACGGCTGTCCGATATGAGGAATGACCTGCGATGCTGACCCGCCTCGTCCGAATCCAGCTCGGGATCTTCGCCGTGGTCACCGTGCTGGCCGTCGGCGCGATCTCGATCCTTTACCTGCACCTGCCCAGCCGGATGGGGATCGGCACCTACAAGGTGACCGCTGATTTCATCGCCGGCGGCGGAATCTACAAGAGCGCCAACGTCACTTATCGCGGCGTGACGGTGGGCCGGGTGGAAGACGTCCGACTAACCGACCACGGGATCGACGCCCAGATGCGGCTCAACAGCAGCACCAAGGTCCCGGGCAACGTCACCGCAACCGTCAAGAGCATGTCTGCGATCGGTGAGCAGTACATCGACCTGGTTCCGCCGGAAGGAGCCGCGGCCGCCGGGGCGCTGCTCAACGGCGCGCGGATCGGCCAGGACCGCACCGCAATAGGCCAGGACATCGCCGGCATGCTCGACCAGGCCCAGACACTGGTCAACAGCGTCGCCAACAGCCGCCTTCGCGACCTGCTGCGCAACACCTTCGAGGGCTTCAACGGTTCCGGGCAGGAGCTGGCCCGGATGATCGCGTCGTCGCGGCAGCTGATCGACGAAGCCAACACCAATTTCGAGGCGACCGAAGGGCTGATCGATCAGTTCGAACCGTTCCTGGATGCCCAGATCCGCAGCGGCGACGACATCAAGACGCTGGCCCGGTCGTTGGCGGCGGTCACCACCGAGGTGCGCAATGCCGATCCGCAACTCCGCGAGGTGCTGCAGGTCCTGCCGAGTGTCGCCGACGAGGCGAACACCACCTTCAGCGGGATCCGGGCCTCGTTCCCGACCTTGGCGGCCAGCATTGCCAACTTCGGCCGGGTCGGGGTGATCTACCGCAACTCGATCGAGCAGGCGCTGGTGGTGTTCCCCGCACTGATGGCGGCGCTGATGACGGTCGCCGGTGGCGTCCCGATGGAAGAGGGCGTCAAGCTGGACTTCAAGATCGACATGCACGACCCGCCGCCGTGCACGGTGGGGTTCCTGCCGTTCACCGAGATGCGCACGCCCGCTGATGAGACCGTGCGTGAACTGCCCAAGGAGCTGTACTGCAAAGCGGCCCAGAACGATTCGGTCGCGGTCCGCGGGGCGCGCAACTACCCGTGCATGGAGTATCCCGGCAAGCGGGCGCCGACCATTCAGCTCTGCCGTGACCCGAAGGGTTTCGTCCCGATCGGCAGCAATGCGTGGCGCGGTCCGCCGGTGCCGTACGACACGCCGATCACCGACCCGCGGATGATCACGCCGATGAACAAATTCCCGTACATCCCGCCGAGTTCGGACTACGACCCCGGCCCGCCGGTAGTCGCGCTGCCTCCGGGTGTGCCGGCCGGTCCCGGTCCGGCGCCCAATCCGCCGTACCCGCTGCCCTACCCGCCGAACGAACTCGGCCCGAATCCGCCGGCACCGTGGCCGTACTATGCCCCGCCGGACCAGAACCTGCCGACCGGCCCCGGCGGCAACGGCGGCCTGCCGCCCTACGGACGGGACCCGGCGCCGGGACCGGCCCCCGGGCCCGCTCCCGGACCAATGCCGGCCGAGGCGCAGGCCAACGGGGTCGCCTACAGCAGCTATGACCAACGCACCGGGAAGTTCGTCGACCCGGCGGGCGGCACCGGAGTGTTCGTCTCGGGGGCCGACAAATGGCTGCCGGCCGAGAACTGGGCCGACTTGATGCTCGAACCGAGGCAGACGTGACCGGTCCGGAGGAGGCCAGAGCTCGTCGCCGGGCTTCGCGGGCCGCCGGACCGGCCGGTGA
>NZ_QMEX01000037.1 GCF_003284925.1 Mycolicibacter senuensis
GCGGCCGGCCGCGCGTTGGGCATGGGAGGCGGTGGCGGCGCTGTTGATGGCGACGGTGTTCGCCGTCGCGTTCTCGCAGGCCCGCTCGTTGGCGCCCGGGGTGCGTGACGCCCAGCAGGTGCTGGCCAGCAACGTTCGTTCGGCCGAATCGGTGACGGTGCGGCTTGTCGACAAACGCGACACCTGGACGAATCGCGTCGATGAGTTGCGCCGCCACCGGCTGGCCGATGACGCCGAGGGGCAGCGGGTGCTGGCCGGCCTCGACGCGCTGAGCCTGGCGGCCGCCAGCAGCCGGGTGACCGGCCCCGGGCTGACCGTCACCGTGACCGACCCGGGCGCTGCCGGACGCAACCTCTCCGATGCCTCCAAGCAGCGGGTGTCGGGCAGCCAACAGATCATCTTGGACCGCGACCTGCAGCTCGTCGTCAACTCGCTGTGGGCCAGTGGCGCCGAGGCGATCGCGATCGGTGATGTCCGGATCGGGCCCAATGTGACGATCCGGCAGGCCGGCGGCGCGATCCTGGTTGACAACAAGCCGATCAGCAGCCCGTACTCGGTGCGCGCCATCGGGTCACCGCGCGAGTTGCGCGACGCCTTCGAGCGGACCCCCGGGCTCTACCGGCTGCGCCTGCTGGAGGTGTCCTACGGGGTGGTGGTGCGCGTCGACAGCCGGACCGGCTCAGACCTGACCCTGCCGGCCGGTTCGGTGCGAGATGTCCGGTTCGCCAAACAGATCAGGCAGCCGTGACGCAAGCTTGCCTTGCCGGGTACGCGGCCGTCGGCGTCGTACCCGGGCGGAAATCCGGTTCGGGAGGCTGGAGTGGGTTCTAGATGATCGGTATCGCCGCGCTGGTCGCCGGCATCGTGCTGGGCCTGGTATTTCATCCCAGCGTTCCAGAGGTGGTTCAGCCCTATTTGCCGATCGCCGTGGTGGCGGCATTGGACGCCGTGTTCGGTGGGCTGCGCGCCTATCTGGAGCGGATCTTCGATGCGAAGGTGTTCGTCGTGTCGTTCGTGTTCAACGTCCTGGTCGCGGCGCTGATCGTCTACCTCGGCGACCAGTTGGGGGTCGGCACCCAGCTGTCCACCGCGATCATCGTGGTGCTGGGCATCCGCATCTTCGGCAACGCCGCGGCGCTGCGACGACGGCTGTTCGGGGCCTGACGCGTCATGGGGACGGATCCGGTGCCGCACGGTCGGCACGAACTACCCGACACCGCTGACGGCGCGCCGTCGCGGCGCGGCTTCGGAGGTATTCGCGGGGGCCGTTCCAGCCCGCTGTTCGGCGTACTGGCGATGTTGCTGTGCCTGCTGCTGGGGATCGCGATCGTCACCCAGGTCCGCCAGAACGACTCCACCGACGCCCTGGAGACGGCCCGGCCCGCCGACCTGTTGGTGCTGCTGGACTCGCTGCGACAGCGCGAAGCCGCGCTCAACACCGAGATCGCCGAGCTGCAGCAGACGCTCAACGCCCTGCAGGAGTCCGGCAGCAGCGATCGCGCCGCCATCGAGACCGCCCAGGCG
This sequence comes from Mycolicibacter senuensis, assembly GCF_003284925.1. GTDB lineage: Bacteria > Actinomycetota > Actinomycetes > Mycobacteriales > Mycobacteriaceae > Mycobacterium > Mycobacterium algericum_A. The sequence goes on from NZ_QMEX01000037.1 coordinate 1,525, forward strand.
CGGCTCTCCGCCCTGGCGATCATGGTCGGGACGGTCGGCGCCGTCGGGCCCGGGGTGGTGGTCACCGTCGACGACCCGGCGCGCGGCGTGGCGCCGGAGACCATGCTGGATGTCATCAACGAACTGCGAGCCGCCGGCGCCGAGGCGATGGAGGTCCGTGACGCCGCCAAAGCGGTGCGCATCGGGGTGGACTCCTGGGTAGCCGGAACGCCGGGAGAGCTGGAATTCGACGGGATCGCCTTGGTGCCACCGTATTCCGTACTGGCGATCGGCGATCCGCCTACCTTGGCGGCCGCGATGAACATTCCCGGTGGTGCGGTCGACAGCGTTAAACGGCTCGGTGGCGCCATGGCGGTGCAGCAGGCCGACCACGTCGAGGTGACCGTGTTGCGGCAACCGAAACCGCGCCAATACGCTCAGCCAGTCAAGTGAACCCGACAGCGCAAGGAGCACGATCACCGTGAGCTCGGAAAGCAATGTTCCGTCCGACCTGTATTACACCGCCGAGCACGAGTGGGTGCAGCGCACCGGAACCGACACCGTCCGGGTGGGCATCACCGACTTTGCGCAGGCGGCGCTGGGCGACGTGGTCTTCGTGCAACTGCCCGAGGTGGGCGCCGATGTGACCGCGGGGGAGAGCTTCGGCGAGGTGGAGTCGACCAAGTCCGTCTCGGACCTGTTCGGGCCGATCTCGGCGAAAGTGGTTGCCGTCAACGCGGACCTCGACGCCAGCCCGCAGCTGGTGAATTCCGATCCGTACGGCGCCGGCTGGTTGGTCGATCTTCAGGCCGCGGACGGCTTGGACGAGACCCTCGCGGGGCTGCTCACGCCCGACGCGTACCGCGCGACGCTGGCGGAATGAGTATTGCTAGCCTGCCTGCCGGGACGCGCCGGATATCGCGGCGGGTATTCCGCGACACGATCCCGCGGTGCGGGGCACATTATCGACCGCTGCGCGGTACGGTCGACTCAACAATCGTGGGTCCGGTGCCATGGATATCCGGCGGGTGCGACCAGGTAACACGACAGTGGCCAGTGAGGAGCAGCGGGTGACGGAGAAGGACCCAGGAAATGGGCAGGACCAGGCAGGCGACGAGGTCACGGTGGAAACCACATCGGTCTTCCGCGCCGACTTCCTGAGCGAACTCGACGCTCCCGCACAGGCGGGCGGTGAGAGCCTGACCTCGGGTGTCGAGGGGCTGCCCGCGGGTTCGGCGCTGCTGGTCGTCAAGCGCGGCCCCAACGCCGGGTCGCGTTTCCTGCTCGACCAACCGGTCACCGCCGCCGGCCGGCACCCCGACAGTGACATCTTCCTCGACGACGTCACGGTCAGCCGCCGTCACGCCGAGTTCCGCCTGGAAGGCAACGAGTTTCAGGTCGTCGACGTCGGCAGCCTCAACGGCACCTACGTCAACCGGGAGCCGGTCGATTCGGCGGTGCTGGTCAACGGCGACGAGGTACAGGTGGGCAAGTTCCGGCTGGTATTCCTGACCGGCCCGAAGACGGCTGAGACCGAGGGCGGGCCGGGGAGCTAAGTGAGCGCGCCTGACAGCCCCGAACCGGCCGGGATGTCGATCGGAGCGGTTCTGGATCTGCTTCGGCCGGAGTTTCCCGATGTCACGATCTCCAAGATTCGGTTCCTGGAGGCCGAGGGGCTGGTGACGCCGCAGCGCTCGGCGTCGGGCTACCGCCGGTTCAGCGCCTACGACTGCGCGCGTCTGCGGTTCGTGCTGACCGCGCAACGCGACCAGTACCTGCCGCTGAAAGTGATCAAGGCCAGGCTGGACGCCGAGCCGGACGGGGCGCTGCCGCTGGCCGAGTCGCCGTATACGGTGCCGCGGTTGGTGTCGGCCGCCGACGCCGCGCACAGCGGCACGGCGCTGCCCGTACCGCCCCGGCGGGTCAGGCTGAGCCGGGAGGACCTGCTGGAGCGCTCCGGGGTCGATGACATCCTGCTGACGGCACTGGTCAGAACGGGGGTGATCACGGCCGGGCCGGGCGGATTCTTCGACGAACACGCGGTCGTCATCGCGCAGTGCGCCCGCGGACTGGGCGACTACGGCGTCGAGCCACGGCACCTGCGGGCGTTCCGCTCAGCCGCCGACCGGCAGTCCGATCTGATCGCACAGATCGCCGGGCCGCTGGTCAAGGGTGGCAAGGCCGGCGCGCGCGACCGCGCCGACGACTTGGCGCGCGAGGTGGCCGCGCTGGCAATCGCGCTGCACACCGCGCTGCTCAAGTCGGCGGTACACGACGTTCTGCACGGCTGAGGACTAGACTCGCGTCGGCGGCTTGTTGTGCGACATGCGGTTGCCGGACCGGGGGTTTCGCAGCGAGTCGGACTGGGACACAGCGACTTGGGTTAAGCAATTGCGGAGGGCTGACTGGAGATGGGTGAAGTACGCGTGGTCGGCATTCGCGTCGAGCAACCGCAGAACCAGCCGGTGTTGTTGCTGCGCGAGGCCGACGGCGACCGATACCTCCCGATCTGGATCGGGCAGGCCGAAGCCGCCGCCATCGCGCTGGAGCAGCAGGGTGTGGAACCGGCCCGGCCGTTGACTCACGACTTGATCCGCGACCTGATCGCCGCACTGGGGCATTCGCTCAAGGAGGTCCGGATCGTCGACCTGCAGGAGGGCACGTTCTACGCCGACCTGATTTTCGACCGTGACATCACGGTCTCGGCGCGTCCGTCGGACTCGGTGGCGATCGCGCTGCGGGTGGGGGTGCCGATCTACGTCGAGGAGGCGGTGCTGGCCGAAGCGGGCCTGCTGATCCCCGACGAGACCGACGATGAGCCCTCCGGCGCGGTGCGCGAAGACGAGGTGGAGAAGTTCAAGGAGTTCCTCGATAGCGTGTCGCCCGACGATTTCAAAGCAACCTGACCCGGCGCGGCGGGCTCAGCCCCGTCACAGATCCGTCTCATCTGCGAGCGGTCCGACGACACGCCCATCGCCAAAGCAGGATGCGGAAATCACGGCCGCCATACTTGAGCCACGGCGGGAACCGCACGGTGGCTCGCCGGACAGCGTATGCTCACGACCAACTCGGGCAAGAGCAAACGCGGCCACCGGCCAGCCAGTGGCAACGAGCGCGATCGGCGAGAGGAAGCATCGTGGGCGAGCAACCGGGGCAGGAACAGCTGAACTTCGCGAGTCCCTCCGAATCGGGTTCGGATGGCGAAGTCGCAGCGACCGCTTCCGGCGTCGGCGAACCGGTGCAGCCCGGGCTGTTCCCCGATGACTCCGTGCCCGACGAACTGGTCGGCTACCGCGGGCCCAGCGCCTGCCAGATCGCCGGCATCACCTATCGCCAGTTGGACTATTGGGCCCGCACCTCACTGGTGGTGCCGTCTATTCGGGGCGCGGCCGGCTCCGGCAGTCAGCGGCTGTACTCGTTCAAAGACATCCTGGTGCTCAAGATCGTCAAGCGGTTGCTCGACACCGGCATCTCGCTGCACAACATCCGGGTCGCCGTCGACCATCTGCGGGAGCGCGGGGTACGGGATCTGGCCAACATCACGCTGTTCTCCGACGGCACCACCGTCTATGAGTGCACGTCGGCCGAGGAGGTCGTCGACCTGCTGCAGGGCGGCCAGGGCGTGTTCGGGATCGCGGTATCGGGCGCGATGCGGGAGCTGACCGGCGTCATCGCCGATTTCCCCGGCGAACGCGCCGACGGCGGCGAGTCGATCGCCGCGCCGGAGGATGAACTGGCCAGCCGCCGCAAGTTCCGCGACCGCAAGACCGGTTAGCGCCGGCCGGCCCGGCGCATTCGCATCGGCCGAGGGACGCTCGGTAGACTGGGCCGCGCATCAGCGTAGCGCGGGAGAGTCTCGGGGCAGCCAGTCTCGGGCGCCGAAGGAGCAATACCTCCCCGTCAACCTCTCAGGCACCAGGACCGCGCACGCATCGATGCCTCTGGAAAGCGGTGCTGCCCGGTTCGGGTCCACCCGCCCATGGGGAAAGGCGCCCGTGCCGGCGCCGAATCTCTCAGGCGCCCGGGACGGGCAGACGACAGAGGGGGAGGGACACCAGTCGTCTATCGCCGAGGGGGTCTACGTGGCCGAGCACACCGAATTCCGTTTTGTCGACCGGCACATCGGCCCGGACGACGCCGCCATCGCCACGATGCTGGACACCATCGGGGTCGGCTCGCTGGACGAACTGGCGGCCAAGGCGGTGCCCGCCGGCATCCTCGACCCGCTCGGCCCCGACGGTGTCGCACCCGGCCTGGAAGCCTTGCCGCCGGCCGCCGGCGAGATGCAGGCGCTGGCCGAACTGCGCGAACTGGCCGACGCCAGCACCGTGGCGGTGTCGATGATCGGGCAGGGCTACTACGACACGGTCACCCCGCCGGTGCTGCTGCGCAACATCATGCAGAACCCCGCCTGGTACACCGCCTACACGCCGTACCAGCCCGAGATCAGCCAGGGCCGGCTGGAGGCGCTGCTGAACTTCCAGACCATGATCGCCGACCTGACCGGCTGCGAGATCGCCAATTCGTCGATGCTCGACGAGGGCACCGCGGCAGCCGAGGCGATGACGCTGATGCAGCGCGCCGTGCGGGGGAAGGCCAACCGGCTGGTGGTCGACACCGACCTGTTCACCCAGACCGCGGCGGTGCTGGCAACCCGTGCCGAACCGCTGGGCATCGAGATCGTCACCGCCGACCTGCGCAACGGGTTGCCCGAGGGCGACTTCTTCGGCGTGATCACCCAGCTGCCGGGGGCATCCGGCCGGGTCACCGACTGGTCGGAGGTGATCGAGGCCGCCCACGAACGCGGTGCGATGGTGGCGGTCGGGGCAGACCTGTTGGCACTGACCCTGGTCACGCCGCCCGGCGAGATCGGCGCCGACGTGGCGTTCGGCAGCGCCCAGCGCTTCGGGGTGCCGATGGGCTTCGGCGGGCCCCACGCCGGTTACCTGGCGGTTCACAGCAAGCAGGCCCGGCAACTGCCGGGACGGCTGGTCGGGGTCTCGGTGGACGCCGACGGCTCGCCGGCCTACCGACTCGCGCTACAAACCCGCGAACAGCACATCCGACGCGACAAGGCGACATCGAACATCTGCACCGCCCAGGTGCTGTTGGCGGTGATGGCCGCGATGTATGCCTGCTACCACGGCGCCGAGGGCCTGACCGCCATCGCACGGCGGGTGCATGGCCAGGCCCAGAAGATCGCCGCTGCGCTCGGTGACGCGCTGGTGCACGACCGCTACTTCGACACCGTGCTGGCCCGCGTTCCCGGCCGCGCCGACGAGGTCATCGCGGCGGCCAAGGCCGACGGCATCAACCTGTGGCGCGTCGACGCCGACCACGTCGCGGTCGCCTGCGACGAGACCACCACCGACGCCCATGTGGCCACAGTGCTGGCGGCTTTCGACGTCGCCGATCCGGAGTTGTCGGGGCGCGAGCCGGTGTGCGCGCACGTCATCACCCGTACTTCGGAATTCCTGACGCACCCGGCTTTTCGGCGCTACCGGACCGAAACCGCCATGATGCGATACCTGCGCGAGCTGTCGGACAAGGACATCGCCTTGGACCGCAGCATGATTCCGCTGGGTTCGTGCACCATGAAGCTCAACGCCGCCGCGGAGATGGAGTCGATCACCTGGCCGGAGTTCGCCCACCAGCACCCCTTCGCGCCGCCCGCCGATGCTGCCGGGCTGCGCCGGCTCATCGCCCAGTTGGAGGAGTGGCTGGCCGGGATCACCGGGTACGACGCGGTTTCGCTGCAACCCAACGCCGGCTCGCAGGGCGAGTACGCGGGCCTGCTGGCCATCCACGCCTACCACGCCAGCCGTGGCGAGTCCCAGCGTGACGTCTGCCTGATCCCGTCCAGCGCGCACGGCACCAACGCCGCGTCGGCAGCGCTGGCCGGGATGCGGGTGGTGGTGGTCGCCTGCCGGGAGAACGGCGACGTCGACCTCGACGATCTGCGCGCAAAGATCGAGAAGCATGCCACGACGCTGTCGGCGCTGATGATCACCTACCCCTCCACCCACGGGGTCTACGAGCACGACATCGCCGAGATCTGCGCCGCCGTGCACGACGCGGGCGGCCAGGTCTACGTCGACGGCGCCAATCTCAACGCGCTGGTCGGACTGGCCCGCCCCGGGCGCTTCGGCGGTGACGTCAGCCACCTGAACCTGCACAAGACGTTCTGCATTCCGCACGGCGGCGGCGGCCCCGGCGTCGGGCCGGTGGCGGTGCGTTCGCACCTGGCCGCCTTCCTGCCCGGGCACCCGCTGGCCGATGAACTGCCCGGCGGTGCGCCGGTCTCGGCGGCTCCCTACGGTTCGGCCTCGATCCTGCCGATCACCTGGGCCTACATCCGGATGATGGGTGCGCAGGGCCTGCGATCGGCGTCGCTGACGGCGATCGCGTCGGCGAATTACATCGCCCGCCGCCTCGATGAGTACTTCCCGGTGCTCTACACCGGGGAGAACGGCATGGTCGCCCACGAATGCATCCTGGACCTGCGCGCGATCACCAAAGCGACCGGCGTGACTGTCGATGATGTCGCAAAACGATTGGCCGACTACGGATTCCATGCTCCGACGATGAGCTTCCCGGTGGCCGGCACGCTGATGGTGGAGCCCACCGAGAGCGAGAGCCTGGCCGAGGTGGACGCGTTCTGCGAGGCGATGATCGCCATCCGCGGCGAGATCGACCGGGTCGGCGCCGGCGAGTGGACCGCGGAGGACAATCCGTTGCGCGGCGCCCCGCACACCGCCGAATGCCTAATGGTCGACAAGTGGGAGCACCCCTACACCCGGGAGCAGGCCGCCTACCCGCTGGGACGTGACTTCCGGCCGAAGGTGTGGCCACCGGTGCGCCGGATCGACGGCGCCTTCGGCGACCGCAACCTGGTCTGCTCCTGCCCCCCGGTGGAAGCCTTCGCCTGAGCCAGGACCAACCTGGTTGCGGACCTTGCGCCGCGTTTGTGAACTTTAGGGCTGAAACTGGGCCCGGTAGTGTATCGAAATCGCCGCGCTGCTACATGCGTGGATGATAAAAAAGTAGGAAGTTCTCATTTAAACCCGAAATGAGGATTACGCTGATCTTACCTGGATGGTGATGCGAATCACAAAAGGAGGAGATCATGCAGCAGCTCGCGCTTCGTCCCTACCTCACCGCCGGCATCGCCGTGGCCGGTGCCGGCATCATCGCGATTGCGCCGGTCAGCCCCGTTGCACCGGCCTTGCCGGCAGCCGGCGCGCAGTTCCACGCCGTAGCGCTGACCGATGCCTGGTCCGACCTCTTCACCCACACCACGGCCAACCTGAACAACATCAGCGAGAACGCCGACTGGTCGGCCATCATCGCCGTCTTCGGCAAGCTGTTCACCGACCCGTTCGGCGTGATCTCCGCGTTCACCAGCATCACGCCGACCATCACCACCGATATCTCCGAGCTGCCGGCGTCGGTCTCGGTGCAGCTGCCGCCCGGACTCGAACTGGCGATCGCCAGTATGGGCGCGCAGGCACTGACCTCCCAAGCGATCAGCAATGCCGCGGCCGACATGGCCAACGGCGACTTCTCCACCCTGTTCACCGCACCGGCCACCATCGCCGACGCCTATCTCAACGGCGCCCAGAACGTCAGCCTGCTCGGGGGCATCATCAACATCCCGGTACTCAACGGCGTGCTCGCCCCGGTGCAGAACCTGGAGGTGAACCTCAACCTGGTCCAGTTGCTCAACGCCCTGGGGCTGGGCAACCTGGACCTGACCAACCTGGACCTGCAGAACCTGATCGATCAGCTCGGGCTGGGCAACCTGACCCTGGGCAGCCTGCTGTCTGAACTGGGCATCAGCGACGACGGGCTGGGCGACCTGCTCAACCTCGGCAGCGGGATCACCGACCTGGGCGGGCTGCTGGGCTTCCTGGGGCTCGGCAACCTCGGGTTGGGCAGCCTCGGCCTGACCGGCGTCTTGAGTGGACTGGGCCTGGACACCGGAGTCGACCTGAACGATCTGCCGCTCAGCAGCGTGCTGAGCGCATTCGGGATCGACCCGACGACGCTGCTGTCGCCGGCCAGCCTGCTGGCCCTGGTGGGGCTGGACCCGGCGAACGCGCTGTCGACGACCATGCTGAACAGCCTGCTCGGTACGTTGGGGCTCGACCCGGCCGGCGGGGTGTCGACGGACGTGGTGAACGGCCTGTTGAGTTCGCTGGGGCTGGACCCGGACGGTGTGATCTCGCCGGCGGTGCTGACCGATCTGCTGGACTCGCTGGGCCTGGATTCGGACAGCGCGCTGACGCCGGCCGTGATCAACAGTCTGCTCGGCGCGCTGGGGCTCGACCCGAGCACGTCAGTGTCGACGACGATGTTGAACGCGCTGCTCGGTTCGCTGGGGCTGGACCCGACCAGCACGGTCAGCCCGGATCTGCTGCTCAGCCTGATCGGCCTGGGTGCCGGCGATGCATTGCCCGGCGGGAGCGTGGTCAGTTTGCTGACGTCGGCTCTGGAGGGCGTGCTGACCGCGTTCGGCATTCCGTTGACCCCCCTGGTGACCGGGGCGGTCAACACACTCGTCGCCACCATCGGCTTACTCATACCTTCGACCGCCCCGAGCATCGGCGGCCTGCTCGACGGCCTGCTCAGTGCACTGGGCATCACGCCCACCAGCCTGGGCCTCGACGATCTGCTCGCTGGCCTGGGGCTGAACACCGCCGGCCTGACACTCGATGACCTGCTGGGCGCGCTGGGACTCTCCGGTGCCGGCACGACGATCGGTGACCTGCTCGGCGACCTGGGGTTGGACGGCAACGGCCTGACCGTCGGTGATCTGCTCGACGTTCTGGGTTCGACACCCGGGGGCCTGACGATCGGCGGCCTGCTCGGCGATCTGGGGTTGGACGGTAGCGGCCTGACGATCGGCGGCCTGCTCGGTGACCTGGGTCTGTCGTCGAACGACCTGACCCTCGGCGGCCTGCTCGGCGATCTGGGGATCGTGCCCGGTCAGGACCTGACCGTCGGCGGGGTGCTGGAGGCGCTGGGCTTCCCGGCCTCGACCGGCGACCTGTCGCTGAGCGAACTGCTGAGTGGATTGGGCCTGGGTGGCATCGACATCACCGGCCTGCTCAACGGCCTGGACCTGGGTGGCCTGATCAGCGGCCTGGGTCTCGACGACCTGCCGCTGAACCTGGGTGACCTGATTCCCCCGCTGGACCTGAACCTGACCGACCTGCTCGACAGCCTGGGCCTGGGCAACCTGGATCTGGCCGACATCAACGTCGGCTCGTTCGGGGGGATGGTCACCCTGCTGGTGGACGTCATCCCGCAGCAGATCCTCGACATGCTGGGTGCTTAGCGGCGCTCAGCCCAGCAGGGTGTTCAGCGTGCCGGCCAGTTCCGGGGTGTTCGCCCCGCGCAGGTTCTGGTACGTGCCACCGGACAGCTGGGCCACCGCCTGCCAGACCGCCCGGTCGGCGTCACCGAAGTCGATGACGTTGACGGCGACCGGGCGCTCAGGGTCGGTGTTGGCCCGGATGAAGTCCTGCAGTCCGGGGCCGTCCAGGGTCCGGTCGGTGTGCGGTCCCGCGGTGATGACCAGTACCGAGTTGCGCTGTCCGGGGTGGTAATTGGCCAACGCCTGGTTGTAGACCAGGCGCAGCGTGGTGAATGACACCGCACCGCCCGATGTCGAACTGAGCGCATCGAGTTCCCGGGTCAGCGTCTCCGCCCGCGTTCCGCCGTTCACCGGCTCATCCAGTGGGCCGGACGTGACCACGCTGTGGCCCTCCACACCGTCGAAGGTCCACAACCCCACGACGGCGCTCGGCTGCAGCGCCCTGATCCGTTGATCCAGGGCCGCGATCACATGTGCCAGCCGGGTTTTGCCGCCCTCGTCGGTCGTCATGGACTCGTCGAGCATAATCGTCACCGCCGAAGCGCCCGGCAGCGTGGTGAGCGCATTGGCAAGCGTGGCCCGCATCGCGTCGTCGCCTACCGACAGGGTGTCCGATACCGCCGGAAAGTCGGTGACCTCACTGCTCGGCGGGGCGACGCCCTCCACCCGGAATCCGGCCTTGGCCAGCTCCGCGAGCTGATCCGGCTTGCGGGCGAACCGCGCGAATTCGCTGGCGGCACTGACCTGTTCCTGCGAGAGCCACGAGCCGGCAAGCAGCACGGTGGGGTAATCGGCGACCGGCACCGGCCCCGGCGGCAACCAGGAACCGAGGGTGCTCGCCGGGTCCGACAGCGATTGCCCGCGGGTGAACAGTTGCTGCTCGGTGGTCACCACCGCGTGCACCGGTGCAGCCGCTGGATCGCCTTGGCGCAGCAGTACGTTCAGCGCCTCGGCGAGTGAGTTGTCGGCGAGGTGGGGTTGTGCGCCGGCCAGCCGGTGCACCGCCGGCGTCCCGTCGGTGGCAGGGGCGCCTTTCGGGGCGGTGCCGGATGCCACTGCCTCACCGGCCAGGAAAGCGGCATCGCCGTTGCCGCCGATCGGCAGCGCCAGCCGGAGTTGCCCCCAACCGGCGAGGCCGAGTCGGCCCAGGCCGTCGGGGTCGGTCTGCAGGTCCGGCAGACTCGCCCAACTCTGGTGCTGCAGGGCGGATTCGAGCTGGGGCCGGACCGCCAGCAGGACCGGAGAGGTGACCAGCGAACGGCTGTCACTGACGGTTTCCTGGCCGGCCGAGGCCTGCAGGCGGGCCGCCGAGATCGAACTGCCGGGAATCCACAGCGCCGGGCGCTGGCCGAGCTGTGCCGGCCAGTCGCCGATGAAACCACTGACCACGGCGTCGGAATCCACCGGCTTGACCTGCACCGACACGCAGCGGTCACCCACCGGTTTGGCGGTCTTGTTGAATCGGTCGGCGAAACCCTGCACGTGGTCGGCGATCGAGGGGTCCGCCACGACGGCGACCGTCAGATCGCCGTGGGCGCAGGTGCCGGCGGCGACGGCCGAGCGATGCGACAGCGAGTTGCCGAAGAAGCGCCACAGGATCACGGTGCCCACCACGACGATCACGGCAACCAGTGCGGCGATCACACCGACACTGACACCGCGGCGGCCCGCATCGTTGCGATGCCGTCGCCACCGGTCCAGCTCGCGGCGACCGCGGCGCGGTTGGTCGCGATCGGCCTCCCGGCCCGAGTAGGACCCGCTCGGCAAGGCCCCGGGCGAACCGAAAGGCCCGGTACGGTACCGGGTTTCTTCCTCGCTGCCGCTGCCACGCCGCATGTACTGGGCCGGGTCCGCGTGATAGCCCGCATCGCTGCCGATCGGCTCGTCGTAGAAGGCGTCCTGATAGTCGTCGACGTAGTCGTCGTCGTCCGGATCGCCGAAGCCGAACGGATCGGGCGCTCCGGCGTCCCAGTCAGGGTCGAGCGGCTCGTCATCGAAATCGTCGGGGCCGGGGAAACTGTGCCTACCCACGGTGGCTGCGTCCTCTCCGCCTGGTCAGCTCTCCGGCCACGGTCAATCCCACTCGAATCCGCGTAGCCGCTCAGCGGCCGGCGCGGGCTTTGAACTCGCGCCGGCGCCGGTGCAGGATCGGCTCGGTGTAGCCGTTGGGCTGAGTCGTTCCGGACAGGATCAGTTCACGGGCGGCCGCGAACGCGATGCTGTCGTCGAAATCCGGAGCCATCGGCAGGTAAGTCGGATCGCCCGCGTTCTGCCGGTCCACGGCGGGGGCCATCCGCTCCAGGCTGGACTGCACGTCGTCAGCGGTGATCACCCCGTGCCGCAGCCAGTTCGCCAGCAGCTGCGATGAGATCCGCAGTGTCGCACGGTCTTCCATCAGCGCCACATCGTGGATGTCGGGAACCTTTGAGCAGCCGACGCCCTGCGAGATCCACCGAACGACGTAGCCGAGAATCGACTGACAGTTGTTGTCGACCTCCTCGCGGATCTCGTCGGGGGCCCAGGCCAGCCCCTCGGAGAGCGGGATGGTCAGCAACTGATCGATTGTGGCGCGGCGTTTTCCGGCCAACTCCCGCTGCACCTCGAACACGTCCACCTGGTGGTAGTGCATCGCGTGCAGGGTGGCCGCGGTCGGCGACGGCACCCACGCGGTACTGGCGCCGGCGCGTGGGTGCGCGATCTTCTGCTCGACCATGTCGGCCATCAGGTCGGTCATCGCCCACATCCCCTTGCCGATCTGGGCGTGGCCGGTCAATCCGGTGGCCAGGCCTGCGTCGACGTTGTTGTCCTCGTAGGCCAGGATCCACGGCTGCGACTTCATGGCGGCCTTGCGCACCATCGGCCCGGCCTCCATCGAGGTGTGGATCTCGTCGCCGGTGCGGTCCAGGAAGCCGGTGTTGATGAACACCACCCGGTCGACGGCCGCCTTGATGCAGGCCCGCAGGTTGACCGTGGTGCGGCGTTCCTCGTCCATGATGCCGATCTTGAGGGTCGCCTGCGGCAGGCCGAGGACGTCTTCGACCCGACTGAACAATTCGGCGGTGAACGCCACCTCGTCGGGCCCGTGCATCTTCGGTTTGACGATGTAGATCGACCCGGTGCGGCTGTTGAGCAGCGGGCCGTTGTCGTCGGAGGCAGTCAACCCGTGCATCGCGATCAGCCCGGTGAACAGCGCGTCCTGGATGCCCTCGAACACCTCACGGCCGTCGGTGCCCTCGGCGCCCTCGGCGCCGAAGACGATGGCGTCGTTGGTCATCAGGTGACCGACGTTGCGGACGAACATCAGGCTGCGGCCGGGCAGGGTAAGGGTTCCGCCGTCGGGCGCGGTGAACTCGCGGTCGCCGGACAGTGTCCGGGTGAACGTCTTCCCGTCCTTGCTGACCTCTTCGGCCAGATCCCCGCGATTGAGCCCCAGCCAGTTGCGGTAGCCGAGCACCTTGTCCTCGGCGTCGACCGCGGCAACCGAGTCCTCGAAGTCCATGATCGTGGTGACCGCCGACTCGAGCACCACGTCCTTGATGCCGGCGGCATCGGTCGCCCCGATCGGCGAGTCCGGGTCGATCAGGATCTCGATGTGCAGGCCGTGGTGGACCAACAGCACCGATGACGGCGCCTCGGCGTCCCCGAGGTAACCGACGAACTCCGCCGGCGCGGCCACGGTGGTCTCCAGACCGTCGGCCAGCTTGATCACCAGCCGGCCGTCGTTCACCGCGAAGCTCTTGACCTCGGACCACGCGCCGTTGGCCAGCGGCACGGACTCGTCGAGGAACTTGCGGGCATAGCCGATCACCTTGTCGCCGCGCACCGGGTTGTAGCCGCTGTCCGCTCCCGCGGGCGTCTTCGTTGCGCCGTCGTCCTCGCTGATCACGTCGGTGCCGTACAGCGCGTCATACAACGAGCCCCAGCGGGCGTTGGCGGCGTTGAGCGCGAACCGGGCGTTGAGCACCGGCACCACCAGCTGCGGGCCGGCCTGCACGGCGATCTCGTCGTCGACGTCGGCGGTGGTGACGGTGAAGTCCTCCGGCTCGGGCAGCAGGTAGCCGATGTCGATGAGGAAGGCCCGGTAGGCCTCGGTGTCCAACGGCTCGATGACCCGGTGCCGGTGCCACTTGTCGATCTGTGCCTGCAGCTCGTCACGACGCGCCAGCAGCTCCTGGTTCTTCGGCGTCAGATCGGTGACGACCTTGTCCACGCCCGCCCAGAAGCTGTCCGGGTCCAGACCGGTCCCCGGCAGCGCCTCATCGGTGATGAAGTCGTAGAGCGCACGCGCCACCCGCAGACCGCCAACCGGCACCCGATCCGTCATGGTTTCCTCCCTCATAGCCAATCCCTCACCTTACCGGCCGAAAGCACCGCTATCCGCATCCGGCGATTGCCGACAACCGCTCGCACCGTTCGAGCAGAGCGGCGCGCAGCGGTGCGGCCCGCTGCGAGATCTCGGTCTGGCAACGGACGTATTCTGCACGGCCGACCGGGTTTTCGATGCAGATCGGCTCGTACCCGTAGCCGCTCAGGTCATACGGGCTCGCTTGCATGTCGATCTCCCGCGCGGCGGCGGCCAATTGCAGGCAGTCCAGCAGCAACTCCGACTCGATCAACGGGCCCAACTTGTAGCACCACTTGTAAAGGTCCATGTTGGCGTGCAGGCAACCAGGCTGCTCCCAATCGGTTTGGGTGGCCCGCCGCGGCGTCCCGTCGTTGCGTGGCGCCGCCGCCGGGGTGAAGAAGCGAAATGCGTCGAAATGGGTGCAACGCAACGGTATTGACTCGACTACCCGTTCCACTTCGGGTGTACTGAGCCGCAATGGGACGTGACCGTGCCGGACGGTTTGCCCTACCGGACTGCGATACACCATCGCCCACTCGTGCAGCCCGAAACAGTTCAGCCGGGCCGGGCGGGCGGCGGTGGCCCGCAGCAGCCGTGCGACGAACGTCACGGTGTCGGCCCGCGCACGCAGGAAGTCCTCGCCGACACCGACCCGGCCGCCCGTGACGCTGTATCCCCGCCGGTTGCGGTACTCGCGCAGCGCCGCCGCACCGGCCAAGGCAACGCCGAAACCGGGATGCCAGCCGCGCAGCTGTCGGGGCCGCAGGCTGTAGTAGCTGAACAGGAACTTCGGCACCGGGTCGCCGGCGGCGACCTGGCGCAACAGCGGTGCCAGAAAGGTGTCCAGGCGCCGCCGGTAGGCCTGCGCCCGCGCCTGCCAGTGCTCGGTTCTCAGAGCCGATTCGGCCAGGTCAAACATGTTGCGTTCCGTCACGGACGGTTCCCACGACGTCCTGGACGAGGTCCTCGAGGGCCACCATGGCCACCACAGCGCCATCGGTGGCGACCACGAGGGCCAGATGGCTCTTGGTCCGCCGCAGCCGGGTCAACGCGTCGGCCAGCGGCAGCGACGCGGGAACGCGGGGCAGCGGCCGTACCACGCCGATATCGACTACGGCGGCTGCGCCGTCGCCGCCGGCGGCCGCCGCGGCGCTCTCACTGATCGGCAGCAGGTCCTTGATATGCAGGTAGCCGACGTATTGGCCCTGGTCGACGACGGGGAACCGGGAATAACCGGTCTGCGCGAGCGCCTTGTCGACGGCCGCCACGGTGGGGCCGCGCCCGGGCGCTGCGGCCGGGACGGCGCGGATGTCGCCGACCGGGAGCGCCACGTCGGCGACGGTCCGGTTGCGGATCTGCAGGGCGCGGGTCAACCGGGTGTACTCCTCGAGGTCGAGCAGTCCTGCCGAGACCGATTCGGCGATCATCTCGCTGAGCTCGACGGTGGACACCGTGATCTCCAGCTCGTCTTTCGGCTGCACCCGCACGGCGCGCAGCGTGACGTTGGCGCACCAGTTGTAGAAGACGATGAACGGCCGGGCGGCCGCCATGTAGACCAAATACGGCGGGATCAGCAGCATCGCCGCCGTCTCCGGGCCTGCCAGGGCGATGTTCTTGGGCACCATCTCGCCGAACAGCACATGCAGCGTCACCACGATCGTCAACGCGACGATGAACGCCACGGTGTGCAGCAGCGCGTCGGGGATGCCCACCAGCCGGAACACCGGCTCGAGCAGGTCGGCGACGGCAGGCTCACCGATGCGACCGAGCAGAATCGAGCACACCGTGACGCCCAGTTGCGCCCCGGCCAGCATTAGCGACAGCTGCTCGCCGGCCCGGATCACCGTGACCGCGCTCTGCCTGCCCTGTTCGGCCAGCGCCTCGAGCCGGTCGCGTCGCGCCGATATCAGCGAGAACTCGGCGCCGACGAAGAAGGCGTTCGCCGCGACCAGCAGCACGGTCAACACGACGTTGAACAAATCAGCCATCGCCCGCCCCCAGTTGGGTGAGCACCAGCAGGTCGATGCGGCGGCCGTCCATCCGGACGACCCGGGCAAGCCAGCGCGGCGGGATCGCGGACAGCTGGTCGGGATCGAACGCGGTCAGTTCGACGGTCTCGCCCGCCGCCGGAATGTGGCCGAGCTCTTGGAGCACCAGCCCGCCGATGGTCTCGTAGGAGCCCTCCGGGGCGCGGTAGCCGGTGGCCTTGGCGACCTCGTCGATGCGCAGCAGCCCCGACACCTGCCAGCCGCCGCCGGCCGCCACCACGTCAGGCGTGGCGTCGTCGTGCTCGTCGCGGACGTCGCCGACGATCTCCTCGATCAGATCCTCCATCGTGACCATTCCTGCGGTGCCGCCGTATTCGTCGACGACCAGGGCAGCCTGCAGGCCGTTGGCCTGAATCTGCTCCATCACCGCGTCGCCGTCGAGGGTGGACGGCACCACCGCCGCGGGCTCGGCGACGGTGGTGACCGGGGTGGTCGCCCGATCGGCGGCCGCCACCGCGAACACCTGTTTGACGTGGACGATGCCGACGGGGGCGTCCAGGTCACCGGCCACCACCGGAAACCGGGAGAAGCCGGTGTCGATGGCCGCGGCGGCCAGGTCGGCGACAGTGTCGCCGGCCTGCAGGCTGACGATCTTCGAACGCGGCGTCATCAGCTCCGCGGCGGTCAGGGCGCCGAACCGTAGCGAGCCCTCGACCAGCGTGGCGGTATTGGGATCCAGCGCGCCGCTGCGCGCCGAGTTGCGCACCAGCGAAGCCAGCTCGCGCGGGGACCGGGCCGAGGTCAACCGGTCGGCAGGCTCGATGCCGAGCCGCTTGAGAATCAGGTTCGCCGTCCCATTGGTCGCCTTGATCGCGAGGGTGAACAGCCGGGAGAACAGCAGCTGCGGCCCGGCCGTCGCCCGGGCGGTCTGCAGTGGGCGCGCCACGGCGAGATTCTTGGGCACCAGTTCGCCGAAGACCATCGACAGCGAGGTGGCGATCACCAGGGCCAGCGCCAGCGCCACCCCGGCGGCGGCCGGCTCGGACAGGCCGAGAGCGGCCAGCGGGGGGCGCAGCCACCGGGCGAGCACCGGCTCGGCCAGATACCCGGTGGCCAGCGTGGTGATCGAAATACCCAACTGGGCCCCGGAGAGCTGAAAGGACAACGTGCGGTGAGCTTCTTGGATGTAGGCGTCGCGACGGCCGCCGCGACGGGCGTTGGCCTGCACCGCGCTGCGTTCCAGGGTGGTCAGGGAGAACTCGGCGGCGACGAATATCGCGGTCCCCAGCGTGAGGATCACGAACGCCAGCACGCTGCCCAGAGTCAAGGCGATGGTCATGAGCGTCTACGGGTCGCCGCCGGTGGCCTCACCAGCCGAACGGTAGCGGATGGCCCTCGGCGAAGCCCGCGGCCGACTGCACCCCGAGCACCGCGCGCTCATGCAACTCGGCCAGGTCCGAGGCGCCGACGTAGGTGCAGGTGCTGCGAAGGCCCGACGTGATGTGGTCCAGCAGATCCTCGACTCCGCCGCGATCCGGGTCCAGCATCATCCTCGACGTCGAAATACCTTCCTGGAAGAGTGCTTTGCGGGCACGGTCGAACGCGCTGTCGCCGGCCGTGCGCGCGGCCACCGCCCGCTTGGACGCCATGCCGTAGCTTTCCTTGTACGGCTTGTCGTCGCGGTCGAACATCAGGTCGCCGGGCGACTCATAGGTGCCAGCGAACCACGAGCCGATCATCACATTCGACGCCCCGGCGGCAACGGCCAGCGCCACGTCGCGGGGATGACGCACCCCGCCGTCGGCCCAGACGTGGGCGCCGAGTTCGTGCGCTGCGGCCGCACACTCCAGTACGGCCGAGAACTGCGGGCGGCCCACCCCGGTCATCATCCGGGTGGTGCACATCGCGCCGGGGCCGACGCCGACCTTGACGATGTCCGCCCCGGCGCCGATCAAGTCCCGGGTGCCCGCCGCGGACACCACGTTGCCGGCGACCAGCGGAACCCCCGGCGTCAGCGCGGCCACCGAGCGGATCGCCTGTATCGCCTTCTCCTGATGGCCGTGCGCGGTGTCGATGACCAGCACATCCACCCCGGCTGCCAACAACGCGGCGGCCCGGGTCGTCACCTCGCCGGTGATGCCGACCGCGGCGCCGATCCGCAACCGGCCGGCCGCATCGGTGGCGGGGGTGTAGATGCCGGCCCGGATCGCACCGGTGCGGGTCAGGACGCCGGCCAGCGTGCCGTCGGAGTTGGTCAGCACCGCGACCGGGACCGGCGCATGCTCCAGCAGGTCGAAGACCTTGCGGGGTTCGGTGCCAATCGGAACGCTGAGCAGGTCGGACATCGCGACGTCACGGACTCGGCTGAAGCGGTCCACCCCTTCGCAGCACGCCTTGGTCACCAGGCCGGTCGGCCGACCGTCGACGATGACCACGGCCGCGCCGTGGGCACGTTTGGGAATCAGCGCCATCGCGGCGGAGACCGAGTCGTCGGGGGAGAGCACGACGGGGGTGTCGGCCACCAGGTCGCGACTTTTCACGAACGCCACGGTCTGGCTTACGGCGTCGATCGGCAGGTCCTGGGGCAGCACCACGATGCCGCCGCGCCGGGACACCGTCTCGGCCATTCGCCGGCCCGCCACGGCCGTCATGTTGGCGACCACCACCGGGATGGTGGCACCCGAACCGTCGCGCGTGGACAGATCCACGTCGAGTCGGGACTCGACCGCCGAGCGGTTGGGGACGATGAAGACATCGTCGTAGGTCAGGTCGTAGCCCGGTTCGTATCCGCCGGCGAATCTCATCGGGCGCCCGACATCGGGCCGTTGGGTTCCGACGAGCCCATCAATTTCCTCCACTGGTTCTGGGCCGGGTACGGGCGGGCGTCGGACGCCGGCCCGGCCGCGCCGGGGGCACCGTTTCGGCCCGGCAGCCACGCTACCGGGCGCCGGTCGGCGGAACCACTCGTGACCGACGGCCCGCGGATGAAAAATTGATCTTCCTCACAGCCACGTCGTCAGGTAAACTCATCTCGTCGTTTAGGGGAACAGAGATGACAGTTAGCTGCGAGCGGCGGGGCACGGCTATTCGGACCCCGATTGCGACCGCTGCTCACCCGCGGCCCACCCGGCCGGGCGACGGTGCCGACCGCGGCTGCCGGATCGATGCACCGGCGGCGTGGCGGGGATGTCACCTCGAAGGCTACCTGGAGCGCAAACTGCATCGGCAGTGGCGCAATCGTGGATCCTAGCCGCCGCGGTGACTTGACGGCGTCCGCGATATCCATCGTCGTGTGCCCATTGTTATCTTGTACCGCAAGGTGAATCGGATGGCCTGGCTGCTGCCGTCGAGGTAGGTCCGGCGTCGACCGGGGCGCGCCCAGGGGTGCCGTCCCACGGTCGGCCCGATGGGGCGAACATCGCCGACAGGTGGTGCGGGCGAGCACCGGAGGCCGGCACGGCAGTTCGGCGCCGATGCTCTCCACGAAGCGCCGGACGGGCCGGTCACTGCCGGACGCCGCGGCATTGACCGCACTTGTCTGGCAATTAGCTGGCAAGAATTCAATAGCGCAGTCAGATTCTTAGAGCCGAATAAGCTGCGGAATATTCAAACGGCAACTCCGCAGCCGATCCGGACGACACTTTCGCACCCCAAAAGAGGTACGCACCATGCAGGTCAGCCCGCTTTTGTCCCTCACCGCCGGCGCCGCCCTGGCCGGCGGTATCGCCGCCGCGCCGGTCGCTGCACCGCCGGCGACATCGACCGCAGCCAACCGCGACGTTGAACTCACCGCGCAAGATGTCGTCATCGATTTCGTGCGGCATGCGCAGATGACACCGCCGTACGATCTGCTGCTGACCCCCTCCCCGGATCATCCGGGGGCTCCGCTCAGTGACCTCGGCCACGAGCAGGCGAACGACGTCGGGCAGCAGCTGTTCAACGAACTCGGTCCGGTCGCCGGCATCTTCTCCGGGCAGGGCCTGCGGGTGCAGGAGACCGCGGTGCCGTTCGCCGAGCTGGAGGGCGCCGGCGGCACCCCCGCCGACATCCGGCTACTGCCCGGGCTCGACGAGGTGGACAGCGGCGTCTATGCGCTTGATCCGATTGAGAGCCTTGGCGGTCGGCTGGCTTTCCTGACCGTGGGCGCCTGGACATTCGGAGCGCCGCTGGGGTTGGCGCTGCTGCAGGGGCCAGGCTCGCACGACGTCAACGGGATCGTGCTCGACGATCGATTCGGCGACGCCGTTCAGACGATGTACGACCATGCGCTGAACAGCGGGGTGGTCAGCGCTAACGGCCAGCTCACCGATGTGGCCTTCAGCAGCACCGCGTCCGTCTTCGCCTGGGTGATGCAGAACGTCGACAACCCCGATCTGCCGTTCTTCCTGAACCTGCTCCAAGAGTCACACAGTGTCCCAAACGGCCAGACGACCATATTCCTGCCCAACGCCGCCGTCGTCGAAGTCGAGGGCAATCCCACCGACGGCTGGACCCTGGTCAGCTGGGACGGGCACGCCATCCCCGCCGACCCGGGGCTGCTGACCGCCCTGTTCGTCGACGTCCGAGACGTGATGCTGCCGGTCCAGGAGTCGTTGTGGGCTGTGCACCAGGCCATTCTCGGCTCCGATCCCGAGGCGATCATGACCGCGGTCCAGACCGGTTTCGAGCAGGTCAGCGCGGCGTTGAGCCAGTTCCCCGGCGCGGTCTTCAGCGACATCGCCGACGCCCTCGGAAACCTCGGCTAGGAGGTAGCTGTCATGCAGGCAGTCTCGATCGGTCCGGTAGCCGCAGCGGCTGCCCTCGTCGGCGCGGGCGTCATTGCCGCGACACCGCCGGTGCACGCCGATCTCGCAGCCCCCGCGGTCACTCTCACCAGCGCGGAGGCCCAAGATGGCGCCGTGCACGATGTCGTCATCGACATCGTCCGGCACGGGCAGCGGATGCCACCGTTCAACGACGTCATCACACCGTCTCCTGATCATCCGGGCCCGCCGCTCAGCGATCTCGGGATACAGCAGGCCCGCGACGTGGCCGACAAACTGCACCAGGAACTCGGTGACCACGTCGCCGGGATCTTCTCCGGGCAGGCGATCCGCGACATCGACACCGCTGCGCCGTTCGCCGCGCTGCAGAACATGACGACGCAGATCTTGCCCGGACTCAACGAGATCGACAGCGGGATCTATGCCGGCCAGCCGATCGCGAGCCTGGCGGGCTTCCTATACCAATTCACCCCGATGCTCTGGACGTTGTTCGGATTGGTGCTGATGCCGATCCCGGGCTCGGTCGAGGACCCCAATGGGGTGGTGATGGACCAGAAGTTCACTGAGGCCGTGGCGGCGATGTACAGCGCCGCGATGGCCAACCCGGTCGAAAGCGACAACGGCGCCATCACCGCCGTGGCGTTCAACAACGAGGCCGACATCGCCGCGTGGGTGGCGCTCAACGTCAACAACCCCGACATCTCACTGCTGCTGCCGTTGACGCTGCAGACCATGTTCGCCAACGACGACGGATCCCCACTGTTGCCCAACACCGGCATCGTGCAGATCGAGGGCAACCCCACCGACGGCTGGACACTGGTCAGCTGGAACGGAATCCCCGTACCGGAAGACCCGGGACTGCTGACCTCGCTGCTCATGGATCTGCGCGAGGTGGTCATGGCTCCGCAGGTCGCGGTGTGGAACCTTTACCAGGCGCTGCTCGACGGCGATCCGGCCGGCATCAGCACCGCGCTGCAGACCGGCCTGCAGGACGTGGCCACGACGTTCCTCGGTTTCCCGCAAGCCGTCTTCACCGACATCACTGACGCGCTGACG
Source organism: Mycolicibacter senuensis (assembly GCF_003284925.1). Classification (GTDB taxonomy): domain Bacteria; phylum Actinomycetota; class Actinomycetes; order Mycobacteriales; family Mycobacteriaceae; genus Mycobacterium; species Mycobacterium algericum_A. Next base: position 23,035 of record NZ_QMEX01000037.1, read on the forward strand.
AATCTCGGTGAGGCAGCCGGTGCCGGGTCCGCGCTGGACGATCTGCTGGCGCTAATCTGAGCCATGGCCCTTTCGAGCATGGCGCCCAGCGTGCGCAACTGGCTGGACGGCGGCAGGTTCGTGCCCACCGACGCGGGGCGGGTGTTCGTACGCTCAGCCCCCGGCGAGGGGCCGACAGTGCTACTGCTACACGGCTTTCCGTCTTCGTCCTACGATTTCCGCGGCGTCGTCGCCCGGCTGGCGGGCCGGTCCTGGCTGACGATGGACTTTCTCGGGTTCGGGCTCTCGGACAAGCCGCGCCCGCACCGCTACAGCTTGTTCGAGCAGGCCGATCTGGTGCAGCAGGTGGTGGCCTCGACAGTGCCCGGTCCGGTGGTGCTGGCCGCCCACGACATGGGCACCTCGGTGGCCACGGAGTTATTGGCCCGCGATATCGCCGGCACGTTGGGCTTCGACCTGCAACGCGCCGTGCTGTCCAACGGCAGCGTCATCCTGGACCGGGCCAGTCTGCGGCCCAGTCAGAAAGTGCTACGTAGCCGCTTCGGCGCTCTGGCCGCTCGGGTGTCCAACCGGCGCGGCTTCACCCGCGGCTTCGGCCGGCTGTTCTCCGCGCAGCACCCGATATCCCCGGAGGAAGCCGACGCCCAGTGGGATCTGTTGTCCCACAACGACGGTCATCGAATCCTGCACCTGCTCACGGCCTACCTCGACGAACGGGTGCGCTACGCGCAGCGCTGGCACGGCGCGGTGCGCGACTGGCCCAAACCGCTGGGGTTCGTGTGGGGGCTGGGCGACCCGGTCGCCACCACCAATGTGCTCGACGGCCTGCGCGAGCTGCGCCCGGCCGCCGACGTCGTCGAGCTACCCGGGCTGGGTCATTACCCGCAGATCGAGGATCCGAAGGCCTACACCGACGCTGTGCTGGGGTTGCTGGTTTAGGCCGGCACTTCGCTGCGGTCGGCGCTCCACAGCGTGTGGAACTTGCCCTGCGCGTCCACCCGGCCGTAGCTGTGGGCGCCGAAGTAGTCGCGCTGCGCCTGGGTCAGGGCAGCGGGCAGCCGCTCGGTGCGCAGACCGTCGTAGTAGGCCAGGGCCGAGGAGAAACCGGGAGCCGGGATACCGAGGCTGACCGCCGTGGTCACCACCCGCCGCCAGGAGTCGATGGCCGCCTCGACCGCGCTGCGGAAATACGGCGCGGCGAGCAGACTCACCAGGTCGGGGTCGGTGTCGAAGGCCTCTTTGATCCGGTTGAGGAACTTCGCCCGGATGATGCAGCCGCCACGCCAGATCGTCGCCAGGTCGCCGGGCGTGATGTTCCAACCGTGCTCGGCGCTGCCGGCCTGAATCTGGTTGAACCCCTGCGCATAAGCGACGATCTTCGAGGCGTACAGCGCACGGCGGACGTCCTCGGTGAACCGGGCCGCATCCGAAGGACGGTCGCCGAGGGCCCCGGCGGCCAGGCCTGCCGCCGCGCGACGCTGCGGGACCGCACCCGACAGTGCTCGCGCGAACACCGCCTCGGCGATCCCGGTGACCGGAACTCCCAGGTCCAAGGCGGACTTCACCGTCCAGCGGCCGGTGCCCTTCTGCTCGGCTTCATCGACGATGACGTCGACCAGCGGCTTGCCGGTCTTGGCATCGACCTGGCGCAGCACCTCGGCGGTGATCTCGACCAGGTAGCTGTCCAGCTCACCGGCGTTCCACTCGGTGAACACCTCGGAGATCTGCGGCGCGGTCAGGCCCAGGCCGTCGCGTAGTAGCTGGTATGCCTCGCCGATCAGCTGCATGTCGGAGTACTCGATGCCGTTGTGCACCATCTTGACGAAGTGCCCGGCGCCGTCCGGCCCGATGTGGGTGCAGCACGGCACACCGTCGACGTGCGCGGAGATCTCCTCGAGCAGCGGGCCCAGCGAGGTGTAGGACTCCTTCGGGCCGCCCGGCATGATCGACGGCCCGTTCAGCGCACCCTCCTCGCCGCCGGAGATACCGGCCCCGACGAAGTGCAGCCCGCGGGCGGCCATCGCCTTCTCCCGGCGGATGGTGTCGGTGTAGAGCGCGTTGCCGCCGTCGATGATGATGTCGCCGGACTCCATGGCGTCGGCAAGTTCGTTGATGACGGCGTCGGTCGGGTCACCGGCCTTGACCATGATCAACACGCGGCGTGGCTTCTCAAGGGCGGCAAGGAATTCCGGAATCGATTCGGTGCGAACGAACTTACCCTCGGAGCCGTGTGCGCTCAGCAGGGCGTCGGTCTTGGCGATCGACCGGTTGTGCAGCGCGACCGTATAGCCGTGGCGGGCGAAGTTGCGCGCGATGTTGGATCCCATGACGGCCAGGCCGGTCACTCCGATCTGGGCGGTGCCGACAGGTTCCGACGCGCTCATACATTCGCCTTTCGGTGGTAGGTGATCGCTGCGCGGCACGCCGGACGGCGTGGGTCATCCCGCGATCAGTCGATGCAGTTCGGTCAGCCACGGTACCGCCAGCGCGATCGTCGGCACCGTCAGGACCCCGGCCGCGGCGGAGTAAGCGGCGGCGGCCAGCGCGCGACTGTTGCCGCGTCCGGACAGCCGCTGTACCCGCAACACCGTGCTGGGACCGCCGGCGGCCAGCGCGCCGGCGGGGATGGTCGCTGACGCGCAGGCCACCAGGGCGCGGGCCAGGGGAGGGGCGCCGGCGACCCGAACGGCAGCGTCGTCGGCCAGCAGTTCGACCAGCAACCGCACCGCGCCCAAGGCGCTGGCGCTGCGCACCAACCGGGGAAACGCGGAGTGCACCGCGGTGAACGCCTCCAGTACCAGATCGTGCCGGGCGCGCAGGTGGGCGCGCTCATGGCAGAGCAGAGCCGCCAGTTCGGTATCGCTGAGCGCCTGCAGGGCGCCCGAACTGAGCACCACCCGGCTGCGCACCCCGGGCAGGCAGTAGGCCAGTGGCTGCATCACTTGCAGAATGCGAAGGCCGCTGGTGCGCACCGCCGGAGCGCCGTCAGAGACGCCGACCAGGTCGACGAGCATGCGGTGACGGGCCCGGCGTTGCCGGGTGCCGATGGCTACCCGCAGCACGGTCACCGTCAGCCGCAGGCCGACGAGCAGCGTCACCGCCGACACCGCCGTGTAGAACGTCCACAGCGGCCAGCCCAGCCGGTCGAGAGAGCCCAGGATCGTCGAGGTGGGCCGACCGTCGGGGCCCGGCATCAGCAGCCGACTCGACGTGGCGACACCCGCGCTGAACGCCGACAGCACCGCGGCTATGGCGATGGCCTGCCAAAGCACCACCGCGGCCCGGGGGGCGCGCAACGGCCAGTCGGCGCGCGCAAGCAGGGCGGGTACCGGCCCCACGAGCAGCAGCGCCAGGAGGGTGAAGGCCAGCGCGGACACGCTGCCAGTCTCCCTCAGGATGTGTGTCGGCCGCCAGCGGGCGGGCCGACGTGATGTTTGGCTTCCAACTCGTCGAGTGCGCGGCGCAGGGCCTCGGCTTCGTCCACGCCGACGCGCTCCACGAAATGCACCAGGGCGGCCCGGCGGTCACCGGAGTCGGCGGCCTGGTCGAGGGCCTCGACCATCAGCCCGGCGACCAGTTCGTCACGGCCACGGACCGGGGTGTAGCGGTGGGCGCGGTCATCCCGGATCTGCGACACCAGATTTTTCTTGGCCAGCCGCTGCAGCACCGTCATCACCGTGGTGTAGGCCAGGTCGCGCTGCGCGGACAGCGCTTCGTGGACCTGGCGCACCGTCTGGGCCTCCGGTGCGGACCACAAGTGGTCCATCACCGCTCGTTCCAAATCACCTAGGTGGGTCTGCTTCGCCATGTTGTAATCAACTCCCTGCGGAATGGAGCAAGCTTACCCTCAATTACTACCGGCTGTCGTACCGCCGGCGGCCGGGCCTACTGGGCTGCGGGGGCGGGCCACCGGCCGCGACGACCGCGTTCGGCGCACCGCGGCCGGTCGTGTAGAACCATGGCATGGCTGCCAGCGGTTCCCCGACCATCCCCGTCGCGCCCTTCGACCGTGAGATCGGCCTGGTCTTCACCGACATCGGCCCCGACGGTGCCCGCGCCACGCTGGAGTTGCAGCCCAAGCTGAGCCAGCCCGCCGGGCTCGTGCACGGCGGGGTGTACTGCGCGATCGTCGAGAGTGTGGCAAGCGTCTCCGGTCACGCCTGGCTGAACTCGGGCGGCGGCGACGCCGGCGGCACGGTGGTGGGGGTCAACAACAACACCGACTTTCTGCGAGGAGTGTCGTCGGGGACGGTGTTCGCCGCGGCCACCCCGATACACCGCGGCCGCCGTCAACAACTGTGGCTGGTGACCATCACCGATTCCGACGACAAGGTGCTGGCGCGCGGGCAGGTCAGGCTGCAGAACCTGCCCAGTTGAGGCGCCGGCGGTGAGCCGCTGCTAACTGACCGCGCGTTCGGCGCCGCGCTGCGCCTCGGCCGCCAGCACCTCGAGTTGTTCCAAGCGGGTGCGGGCGAAGGCCTGCTGCTCGGTGATGGTGAGCTGGCCGCGGCGGGTGCTCAGGAACGTCACGTTCCACGACAGCAGCGTGCTGACCTTGTTCTTGAACCCGACCAGATAGATCAGGTGCAGTCCCAGCCAGGCCAGCCAGGCCAGAAAACCGCTGAACTCCAGCGGGCCGATCTTGGCGACCGCGGAGAACCTCGACACCGTGGCCATCGAGCCCTTGTCCAGGTACTGGAACGGCTCGCGGTCAGCCGGGTCGGCGCCGCCGAGCTCGGCCTTGATGGTGTTGGCGGCGTGCTTGGCGCCTTGGATGGCGCCCTGCGCCATGCCGGGCACACCGTCGACGGCCGCCATGTCCCCGACGACGAAGACGTTGGGGTGCCCCGGCACCGACAGGTCCGGCAGCACCTTGACCCTGCCGGCGCGGTCGAGTTCCACCGCGGACTGCTCGGCGAGATCGTGGCCCAGCGGACTGGCGGAGACGCCGGCCGACCACACCTTGCACTGCGACTCGATCCGCCGGATCGTGCCGTCGGAGTCCCTGACGGTCAGGCCGTTGCGGTCGACGTCGGTGACCATGGCGCCGAGCTGGATCTCCACACCCATCTTCTGCAGCCGCTCGGCTGCCTTGAGGCCCAGCTTCTCGCCCATCGGCGGCAGCACCGCCGGGGCGGCGTCGAGCAGGATCACCCGCGCCTTGGTCGAGTCGATATTGCGGAACGCGCCCTTGAGCGTGTAGTTGGCCAATTCGGCTATCTGCCCGGCCATTTCGACACCGGTCGGGCCCGCGCCGACCACCGTGAACGTGAGCAGCTTCTCCCGCCGGGCCTGGTCCCGGGACCGTTCGGCCTGCTCGAAGGCACTCAGGATGCGGCCCCGGAGTTCCAGGGCGTCATCGATGGTCTTCATGCCGGGGGCGAACTCCGCGAACTGGTCGTTGCCGAAATAGGACTGGCCGGCGCCGGCCGCGATGATCAGGCTGTCGAACGGGGTGTCGTAGGTGTGGCCGAGCACCTCCGAGGTGACGTACTTTCGGGCAAGGTCGATGTGGGTGACATCGCCGAGCAGCACCTGGGCGTTGCGCTGCTTGCGCAACACCACGCGGGTCGACGGCGCGATCTCCCCCTCGGAGAGGATTCCGGTCGCAACCTGGTAGAGCAGCGGCTGGAACAGGTGATGGGTAGTGCGAGCGATCAACTTGACGTCGACGTCGGCTCGCTTGAGTTTCTTGGCCGCGGTCAACCCGCCGAATCCGGAGCCGATGATGACGACCTGGTGGCGTCGGCTCTGCGGCGCAGTGACTTCAGGCTGGGCGCTCATGGGAATACGGTTGCTCCTCGACGGCGACTGCGTTCATAAATACGCTAGTCGAACCACTTGGCGGTCACCGAATTCGATCGCTGTGGGATTAGCCACTCCGGTGTGACATCAGCCGAAATGGGCCAGCGCTCCGTGGCTGACGTGCAGGGTCTGACCGGTGATGTGCCGGGCGGCCGGTGTGGTCAAGAACACTGCCAGGCGGGCGATTTCGGTGTCCGCGCCGGCCGGGGCGCTGGTGAGCCCGTCGTAGCCCGGGCGCGCACCGGCGCCGGCGGCGACCACGTTGACGGTGATGCCGCGGGTGCCGAACACCGTGGCCTGCCCGGCGGTCCAGCTCGACAGTGCGGCCTTGACGGCCGCATCGGCGCCGCCGTCGAGCGGGTTCTCCGGTACTACCGAAACGATCGAGCCGCCGGAACGCAGGTGATCGCCCACGGTCGCGACCGTTAGCACCGCCGAGAGCACGGTGGCGTCGAGGGCGCCGCGCCATGCGGCGGCCTGGTCGGCCAGCGAGTAGGCGCGCGGGTCACCGCCTTGCCAGCGCGGCGCGGGGACATTGACGATGGTGTCGAGGTGGTGGGGGAACAGGCTGCGGGCCGCCAGCAGGCTCGCCGGATCCGTGTTGTCGCAGACGACGGCGTTGGCGTCGAGTTCCTTGGCGGCGATTTCGAGCTCGGGACCTCGCATCCCTGCGACCGTCACCTTGTGGCCGGCTTCGCTGAAGCCTTCTGCAACGGTGCGACCCAATTCGGTGTCACCACCGGTGACCAGCACATCCATCGGTAGGCCCTCCTCGTGTTGGAAGCTATGTTACTGGACAGTAGCCGGTTTGTGGGCGCGGGACGCAACTCGGCACAGACACGATCCGGCTACGGTCCGGATTAGGCGCGCTTCGCCGCGCTTGCGGTCCGCGGTGTTGGTGTCGGGGACCCGTCCCCCGCAAGCGGGAGGTGCCCCCAGCGCCCGGCTTCGCCGCGCTTGCGGTCCGCGGTGTTGGTGTCGGGGACCCGCTGCCCCGGCTTCGCCGCGCTTGCGGTCCCCGATAGGCTTGTGGGCCATGTGGCGAACCCGGGTGGTGGTCTCCGGCGCGGTGGCGATCATGCTGGCAGCGGGTTCGACGGGATTGACCGGCTGTAGTTCCGGCCCGGCGACGCCATCGATCACGGTGTTCGCTGCGGCGTCGCTGAAGGCGGCGTTCACCGAGATCGCCGAGCAGTTCAAGACCGACCACCCCGGCGTGGCAGTGGAGTTCAACTTCGCCGGGTCCTCGGACCTGGCCACCCAGCTGACCGAGGGTGCGCGCGCCGACGTCTTCGCGTCGGCAAACACCGCCCAGATGGACAAGGTCGCCCGGGCCGGCCTGCTGGACGGTGAGCCGGTGCCGTTCGCCAGCAACACACTGGTGATCGTCACCGCGCCGGGCAACCCGCACGCGGTGCGCTCCTTCGCCGATCTGGCCGGCCCCGACCTGGCCGTGGTGGTGTGTCAACCGCCGGTGCCATGCGGAGCGGCGACCGGCAAGGTCGAAGACCTCACCGGGGTCCGGGTGAATCCGGTCAGTGAGGAGCCCGACGTCACCGACGTGCTCAACAAGGTCACCACCGGCCAGGCCGACGCCGGGGTCGTCTACCGCACCGATGCCATCAACGCCGGCGACAAGGTGGCCACCGTCGAATTCCCCGAGGCGGCGGGGGCGGTCAACACCTACCCGGTCGCGCTGCTCAAAGGCGCGGCGCAAGCCGCACCGGCCCGCGCATTCGTCGAGGTGGTCACCGGTGTGGCGGGGCAGAAGATCCTGCACACCGCCGGCTTCGGTGAGCCCTGATCTGTGCACCGGCCCCCTGACCTGCCGGGCTGGGTCTATGTGCCCGCCGCGATCGGCGCCACGTTCGTGGTGCTGCCGTTGGTGGCGATCGCGGTCAGGGTCGACTGGCCGCACTTCTGGTCGTTGATCACCAGTCCATCCTCGATGACCGCGCTGCTGTTGAGCCTGAAAACGGCCACGGTCGCTACCGCGCTCTGCGTCGTGCTGGGCGTGCCGATGGCGTTGGTCCTGGCGCGCAGTCAGTCGCGGGTGGTGCGGCTGCTGCGGCCCCTGACGTTGCTGCCGCTGGTGCTGCCGCCGGTGGTGGGCGGTATCGCGCTGCTGTACGCGTTCGGGCGGCTCGGGCTGCTGGGCCGCTATCTGGAGGCGGCCGGAATCCACATCGCGTTCACCACGGCCGCGGTGGTGCTGGCGCAGACGTTTGTGTCGCTGCCGTTCCTGGTGATCGCGCTGGAGGGCGCGGCCCGCACCGCGGGCGCCGACTATGAGGTGGTGGCCGCCAGCCTGGGAGCCCGGCCGAGCACGGTGTGGTGGCGGGTGACGCTGCCGCTGCTGACACCGGGCCTGATCTCGGGGGCGGTGCTGGCCTTCGCGCGGTCACTGGGGGAGTTCGGGGCGACGTTGACCTTTGCCGGCTCCCGCGAGGGCGTCACCCGAACGCTGCCGCTGGCCATCTATCTGCAGCGGGTGACCGACGCCGACGCCGCCGCGGCGATGTCGCTGCTGCTGGTTGCGGTGGCGGCGGTAGTGGTGCTGGGACTGGGAGCCCGGCGGCTGGCCGGCATCGGGTGACCCGCGTGGCGGACGGGCTGACGCTGCACGCGGTGGTCGCCGAGCGCGGCCTGGATGTGCGAATGACGGTCGAGCCGGGTGAGGTGCTCGCGGTGCTCGGGCCCAACGGCGCCGGCAAATCCACCCTGCTGCACGTGATCGCCGGCCTGCTACGGCCCGATTCGGGCGTGGTGCGGGTCGGCGATCGAGTGCTGACCGACACCGAGGCCGCGGTGCACATCGCCACCTGCGACCGCCGGATCGGCTTGCTGATGCAGGATCCACTGCTGTTCCCGCACCTGAGCGTGGCGGCCAACGTGGCGTTCGGACCGCACAGTGGGCACCGTCGGTGGCGCCTCGGCCGGCGGCAGGCGCGC
>NZ_QMEX01000038.1 GCF_003284925.1 Mycolicibacter senuensis
TAGAGGTGTTTCCGACCTGCGGTTCGGTCACCATCACGCGAACGGTCTCTTCGCCATCGAACTTGAAGAACGAATGGAACCCACCCTGGCGATGCATACCCCACGGCGGCTCTTCGACCATGTCGACATCGGCGACCAGACAACTGGTCGAGGGATCCCATCCCGGGAAGTCGATACCGGCTGTCTTGCGGACGACACTGCGTCCACCGTCGCACCCCACCAGGTATGCGCTCCGCAGAATCGTGTCATCTGACGCCGTGGCCTCGACACCAGACTCGTCTTGGATGAAGCCTGCCACTTCACAGCCGTAGCGAATCGGTACACCCAGCTCCGCGACCCACTCCGCAAGGATCCTTTCGATGCGGTACTGCAGCAACGCGAGCCCGTAATTGTGCCTGGTCGGTAGCTCGGAGACATCGACGTACAGCCCCGAGTAGTGGCTGAGCTGACCGGTGACGCCTTCGGCCAGGAACCGCTCGGCAATGCCGCGCTGATCAAGAACTTCGATCGTGCGCGACGTCATGCCGCCGGCGCGCGAGCCCACCAGATCGCGGTCGGTGCGGCGCTCGACCACCGCGACGTCGACCCCCGCCAACGCCAATTCGCCAGCCAACATCAGGCCTGTCGGGCCCGCGCCGACGATCAGCACCTCATAGTCTTCCATCACACCCCTGTGGTAAACATTGTTCACCACAGCAAGTTAGGGGCGCCATGACTGCGATGTCAACCACGCCAGCTCTAGGCTGGTCTGCGATGGTCAAACGTGGATTAACTCGGGACACGCTGGTGACGATCGCGCACGAATACGTTGCCGACAATGGACTGGATGCGCTAACGATGCGCCGATTGGCTGCCGCTGCGGAGGTCACCCCAGGTGCGCTCTACAAGCACTTTCAAGACCGCAAAGACCTACAGCGCGCGATGGCTGACGCGATCTATGCCACCATCGATCTGTCGGATATCGACCCAACGGCTGCATCGGTCGAGCAAGTAAAGACCTGCTGCGAGCGGATGCGCCACGCGATGCTGAGCTTCCGTGACGGCGGACGGATCATCGCCGGCTCATATGCGCCCCTGACAGCAACTCTCGCCCTGTCGACAACGTTGATGACTCTCCTGCAAGCGGTCACCAAGCCCGAACGCAGCGCAGGACAGCTCGCGGCACTGCTACGTTCCTACACAACAGGATTCGTAGTTGACGAGCAGTCTTTCCTCGAACTTAAAACCAGTAACGAATGGGATTCGCTTGTACAGCAGATCGCCGACAGCGCTCACCCCCGGCCCGCCGGAGCTGACGACCTCATCGCACTTCTGACTGGAGACCGAGACCAACGATTCAACACTGGACTCGACATGATCCTCACGGGACTCACGCGATCCGCCCCCGCCCGGTCAGACTGACTTCTGAACATTCGCCCGACAATCCCGCGGCCGAGATGTGTCACCCCGCTCGTCAACAACGTCCTGTCCAGCAACACCCCCAGGCCCTCCTCGTCCCCTCAGACTGGCTGTCGACGGTTGCCAGCCGGGTCCGTTCGACCACATCGAGTGCGAGCTCCGGCGGCTGCCCGCCGGCGTTCACTGCGGGAAGCACCATGCGGCGGAAACAATGCGGCTCGCCCGCTGCGGTGGGGTGCGCGGCGCGTCCACACAGACTCGGCGTCTACCTCCGACCCGTGCGGGAACCCCGAACAACTCGAGCTATTTCCCCAGGCCACCGACCCGCTGACTGCGGGAATGAAATCGCTCGTCGGTGACGGGTCCGTTCTGATCAGCGACGTCGCCCGTTGCGGCTACGGTCTCCTCATGACCTCGGCCGAGAGCGCGCGCATGACTACCTCCGAACTTGCCGACGACCTCGACGCCGCGATCGACCATGTCGCCGAGACCGGCGCGCAGATCGTCATCGTGCGTGACGGGAAGCCGGTGGCTGCACTCGTCGCATTGGAGGACACTGCGCCCTACCGGGACGAGATCCTCACCTTGCTCCGCAGTGCCGACTGCCACTACGGCAACGCACTCCGCGACAAGGAGGCCGGTTTGTCTATCGCGGAGGCCGCCGCCAAACGCGACGAGGTGACGCTCGACAGGATCGAGGACCTCCGCCACGCCGTTCACCAGGTCGCCGACGCGGAACCCTCCCGCACCAAGACCGAGGCCGGCCACGAGGACGGCGTCCTACGGGCGTTGCTGCACTTCGAGTCCGAGATGTCGCCGGAGTTGCGGCAGCACGTCTACGCCCGCCTCACCGCCGTGCAGGCGGAGTTCGGGCTGCGGGAGACGACGCAGCCGCTGCGTTGTGTGACTCGCGGAGCTCAGGCTCGGCGTCGGTAGGCCCGCAGCGTGCAGGCGCACCACCGCGCGTCCGCACACGATGTGTCGCCACCGCGCAATACGCTCGATTCGTGGCCATCACGCTGAGCGACATCGACACCACCCGGGCGATGCGTACCGACGACGAGCTGCGGATGCTGGTCGGGGCGATCCACAGTTCTCCCTCGGGCACGCAGGAGAGGAACTGGCTGGAGTGGAAGAACGGGCTCGACCTCACTAAGGCGGCGGGCAAGTTCGCCGCTGCCAAGGCGATCCTCGGGTTCGCTAACCGCTCCGTCGAGCAGGCGAAGCTCGCCTGCGAGGGCGCCGCCTACATGGTGGTGGGTGTGGAGCCGGGAGCCGCCGCCGGCGTTGGCACCGTCGATCACGCCGAGCTCGGGCAGGCGGTCAAGACCTACGTGAACGGAGCACGGTGGACACCGTTCTACGTCTTATTCGATGACGTCACCGTCTTGGTGATCGTGGTGGAGGCTCCGCGGGCCGGTGACCCGATCCACACCTTGCAGAAGACCTACAACGACGGCGCGAAGTACAGCGCGGCTGCCGGAACGGTGTTTCACCGCGGTACGGCTCACACCGAACCGGCTGGCACCGGTGAGATCGACATGCTCAGCAGGCGCCTGGTGCAGGGCGGGCAACGGCCGGAGATGGATTTGGCTCTCGGATGCACCGCGCAGTCGATCACCCGGATCAGCGTCGAGCAGGAGCAACTCGAGGACTGGGTGCGCCGCCGCGAGTCGTTCATCCGCGCCAACAGCGGCAAGCCCCCGGACCGCCCACCCCCACGGCCCAAGCCGCAACCCAATCCGGCTCGCCCGCGGTGGGCTACCGACTACACCGTTGGCGCACTGAGCGACTACGCCGGCCCGCTGGGAATGCGTAGGTACGCCGACCCCAAGGACGCCAAGGAGTTTGAGGACCGGGTGAAGGACTACCTGGGGAAGATGCGCCGCCTTCTGCTCGACAACGTCGTCCGCGCCATCGTCCAGGACGACGACCTCAACACGGTGCAGTTCACCGTGGGTAACGAGACCGACGACCCCATGTCCGGCGTGCAGCTGACCGTGCGCATCCCGAAGAGTGGCCTGCTGGTCTACACGTCGCCCCCGAGTGTCGACGACCTCCCGCGGCGGCCGAAGTGGCCGGACCCTCTCGACCAGATCAGGACCACGGCCCTCGCCAGCAGTTATCGATCACCGGCCCTCGACTTCTATCCGCACGCCGGGTCCGTCGTCGACAAGGGCGACGTCTTCGAGGTCACGTGGGACGTCGGTGACCTCAGGCCCCATCAGGAAGGCGACGGCTACAGCATCACTGTCGTCGCCGGCCCCAGCGCGCCGGACCAGGTCCCCGTGGAGATGATCGCGCGCGCAATGGACCGCCGCGGAACCCGCACGAAGACCGACCAGGTGGTGATCGCGGCGGAACCGTGGACCATCGACGACTTCTACGACGCCGAGCCTCCGGGGTAGCTGTTCATCTGGTGATCCGGCACATGCTGGGGCGCGTTTGCATTGGGGGCGACCCGCCGCGTGGACACCTGGATATCGTACCCGTTGCCTACCGTTGCTCCATGAGCATCCCGAACATGGGTGGGCTGACCGCTGACCAAGCCGAGGCCTTTTTCAACGTCGCCAACAACGGCGTCCTCACCCGGATCGACGAGCGCGGGAAACGCGCCGGCGAGCTGTTCCAGTGGGGACTGCATCCGCGCACCGCCGAGCCGGGCGGTGCCCTCGCGGCCGACGATGCCGCCTTCGCCGAGGCGTACCCGCTCACCTTGGCCGGACCTCAGGCCGTCACTGAGCACGCGCTGTTCCCCGTGATGAGCGCCGCAGAGAGCCTGCACACCGTCGGGATCCTGGTCGCCCGCCGCAAGTCCCACCGGCAGCTGCACATCACGGAAATCCTCCAGCTGTGCCGCGTCGCGATGGAGTGCGCGGCGCTGACCATCTGGCTGCTGGGCGACCCGGACCGCGCCGTGCGGCGAGATCACTGCCTCGACGAGGAGATGGAACAGCTCGAGCAGCGACGCAGATACCTGGTGATCGGCGAGCAGGACGAGACCGCCCGGCCCTCCCGCTACCCGCAGAAGATGTTGGTCGAGAACGCCGAGCACCGCCGCAAGTACAACAAGATGTTCAACGAGGCGAAGGACGCGTACACCTTCAAGAAGACGCCGCCTTTCACACAGTTGATCAGGTGCTCAGCGCAGTGGGTCGACTCCCACGTGCCGGCGCACGACACCGGCGAGATCGCCAACAACGGCATGGAGAGCAGCGCGCGGCAGTTCTACTCCTACGGGTCCAGCTTCATCCACGGTTACAAGTGGATGGCGGACTACTCCCGCGGCGGCACGGTGTTCCCCATGGTCGCTGACGCGCTCGCCGTGACGCTGAACATGGCCGAGTGCGCGGTGTGCCTGTTCGAGGCCGCGTCCCGAGCACCCGGCGACGCGCGGCCTGAGGACTCCTACCTTCCGGAGCGATTCGAGCCGACGGTCACGGCGTGGTCCACAGAATTGTTCAACTCGTAGCGCCGAGCTTCGAATCGAGGAAGGCGAAGACCGTGCGCGCCGCGTTGATCGCCAGGTGCGCGTCGGCATCGTCGAGGAGTTCGGTGTTCGGGTGGGCCACGCTCGCGTTGTTTCGGATCGGGTTCAGGGAATCTAGGACGGTAGCCAGGGCTCCGAGGATGCGCGTGATGTCGTCGGCGCGGGGACCGCTCGCGGCTAGCGATAAATGGTTCTGCCGTAACAGCTTCAGCGCGCGGTTCATGGTGGTCTCACGATCGACTGTCAGACCAGTGGCCTCGCATAGAGCCAACACGTGACCGTGCAGCGCCGTGTGAATCCGGTCAACCGCGCTCGTAGCCCCGTTGATACGGATCAGTTCGTCAGCGTCAGCGAGTGCCCGGACTACTACGTCCCGGGTCTGCTTCGGGGTCTCCAGGGAGACGGCGGGCGCGCCTTCAAGACGGGCGATCCACCCTTCCAGTTCCGGCCGGAGCTGCGAGCGGTTCGAATGATCGTCATCGTCGCCGAACCTGTCGAGCACGCCGCGCAGGATCTTCGCCTGTTCGCGGGGCGGCCGAGTCGACAGGATCTCGATGAACCGTTCCCGCGTGGTGCCCTCGAAGGTGTATGGGTCGATGTCGAGATCGCAGTACTCCGGGTAGAAGTCCGCGTGCGTCCGGTAACTGAAGTCACCGAGGTAGCCGCCGTTCACACCGATGTAGCGGTTGACGACCTTCATCACTTCCTGCCGTGAAAGGCCCACGCCACGCTCACCTCCGCCGGTCGCCATGCCGGGAGCGTATCGCCGCAGCCGGACAGTCACGGCCGCGTTCGGTCGGGGGCTCGCGGGCAAATAGCTGCTCGCGTTGTTTCCCACCGTGCGACGATCACGCGCGTGCCCCACACCGACACCCAACTCCGCGTCCTCGTCGGCGCGTGCGAGCAGTTCCGCGGCTCGAAAGCGCCTAGACGGACTCGCGCTCTGCATGGTCGACAGCGTGCAGGCCACGGGCGTCTACTACACCAGCGTGCGGAACGTGCTCGCCCGCGGCGGGATCCTGAAGTCGGAGGCGATCCGGGACGCGGCCCGCGTGCTCGCCGCCGAGGGGCTCGCCACCACCACAGACCTTCGCGCAGTCGCCGTCGACGAATCCCGGCTGGAGCAGTCCGGAATGCGTGGTGCGCGGTGAGAGGTCAGCGCTCCGGGATCACGTGGCGGTATGTATTGATGCTCACGGGCGTCCCGGGGGTGAAGCCCGATCGGATGATCTGCCGCTTCGTGGCCGACGCGTTGGGCGTGCGCGCCGCAGCTTGCGGATCGTGCTGAACTGCCGCGCCCTGATCCGCGTGCCCTTCGCTTCGCCCACCTACGCCTCCATCGTGCCCTTGTGCCCTAAGCCGTGCCCTCCACGTGCCCTACCGAGTGCCCATTCTTACCGATCGCACCACTGGAACAAAAACGCTGGCCAGGGGTTGTTTCCCCTGGCCAGCGAGTTAGCTACAGCACACCTATAGCATGCAGCTGACGCAACCCTCCACCTCAGTGCCCTCCAGCGCCATCTGCCGCAGCCGGATGTAGTACAGCGTCTTGATTCCCTTGCGCCAGGCGTAGATCTGCGCGCGGTTCACGTCGCGGGTGGTGGCGGTGTCCTTGAAGAACAGCGTCAGGCTCAGCCCCTGGTCCACGTGCTGGGTGGCCGCCGCGTAGGTGTCGATGATCTTCTCGTAGCCGATCTCGTAGGCGTCCTGGTAGTACTCCAGGTTGTCGTTGGTCATATACGGCGCCGGGTAGTAGACCCGGCCGATCTTGCCTTCCTTGCGGATCTCGATCTTCGACACGATGGGGTGGATCGACGACGTCGAGTGGTTGATGTAGGAGATCGACCCGGTCGGCGGAACCGCTTGCAGGTTCTGGTTGTAGATCCCGTGAGCCTGCACCGATTCCTTCAGTCGCTGCCAATCGCTTTGGTCCGGGATCCGGATGCCGGCTTGGGAAAACAACTGCCGAACAGTGCCCGTTTTCGGCTCCCACACCTGCTCGATGTACTTTTCGAAGAACTCCCCGGTGGCGTACTTCGACTTCTCGAATCCCTTGAACGCCTGACCGCGTTCCAGCGCAAGACGATTCGATGCCCGCAGCGCGTGATACAGCACGGTGTAGAAGTAGATGTTGGTGAAGTCGATGCCCTCTTCGGAGCCGTAGTGGATGTGCTCCCGGGCCAGGTAGCCGTGCAGGTTCATCTGGCCCAACCCGATGGCGTGTGACTCGTTGTTGCCGTGTTCGATCGAGGGCACCGACCAGATGTGGGTCTGGTCCGACACCGCGGTCAGCGCCCGGATGGCGACCTCGATGGTCTGACCGAAGTCCGGCGAGTCCATTGCCTTGGCGATGTTGAGCGAGCCCAGGTTGCAGGAGATATCCTTGCCCACTTTGGCGTAGCTCAAGTCGTCGTTGTACTCCGACGCGGTGGAGACCTGCAGGATCTCCGAGCACAGGTTCGAGTGGGTGATCTTGCCGTCGATCGGATTGGCCCGGTTGACGGTGTCTTCGAACATCACGTACGGGTAGCCGGACTCGAACTGCAGCTCGGCCACGGTCTGGAAGAACTCGCGTGCCTTGATCTTGGTCTTGCGGATGGCCGAGTTGTCGACCATCTCGTAGTACTTCTCGCTGACCGAGATGTCGGCGAAGGGGACGCCGTAGACCCGTTCGACGTCATACGGCGAGAACAGGTACATGTCCTCGTTCTTCTTGGCCAGCTCGAAGGTGATGTCGGGGATCACCACGCCCAGGCTCAGCGTCTTGATCCGGATCTTTTCGTCGGCGTTCTCCCGCTTGGTGTCCAGGAACCGGTAGATGTCGGGGTGGTGGGCGTGCAGGTAGACCGCCCCGGCACCCTGACGGGCGCCGAGCTGGTTGGCGTAGGAGAACGAGTCCTCCAGCAGCTTCATGATCGGGATGACGCCGGAGGACTGATTCTCGATGTTCTTGATCGGGGCGCCGTGCTCACGGATGTTGGTCAGCAGCAAGGCCACTCCCCCGCCGCGCTTGGACAGCTGCAGCGCGGAGTTGATCGAGCGACCGATCGACTCCATGTTGTCCTCGATGCGCAACAGGAAGCAGCTGACCGCCTCGCCGCGCTGCTTCTTACCGGAGTTCAGGAACGTCGGGGTGGCCGGCTGGAAGCGGCCGTCGATGATCTCGTCGACCAGTTGCTCCGCCAGCTTGGTGTCGCCGGCGGCCAGCGTCAGCGCCACCATGCACACCCGGTCCTCGAACCGTTCCAGATAGCGCTTGCCGTCGAAGGTCTTCAGCGTGTAGGAGGTGTAGTACTTGAATGCGCCCAAAAAGGTCGGGAACCGGAACTTCTTGGCGTAGGCACGATCCAGCAGCGACTTGACGAAGTTGCGTGAGTACTGGTCGAGCACCTCGCGCTCGTAGTAGTCCTTCTGGATCAGGTAGTCGAGCTTCTCGTCCTGATTGTGGAAGAACACCGTGTTCTGGTTGACGTGCTCCAGGAAGTACTGACGGGCCGCCAGCACATCCTTGTCGAACTGGATCTTGCCGTCGGCGTCGTACAGGTTGAGCATCGCGTTGAGCGCATGGAAGTCCAGCTCGCCCACCGGAGCGCTGCGGGTGGTTGCTGTTACCTGCTCTGCAGTTGCAGCGGTAGGTGGCATGCCTCGTCCTTCCAGAAATCGGCTAAGCCCGCGCGGACGGCTTTCACGTCCTCGTCGGTTCCCATCAATTCGAATCGGTACAGGTACGGCACCCCGCACTTGCGGGCGACCACGTCGCCCGCGTAGCAGAACTCCGCACCGAAGTTGGTGTTGCCGGCGGCGATCACGCCGCGCAGCAGGTTCCGGTTGTGTTCGTTGTTCAAAAAGGCGATGACCTGCTTGGGTACGTAGCCGCCGGCGGTGTCATCGGTGATGTTGGGTGTGCCGCGGCCGCCCCCGTAGGTCGGCAGCACCAGCACGTAGGGGTGGTCCACCTCGATGCGCCCGTGCAGCGGAATCCGGATGGCCGGCAGCTGCAGCTTCTGCACGAAGCGGTGGGTGTTCTCCGACACCGAGGAGAAATACACCAGGCTGCACTCGACATCCGCAGACACGGCGACCCCCTTCAGCTCTCAGTCAGACCCCACCCGTACCCGATGCGGCGGCCGCTTACGCGCTCAGCGCGGTCTGCGCCAGCGCCTTGATGCGGTCCGGCCGGAAACCCGACCAGTGCTCGTCGCCGGCGACCACGACCGGGGCCTGCAGGTAACCCAGCGCCATCACGTAGTCCCGCGCATCGGAGTCGAGGCTGATGTCCACGACCTCGTAGGCGATGCCTTGGTTGTCCAGCGCCCTGTAGGTCGCGTTGCACTGCACGCATGCGGGCTTGGTGTAGACGGTGATGCTCATGGGCGCAGACTCCTCAGCGAATCATCGACAACGAACGGATGACGGATCAGGTACAACTTTCAGCGGGCCGCCGAGGCCTTGGATCTCCGGCCTCCACCGCAGCTCCGGGCAGTGAATCGATGCCGTTCGCCGCAGTTCGGTCAGCCCGATGATCCGGGGTCTGGCGGTGCTTCAAACACTACACCTAGTGGGTCGCCTTGAGAAGCCATACAAGATGTTCCGAACAACATTCTTGAAATTCGCAGGTTGTAAGGCTGGCGCCGTCGCCGCCTCGGCGTGTCGCACATCACAAAAATTCCGGCGGTGCCCCATGACGACAGATCTATCACCGGCCACCGACAACCCCGCCCCGACACCGGACCCGCGTCCGGTTGCCAGCAAAGACCCGCCGGCGGCGCTCAGCCCGCTTCGACGGCCAGTTTGGCTACGACATCACGCACGGCGGAAACCAGCTGCGCGTGCTCGCGGGGATGCTTTCCCTCCAGCGTGCCTATCGGCACCGACAGCTTGATCTCCTCGACTACTCGCGGCCCGGCGAGGCCGAAGGACTTGCGGGTCTCGTCGTGGGCCCACACTCCGCCATACCGGCCCAGCGCCGCACCGATCACCGCCAGCGGCTTTCCCTTGAGCGCACCGTCGCCGAACGGGCGCGACAGCCAGTCGATGGCGTTCTTGAGCACGCCAGGGATGGTGCCGTTGTACTCCGGGGTGACCACCAGGGTCGCGTCCGCGCCGGCGGCCACCGCCCGCAGGGCGGTCACACCGGCCGGCACCGTCGCCGGCGTGTCGAGGTCCTCGTTGTAGAACGGCAGCTCGCCGAGCCCCTCGCAGATCGTCACGCGGACACCGGCCGGGGCGGCCTCGGCCGCCAACTGCGCGATCTGGCGGTTGACCGATGCCGTGCGCAGGCTGCCGACCAACGCCAATACCGTGATCTCGCGGCTCACTTCGTCACGGATTTTTGCGAGGGCAGCAGCGCCCGGGTGAACACCCGGTTGGCCTGGCGCATCGCCGCACTGTAGGGCAGCCAGGCCAGCCGCTTGAACGCGTACAGCGCCCGGATGTCACCGGAGGTGTAGACCAGGTAGCGGTTGCGGGCCACCCCGGCCAGGATCTTCTCCGCCGCCTTCTCCGGCGACACAGCGTGGCCGGCGAACCGGCCCACCCATTTCTCCACCTGCGGATCCTCGCGGTCGACACCGGCGATCTCGACGGTGTTGACCAGCCCCGTCTTGACCGCACCGGGCACCACCACCGACACCCCGATGCGGTGTCGGGCCAGGTCGAAGCGCAGCACTTCCGACACCCCGCGCAGCCCGTACTTGCTGGCGCTGTAGGCGGCATGCCAGGGCAGCGCGACCAGCCCGGCGGCCGAGGACACGTTGACCAGGTGCCCGCCGCGGCCGGCGGCGACCATCGGCGGCAGGAACGTCTCGATGACGTGGATGGGGCCCATCAGGTTGATGTCGACCATCTTGCGCCACTGCTCGTGGGTCAACCGGTCGACGGTCCCCCAGGCCGACACGCCCGCGATGTTCATCACGACGTCCATCGGCTCGTGCCGGGAATGGATGTCGGCGGCGAACGCGGCGACGTCGTCGTAATCGGCGATGTCGATCACCCGGTGTTCTGGGACCTGGGCTCCCAGGGCGCGCGCGTCGGCGACGGTTTCGGCCAGTCCTTCGGCGTTGCGGTCGGTCAGATACAGCTCGGCGCCGGCCTCGGCGAGCTGTAACGCGGTGGCCCGGCCGATACCGCTCGCTGCTCCGGTAATGAAGCACCGCTTGCCCCGGTAGTACTGCGCCACGCGTGTCATGGGTGCAGACCCTACCGTTCGGGTCACGGCACCGGCGGCCGATGATTCAACCCCGCGCGGCGTGCCCGCCCCACAGCGCGGTGAGCCACAGCGCCTCGAGTACCCGTACCCCGCGCCCCACGTCACCGTCGGCCCCCAGGAACGCGGTGTCCCCGGACAGCATGTGGCCCGTGGTGGCAGCCAGTGTCCGCACCAGGGCGGGGATATCTTCGCTGATCGGATCCGCAGTGCCCGCGGCGATCTCGTCGTTGACCACGCCGACGATCTGGTGGATCACCGCGTCGATCTGGGCGTCGAGCAGTTCCCGGATCTCGGCGTCGCTGTTGCGTGCCATGTTGCACGCCGACATCACCGGATCGTTGTGGGCAAAGACCGCCGCCGCGCTGCCCACCATGCGTTGGGCGAATGCCGCCGGCGATTCTTCGGCGCCGCGCGGCGCGAAGTACTGGGTCAGTTCTTCGAGTTCCTGGCTCGCCTCGGCGAGGATGTGCGCCAGTACGGCGTATTTGGAATCGAAGTAGAAATAGAAGCCCGACCGTGCCACCCCGGCCCGGTCGCTGATGGTGCTGACGGAAAGCTCCGCGAACGGTTTTTCCTCCAGTAACTCCCGCACCGCCTGCACGATCGCCTGGCGTTGCTTGTCGCCCCGCCGCAGCGGCAGACCGTCGGGAGTCGGTCCGGCCGGGTCATGCTCGGTGCTCACCCTTGCACCTTGCACCACGCCGCGCCGTATTCAAACTTGACACCCGTCAATTTTGATCTGAAGATGTGGTTGCGTGACGGTCGCCACAGACCGCCATCGCCGCTGCGCACCCGACGTCCGCGAACGAGAGGTAGTCATCCGATGACGACCATGACCACCCCGCAGTATCTCCTCGACCAGGCCCGGCGCCGGTTCACCCCGACGCTGAACACCCTCCCCGGGATGGGCGCCCTCGAGAAGCGGCTGCTCGCCGTGGACTGGAAGCAAAAGACGCTGGCGGAGCCCCCGGCCGGTAGCGGGCTCAAGCCGGTCATCGGCGACTCCGGGCTGCCGGTGTTGGGCCACATCGTCGAGATGTTCCGGGGCGGCCCGGACTTTGCGATGCACATCTACCGTAAGCACGGTCCGGTGTACTTCGCCGAATCGCCGATCCTGTCCTCGGTCGTCGCGCTGGGTCCCGACGCCACCGAGACCGTCTTCGCCAACCGCAACAAGGACTACTCCACCACCGGGTGGATCCCGGTGATCGGCCCGTTCTTCAACCGCGGGCTGATGCTGCTGGACTTCGAGGAGCACTTGGCGCACAAGCGGATCATGCAGGGCGCGTTCACCCGCCCGCGGCTGGCCAGCTACGTCGAGGACATGGATCGGGTCGCCAGCGAGCTCGTGGCGAAATGGCCCACCAACGACCCCCGATTCCTGTTCTACCCGGCGGTCAAGGAATTGACGCTCGATGTTGCCTCGGTGGTGTTCATGGGCATGAACCTGCGCGACGACCAGAAGACCGTGGCGAAGGTCAACCACGCCTTCGAGCAGACCACCCGGGCCGGCGGCGCGATCATCCGCACGGCGGTGCCACCGTTCAAGTGGTGGCAGGGTCTGCAGGGCCGCAAGGTGCTCGAGGACTACTTCACCCAGCGGGTGCGCGAGCGCCGCAACGTTGAGGGCACCGACATGCTGACGGTGTTGTGCCACACCGCCGACGAGGATGGCAACACCTTCAGCGACGCCGACATCGTCAACCACATGATCTTCTTGATGATGGCCGCCCACGACACCACGACCTCGACGCTGACCACCATGGCCTACCACCTGGCGGCCAACCCGGAATGGCAGGAACGGGCGCGCGAAGAGTCGGCGCGGCTCGGCGACAGCCCGCTGGACATCGAGGCGCTGGAGAAGCTGGAGACCCTCGACCTGGTGATGGACGAGTCGCTGCGGCTGGTCACCCCGCTGCCGTTCAACATGCGCCAAGCCGTGCGCGACACCGAGTTGCTCGGGCACTACGTTCCGGCCGGGACCAACATCACGCTGTGGCCGGGGATGAACCACTGGCTTCCCGAGTTGTACACCAACCCACGCCAGTTCGACCCCGAACGGTTCCTGGAGCCGCGCTCCGAGCACAAGAAGCACCGCTATGCGTTCGCACCGTTCGGCGGCGGGGCGCACAAGTGCATCGGGATGGTCTACGGGCGGCTGGAAGTCAAGACCGTCATGCACCGGCTGCTGCGCCGCAACCGGCTGGAGCTGTCGCGGCCCGGCTACCGACCGAAGTGGGACTACGCGGGCATGCCGCTGCCGATGGACGGCATGCCGATCGTGTTGCGCCCGATCTGATTCACTCACCGACCTCGGCGCGCACCGCGGACCCTGCACCACGCCCGGTTGACAGGCGTCAAACTTGACCCAAGTATTAGGGATCAAGTGACGTCCGTCACTGCTTGCCGCGGCCTGCCAAAGGAGTGTCCGTGACCACGATCAGCACCCCGCGCTACCTGATCGACCAGGCCAAACGTCGGTTCACCCCGTCGTTCAACAACTTTCCGGGCATGGCGGCCCTGGAGAAGCGCCTGCTGGCCATGGAGTTCCCCGAGAAGCAACTCGCCGAGCCACCCCCGGGCAGTGGACTCAAGCCGGTCCTCGGCGACGCCGGGCTACCGATCCTCGGGCACATGATCGAGATGCTGCGCGGCGGACCGGACTATCTGATGCGCATGTACCACACCCACGGCCCGGTGCTATTCGGGGATTCGCCCGTGCTGCCCGCCGTCGCGGCGCTGGGCCCCGATGCGACGCAGGTCATCTACGCCAACCGCGACAAGGACTACTCGCAGCAGGGCTGGGTTCCGGTGATCGGGCCGTTCTTCAAACGCGGCTTGATGCTGCTGGATTTCGAGGAACACATGTTCCACCGGCGGATCATGCAGCAGGCGTTCGTTCGGCCCCGGCTCGTCGGCTACGTCGAACAGATCGACTTGGTCGCGTCCCAGGTGATCGCCAACGACTGGGTCAGCAACGACCCGCGCTTTTTGCTCTACCCCGCGATGAAGGAACTCACCCTCGACATCGCCGCGCTGGTGTTCATGGGGCACGAACCCGGCACCGATCGCGAACTGGTCACAAAGGTCAATAAGGCGTTCACCACGACGACCCGCGCCGGCAACGCAGTGATCCGCACCAGCGTGCCGCCCTTCACCTGGTGGCGTGGCCTCAAGGCGCGTGAGCTGCTGGAGAGCTACTTCACCGCCCGGGTCCGGGAGCACCGCGGCAAGGAGGGCAACGACCTGCTCACAGCGCTGTGCTACGCCGAGGACGAGGACGGCAACCGGTTCACCGACGCTGACATCGTCAACCACATGATCTTTTTGATGATGGCCGCCCACGACACGTCGACGTCGACGGCCACATCGATGGCCTATAACCTCGCGGGCAATCCGGAATGGCAGCAGCGCTGCCGCGACGAATCGGATCGCTTGGGCGACGGACCGCTCGACATCGAATCGCTGGAGAAGCTGGAATCGCTCGATCTGGTCATGGACGAATCGATCCGCTTGGTGACGCCGGTACAGTGGGCGATGCGCCAGACGGTCCGCGACACCGACCTGCTGGGCTACTACATCCCCAAGGGCACCAATGTCATCGCCTACCCCGGGGTGAATCACCGTCTTCCCAAATTGTGGACGGACCCAATGAAATTCGACCCGGAGCGGTTCACCGAACCGCGTAATGAGCACAAGCAGCACCGGTATGCGTTCAACCCGTTCGGCGGCGGGGCGCACAGGTGCATCGGGATGACGTTCGGCCGCCTGGAAGTCAAGGCGATCCTGCACCGGCTGCTACGACGGTATCGGTTGGAGTTGCCGCACCCGGGCTACCAGACGCGCTGGGACTACGGCGGCATGCCGATTCCAATGGACGGGATGCCGATCGTACTGCGTCCGCTCTAGCCCGCGAGCCCTTCCCGCGAGCGTGCGCGTCCCCGGCCGACACGCCGCGGCGCGCACCGTTTTTGCGCACACGCGCGCCCGCAGGTCACTCTGCCGTGAGCAGCCGGTTGGCGCAGGTGGTGACCGCCTGCACCGCGGACCGTCCGGCGTCGACGGAAAAGCCGACCGCCCACGCCGTGGTGCGGCCGTTGGAGCCGTGGATGAACGTGGCGGTCTCGTCGCCGCACCGAAGCTGATGGAAAGCCAGAATTTCCAGGGTGATTCCGCAGTCGTGAAGCATGGTGGTGAGCGCGGCCAGCGGCCCGTGCGCCGCCGCCGTGCAGGTGCCCGTGCGCTCGCCGACGGCGATCGTCGCCTGATATCTCCGGCCCTGCGACCCAAGCCGTGCCGCGGGCCGGTCGGGGTCCAGACAACGCCACCGACCGACCCGCAGCGGTCCGGCGGCTCGCCCGTAGGTGGCCACGAAGCGGTCCCAGGTCAACTGTGCGGCCACGTCACGCAGCTCACGCGGTAACCGGGTGTCGAATCGGTCTTGAAACGAGGTGTTGGTCATGTCTCGGTCTCTTCTGCTCGAGGGGAGCGACCGACGGGTAGTAGCTTCCGACCCACAGCGGGGGGTCGGTCTGGATCAGACCCCGCTGCGGGTGACCGCTACTACAGGCAGATGACGCATGATCCAGCCAGGCTAATCCCGCTCCGGTCGGTGTGCAACCGATTATTTGTGTCAATCCAGGATGCGCCGGGCCACGTTGGTGGTCACCAGGTCGAGCAGTTCGTCGGCGCGACCGGCGAGGATGGTCCTGATCGCGTAGAGCGAGAACCCCTTGGCCTGTTCGGCGGTGATCGCCGGCGGGATCGACAGCACCTGGCGGGCGGTGACGACATCGATCACGGCCGGCCCGTCATGGTCGAACGCCGCGGTCAGGGCCGGTTCCAGGTCGCCGGGCCGCTCCACCCGTCGTCCGAACATGCCCAGCGCAGCCGCGACGGCGCCGAAGTCCGGGTTCTGCAACTCGGTGCCGAAATTGACGATGCCGGCGGCCTTCATCTCCAGTTCGACGAAGTTCAGCGACGAATTGTTGAACACGATCACCTTGACCGGCAACCGATTCTGCGTCAGCGTCAACAACTCGCCGAATAGCATTGCCAGCCCGCCGTCGCCGGCGAAGGCGACGACTTGACGCTTCCGGTCGACGGTCTGGGCGCCGATCGCGTGCGGCAGCGCACACGCCATGGTGCCGTGGTTGAACGACCCGATCAGCCGTCGCCGCCCGTTCATCGTCAGGTAGCGCGCCGCCCACACCACCGGGGATCCGACGTCGACGGTGAACACAGCATCATCGGCTGCTAGTCGATTCGCCACCGCGGCAACGTATTCGGGGCGAATCGGAGTCCGGTCGCGATCATTGGAGGCCAGCGAGTCCAGCCGCTTGCGGGTCTTGCGATAGTGCTTGCGCGATCGCTCCAGATGAGTGCGGTCGTCCTTGGCGGTCAACATCGGGCGCAACGCGGCGAGGGTGTCGGCCACCGTGCCCACGAGTCCGAGATCGATCGGAGTACGCCGGCCCAGGTTTCGGCCCCGGATGTCGACCTGGATGATCTGCGCGTGCTCGGGATAGAACTGCTGGTAGGGGAAATCGGTGCCGAGCATCAGCAGCACGTCGGCCTCGGCGATCGCCTTGTAACCGGAGGCGAAGCCGAGCAGTCCCGTCATACCGACGTCGTAGGGGTTGTCATACTCGATGTACTCCTTGCCGCGCAACGCATGCACGATCGGGGCCGCCAGCGTGCCCGCGAGTTCGATGACCTGGCCGCGGGCACCGGCCACACCCGCCCCGGCCAGGATGGTGACCCGGGAGGCGTCGTTGAGCATGCCGGCCGCCGCGGCCAGACCGTGTTCGTCGGGGCGGCACACCACCCCGGCGGCTGTCACCGGTCGCGATCCCCAGTCGGTGGCGTCGACGCGGTCGGACAAGATCTCGCCCGGCACGACGACAACGGCGACACCGTTCTCCTCGACCGCGGTGCGCATCGCCATCTCCAGGATGCGGGGCGCCTGTCCGGGGGTGCTGACCAGTTCGCAGTAGACACTGCACTCGCCAAACAGGTTCTGCGGGTGGGTTTCCTGGAAGTAGTCGGAGCCGATCTCGGCCAGCGGGATGTGGGCGGCGATCGCCAACACCGGCACCCGGCTGCGGTGCGCGTCGAACAGACCGTTGATCAGGTGGAGGTTTCCCGGCCCGCAACTACCGGCGCACACCGCCAGGCGACCGGTCATGGCGGCCTCGGCGGCGGCGGCGAAGGCCGCGGTCTCCTCGTGACGCACCTGTTCCCATCCGAAGTCGCCGGCCCGACGGATCGCGTCGGTGAACCCGTTGAGGCTGTCCCCCGGGATCCCGTAGACCCGTTGCACGCCACTGCGTTTCAGGGCGGCGATGACATGGTCGGCGACGGTGGCCATTCACGCTCCCCTTCCTGGCGCGAGCGTGCGCAAAAACGGTTTCGGCCTCGGCGTGTCGACCGGGGACGCGCACGCTCGCGCAAAAAGTGCGGTGAAGGAGACGCTACTTGATCAGCGGGTCGCGGGGCATCCCCAGAATGCGCTCGGCGATCTGGTTACGGGTCACCTCCGAGGTGCCACCGGCGATCGCGATGCCGCGCGCACCCATCACCATCCGGCCGGCCATCGCACCCGGCCCGTCGTCGAGTGCGACGTCCGGGCCCAGCAGCGCCGCCCCGATGGCCGCGCCGTCGCCCATGTGCTCGGCGAGCTTGAGCTTGGTGACGTTGCCCTCCGGTCCGGGCCCGGCGCCGGCGATGCTGCGCGCCACCCGGCGCAGGTTCAGCAGCCGCAACGCGTGCTCGTCGGCGACGAACCGGCCGATCCGCACCGCGGCGTCGGCCACCGGCTGCCGGCCCTGCTGGGCCAGTGCGATCAGGTGCTGGTCCACCCCGGCGGTGAAGGATCCACCACCGCCGATGCTGACCCGCTCGTTGCCCAGGGTGGCGCGGGCGACCTTCCAGCCCTCATTGACCTCGCCGACGACGTCCTCGTCGGGAACGAAGACGTCGTTGAAGAACACCTCGTTGAACTCCGAGCCGCCGGTGATCTGACGCAGCGGCCGGACCTCGACCCCGGGCGCCTCCATGTCGATGATCACCATGGTGATGCCGGCGTGCTTGGGAACGTCGAAGTCGGTGCGCACGGTGGCCAGCCCACGCCGGCACAGGTGCGCCCCGGACGTCCACACCTTCTGGCCGTTGATCTTCCAGCCGCCGTCGACCCGGGTGGCCCTGGTCTTGACCGCAGCGGCATCCGAGCCGGCAGCCGGCTCGGAGAACAGCTGGCACCAGATCTCCTCCTGGCGCAGCGCCTTCTCCACGAAGCGCTCGATCTGCCAGTCGGTGCCCTGCTGGATCAGCGTCAGGATCACCCAGCCGGTGATCGAGTAGTCCGGCCGCTGCACCCCGGCGGCGCTGAACTCCTGCTCGATCACCAGCTGCTCGACCGCGTCGGCGGCCCGGCCCCACGGCTTGGGCCAGTGCGGCATCACATAGCCGGTCGCGATCAGCCGGTCCAGCTGCTCCTCGCCGCTCAACGCGGCGATCTCGACCGCGTCGGCGTGGATCCGGGTGCGCAACTCCTCGGCCTCGGGCGGCAGATCCAGGTCGTTGGCCCGGGTGATGCCGGCCGCGGCACTGTCGAACACCGCCAGGGCCGGTGCATCGCCGCCGAACAGCGCCTGCACCGTCAGGGCCCGGCGCAACTGCAGGTGGGCGTCGTGTTCCCAGGTGTAGCCGATGCCGCCGTGCACCTGGATGTTCAGCTCGGCATTACGCACGTAGGCGGGGAACGCCAGGGTGGCGGCGACCGCGGCGGCCAACCGGAAGGCGTACTCGTCCCCACCGTCGGCGCGCGCGGCGTCCCACACCGCCGCGGTGGCCGACTCGGCCGCGACGAGCATGTTGGCGCAGTGGTGCTTGATGGCCTGGAAGGTCGCGATGGTGCGGCCGAACTGTTCCCGCACCTTGGCGTACTCGACAGCCGAGTCGGTGCAGTCGGCGGCCCCACCGACGGCTTCGGCGGCCAGCAGCACCCGAGCCCGCGCCAGCGCCGACTCACGCCCACCGGCCAGCGTGTCGTCGGCGCTGATCCCGACGCCGGTCAGCGTGACCCGCCCGGAGCGCCGGGTCGGGTCCAGGTTGCCGGGTACGTCGACGCTGACCCCGGCGCGGTCTCGCTCGAGCACCAGCACGTCTTCGCCGGCGGCCAGCAGCAACACATCGGCCAGCCCGGCGCCCAGCACGATCCCGGCGTCCCCGGAGGCCACGCCGCCGTCGAGGGCCAGCCCACCGGCCAGGCCCACCCCGGCCGTCACCGAGCCGTCGATCAGGCCGGGCAGTAGCCGGGCCTGCTGTTCGGGCGTCCCGGCGGCGGCGATCACCGCCGAGGCGATGACCGTCGGCAGGAACGGTCCGGGCGCCACCGCCCGGCCCAGTTCCTCGACCACCACCACCAACTCGGGCAGCCCGAAGCCCGAGCCGCCGTGCTCCTCGGCGATATGCAGCCCCAGCCAGCCCAGGGCGGCCAGCTCACCCCAGAACGGCGGCCGGCCCTCCTCGGTGGCGTCCAGCAGCGCACGGGATGCCGCGCGGGCTTGCTGCGCGGTCAAGAATCCGCGGGCCACCTCGGCCAGTTCGCGGTGGTCGTCGGTTACTGCGATGCCCATGGCAGATCTCCTGTTCGGTAACTACTTGGGGGCGAACCGCTGCCCGGCGTCCAACCGCAGGCACTGCCCGTTGAGCATGGGGTTGTCGACGACGGCGGCGACCAGCTTGGCGAACTCCTCGGGCCGGCCGAGGCGCTTGGGGAACGCCGCATCCTTGGTCAGGGCACTGGCGAACTCCTCCGGGATGCCCTTGGTCAGGCCGGTGGCGAACAGGCTCGGCGCGATCGCCAGCACCCGGATGCCCACCGAGCCGAGGTCACGGGCCATGGTCAGGCACATACCGGCGACACCGGCCTTGGCGGCGGTGTAGGCCACCTGGCCGATCTGGCCCTCGAACGCCGCGATCGAGGCGGTGTTGATGATGACCCCGCGCTCCTCGTCCTCGGGCTCGTTGGTGCTCATCTGCGCCGCGGCCAGCCGGTTGAGGTTGAAGGTGGCGATCAGGTTCAGGTCGATCACCGAGCGGAACGACTCCAGGTCGTGCGGGCCGGACTTGCTCAAAGTCCGCTTGGCGATGCCGCCGCCCGCGGTGGTGACGATGACGTGCAGACCGCCGAGGCCCTCGACCGCGGCGGCCAGGGTCTTCTCGGCGGCGTCGAAGTCGGTGATGTCCACCGGGTGGAAGGCGCCGCGCCCACCCTTGAGGCCGGCCGCCACCTCCTTGCCCTCCGATCCCTCTCGGTCGAGCACCGCCACTGCTGCGCCACCGGCGGCAAGCAGCTCCGCGGTTGCCCGTCCCATCCCCGAGGCGCCCCCGACGACGACGACCTTCTTCCCACTGATCTCCATGCGAACTCCCTTAAGCAAGTACTTGAGTATCAGGAACAAGTTATCGTTCCGCTCGGAAACCGCTGCCACTCGGGCATCCGGCCGGCCCCAAGGAGGTACCCGTGGGCGCACCGACCGCGCCGCAGCTGATCGAGCGACGCGACGGTCCGGTGACCTACCTGCACACCGACGCCGCACTGCCCCCGGTCGCCGTCGTGGACCGCTCACCGATCTCGGTGCGCCAGAAACTGGCGCTCGGTGCGCTCGCCGTCGCGGGCGCGGTGGCGTGGGCGCTGATCGCCTTCGTCCGCGGCGAGTCGGTGAACGCGGTGTGGTTCGTGGTCGCCGCGCTTTGCACTTATATCGTCGGGTTCCGTTGCTATGCAAGGCTTATCGAGCTCAAGATCGTCAAGCCCCGCGATGAGCACGCCACTCCCGCGGAGATCTTCGAAGACGGCACCGACTACCTGCCGACCGACCGCCGGGTGTTGTTCGGTCACCACTTCGCCGCGATCGCCGGCGCGGGTCCGCTGGTCGGACCGGTGCTGGCCACCCAGATGGGTTATCTGCCGGGCACCATCTGGATCGTGATCGGCGCGGTGTTCGCCGGCTGCGTGCAGGACTACTTGGTGCTGTGGTGCTCGGTGCGGCGACGGGGCCGTTCGCTGGGGCAGATGGCCCGCGAGGAACTCGGCCCGGTCGGCGGCGCCGCCGCGATCATCGGGGTGTTGGTGATCATGGTCATCCTGATCGCGGTGCTGGCGCTGATCGTGGTGCGGGCGCTGGCGGTCAGCCCGTGGGGGGTGTTCTCCATCGCGATGACGATCCCGATCGCGCTGTTCATGGGGATCTATCTGCGTTACCTGCGTCCGGGCCGGGTTTCGGAGGTCTCCCTGATCGGCGTGGTCGCGCTGCTGGGCGCCGTCGCCTCGGGCCGGTGGGTCGCGGAGACATCCTGGGGAGCGTCCTGGTTCACGCTCTCGCCGGTGGCGCTGTCGTGGTGTGTCATCGGCTACGGCTTCGCCGCCTCGGTGCTGCCGGTGTGGCTGCTGCTGGCGCCGCGCGACTATCTGTCGACGTTCATGAAGGTCGGCACCATCGCCGTGCTGGCCGTCGGCATCGTGATCGCCCAGCCGCTGATGGCGGCTCCCGCCGTCTCGACCTTCGCCCACACCGGCGACGGGCCGGTGTTCGCCGGGTCGCTGTTCCCGTTCCTGTTCATCACGATCGCCTGCGGGGCGCTGTCGGGATTCCATTCGCTGATCGCCTCGGGCACCACCCCGAAGCTGCTGGAAAAAGAGAGCCAGATGCGGCTGATCGGCTACGGCGGCATGCTCACCGAGTCGTTCGTGGCGGTGATGGCGCTGATCACCGCATCGATTCTGGACCAGCACCTGTTCTTTGCCCTCAACGCGCCGGTCGCCGCGACCGGCGGTACCGCCGAAACCGCTGCCGCCTACGTCAACGGGCTCGGGCTGGGCGGGTCACCGGTAACCGGTGAGCAGATCACCGAGGCCGCCGCCGCCGTCGGCGAACAGTCGATCGTGTCGCGCACCGGTGGGGCGCCCACGCTGGCATTCGGCATGGCCGAGGTGCTGGGACAGGTGTTCGGCGGCCCGGGCATGAAAGCGTTCTGGTATCACTTCGCGATCATGTTCGAGGCGCTGTTCATCTTGACCACCGTCGACGCCGGCACCCGGGTGGCCCGTTTCATGCTCTCCGACGCGTTGAGCAACCTGGGCGGGCCGTTGCGCCGGCTGGCCAACCCGGGATGGCGAATCGGAGCGTGGGCGTGCAGCGTGGCGGTGGTCGCCGGATGGGGTTCGATTCTGTTGATGGGGGTGACCGATCCGCTCGGCGGGATCAACACCCTCTACCCGCTGTTCGGCATCGCCAACCAGTTGCTGGCCGCGATCGCGTTGACCGTGGTGACCGTGATCGTGATCAAGCGCAGCCGGCGCCGATCCGACTTGAAATGGGCACTGGTACCGGGCATTCCGCTGCTGTGGGATCTGACGGTCACCATGACGGCATCGTGGCAGAAGATCTTCTCATCCGATCCGCGAGTGGGTTACTGGACGCAGCATTTCGCCTACCGGGCCGCCGAGCGGGCCGGTGCGACCTCGTTCGGATCGGCGGTCGACGCGGCGCAGTTGCACGATGTCGTTCGCAACACCTTCATCCAGGGCAGCCTGTCGATCGTGTTCGCCGCCCTGGTCGCGGTGGTGTTCGTGACCGGGGTGCTGGTCTCGTTCCCGGCGATTCGCGGTGCCGTGTCGACCACCGAGCCGCCGCCGGTGCCGTCGCGCCGGTTCGCACCGGCCGGACTGGTCCCGTCGGCGGTCGAGCGAAAGGTACAGGCGCAGTGGGACGCTCGGCAAGCCGGCTAGCGCGGGCGGCTCGCCGGTTCGGCTGGTACTGGGCGACCCTGCTCGGCGACAACCACTACCGCCGTTATCTGGAATACCGCCGCCGGGCACATCCGGGCGAACCGGTGCTCTCCGAGCGGGACTACTGGCGGCGGCGTTACGACGCCGATCCCGGCGGACGGTGCTGCTGAGGCGGTTCATCGGGCATGATCGACAGGTGGCTGACATCACCCGCAGGGGGGCGGCCCGCAATGCCAAGCTGGTGGGTCTGCCGCTGAGCTTCGCCGGCCGGGCCGCGCTCGGGTTGGGCAAACGGCTGGCCGGCAGGTCCCGGGACGAGGTGACCGCCGAGCTCATGGAGCAGGCGGCCGAGCAGATGTTCACCGTCCTCGGCGAGCTCAAGGGTGGCGCCATGAAGGTCGGCCAGGTGCTCTCGGTCCTGGAGGCGGCGGTGCCCGACGAGTTCGGCGAGCCCTACCGCGAGGCACTGACCAAGTTGCAGAAGGACGCCCCGGCGCTGCCTGCGGCCAAGGTGCACCGGGTGCTCGACGCCCAACTGGGCACGCGGTGGCGGGAGCGGTTCAGCTCCTTTGACGACGATCCGGTCGCGGCGGCCAGCATCGGCCAGGTGCACCAGGCGGTGTGGGCCGACGGCCGCCCGGTGGCCGTCAAGATCCAGTATCCCGGCGCCGATGAGGCGCTGCGCGCCGACCTGAAGACGCTGCGGCGGCTGGCCGGGGTGCTCAAGCCGCTGGCGCCCGGGGCCGATGTGCAGGGCATCGTCGACGAGCTCATCGAGCGCGCCGACATGGAACTGGACTACCGGCGCGAGGCCGACAACCAGCGCGCGTTCGCCCGGGCCTACACCGGCCACCCGCATTTCGCGGTCCCGCACGTGGTGGCCAGCGCTCCCAAGGTGGTGATCCAGGAGTGGCTCGACGGCATCGCGATGTCGCAGATCATCGCCGGCGGCACCGCCGCGCAGCGCGACCTGCTGGGCACCCGGCTGGTCGAGTTGATCGGCGACGCGCCGGCCCGGGTCGGCATGCTGCACGGTGACGCACACCCCGGCAATTTCATGCTGCTGGCCGACGGTCGGATGGGCGTCATCGACTTCGGTGCGGTGGCGCCGCTGCCCGACGGCCTCCCGGTGGAGCTGGGCATGGCGCTGCGGTTCGCCAGCCAGGCCAACTACGACCTGCTGCTGCCCACGTTGGAGAAGGCCGGCTTCATCCAGGCCGGCGAACAGATCTCGATCGAGGACATCCACGACATGCTGCGCCGCTACGTCGAGCCGATGGCGCCCGAGGTCTTCCACTTCAGCCGCGACTGGTTGCAGACGCTGGTCTCCGCGCAACTGGACCAGTCGATTCACCAGATCAAGACCGCCCGCCAACTGGACCTGCCACCCAACCTGGCGATGCTGGGGCGGGTCATCGGCACGACGGCCGGCATCCTGGCCCAGTTGGACGCGCACGTACCGGTTCGGGCGCTCGCGCTGGAACTGCTGCCCGGTTTCGCCGCCTAGGCTCGCGCGCCCGCCCCCGGCCGTGGCCAAAACTTGATGAAGCCTTGACCCGTTCGTGCGCATGTGCGACGGGGATCGGGGGCCCGGTCTACCTACGATCAACCTCGTAAACACCGGTAGGTTTGGTCGGGAAGGTACGCCGGAGATGTGGACATCGGTACGCAGTGCAGTCGTGGTGCTGGGAGTGGCTCTGACAACGGTGGTGATGCCGCCGAGTGCGGCTGCCGCCAGCCAACCCTCGGGCATCGCGTCGATCCAGCCGGCGCCGGGTGCCGTCGTCGGCGTGGCGCATCCCGTGGTGGTGAGATTCGCCGCGCCGGTGGGCGACCACCGGGCCGCCGAACGCACCATCCCGGTGCGGACGGACCCGCCCATGACCGGTACCTATGAGTGGATCGACGACACCGAAGTCCACTGGGTCCCCGACCGTTACTGGCCGTCGCACAGCACCGTGGCACTGTCGGTGGGCAAGCTCTCCGCCGACTTCAGCACCGGAGCGAAGGTGGTCGGGGTCGCCAGCGTATCGGCGCACACCTTCACCGTGAGCGTCGACGACGAGGAGGCCGACCCGCTGCCCGCACCGCACCATCGCCCGCACTGGGGCGAAGACGGGGTGATGCCCGCCACCATGGGCAAGTCCGCATTCCCCACGCCGACAGGCCATTACACCGTTCTGGCCAAGGAAAAGAAGGTCCTGATGGACTCCAGCAGCGTTGGGATCCCGGTCGACGACCCCGAAGGTTACCGCTTCGACGTCGAACAGGCCGTGCGTATCAGCCGGCGGGGCCTCTACGTCCACTCGGCGCCGTGGGCGCTTCACTCCCTGGGCCTGGAGAACGTCAGCCACGGCTGTGTCGGTCTGAGTCCGACGGACGCCGAATGGTATTTCGACCGGGTCAATATCGGCGACCCGGTGATCATCAAGGAGTGACGCCGCACGTCACGGCGACCCGGTAGGCATGGCAGCGCCACCGAATTCCACCGGCATCGCGTCGATCCCGTTGATCCACGGCAGCACGGATCGCGAGGCGCGGTCCAGCCGGCGAATGTCGGGCATGATGTCTGCCAGCGCCCCGAAGATCAGGTTGATCTGCATGCGGGCGAGATTCGCCCCGATGCAGTAGTGCGCGCCGGGAGCCCCGAAACCCAGATGCGGGTTGGGGCTTCGCCGGATGTCGAAGGTGAACGGGTCGTCGAACACCTCTTCGTCGTAGTTGGCCGAGCCGTAGAACATCCCGACTCGCTGCCCCTTGGTGATGTGCACCCCACCGAGTTCGACGTCGCGCAACGCCGTGCGCTGGAAGGAGATCACCGGCGTGGCCCACCGGACCACCTCGTCGACCATGGTCGCCGGGCGCTCTGACACGAACAACCGCCATTGGTCGGGGTGGTCGAAGAAGGCCAGCATCCCCTGCGAGGTGGCGTTGCGGGTGGTCTCGTTGCCGGCGACCATCAGCATCATCACGTAGTAGCCGAACTCCAGCGCCGTCAGCGCTTCTCCGTCGATCGTCGCGGTGACCAGGGCCGTCGCGATGTCGTCGCGCGGGTGGGCCTTGCGGTCTTCGGCCATCTGGTAGGCGTAGCCCAACAACTCAGCGGAGGCCTGCATCCCGTCGGCGGCGGCCTGCGGGTCACCGTTGCCGCCGCCCACCAGTCGATTGCTCCAGTCGAAGACCTGCTGGCGTTCAGCCGCCGGCACACCGATCAGCTCACAGATCGTCGCCAGCGGCAGCCGGGAGGCGACCTCGGTGACGAAGTCGCCGCTGTGGTGCTCGGCGGCGGCCGCGACGATCTCGCGGGCCTGGCGGTCGAGCGAGTCCCGCATGCCGGCAACGACACGGGGAGTGAATCCGCGTGAGACGATCCGGCGCAGCTTGGCGTGCTTGGGCCCATCGAGGAACAGCATGATGTTGTCGCGGCTGGCATCGTGGAGGTCTTGGTTGCCGGTGGTGTTCGTCCGGATCAGCGAGGTGTTCTCGTGCGAGGAGAACACGTCATCCTGCAGCGACACGGCCCGTACATCGGCGTGCTTGGTCACCACCCAGTAGCCCTCGTCGGGGTAGCCGGAGACGCCGAATGGCTGGGCGTTCCACCAGATCGGCTCGGTTTTGCGCAGCAGCGCGAACTCCTCGTGCGGGATCCGCTCCCCGATGAGCGCGGGGTCGGTGAAGTCGAACCCCTCCGGCAGCAGCTGCGGTGTCTCGGTCATCGTGCTCCCTCTCGCTCTACCAGCGGTTGCCACGCCATTCGGTCATCGGCACTGTCGACGTAGCCGCCGGACGGGGCGGCGAAATGTGATCCGAGCAGCAGCGCCCGCTCGTCGGCGACACGGCGCAGCAGTTCGAGCCGGCTGGCGCGAGCCGCGGACGGGTCGGCGTCGGGCAGCGCGCAGATCCCGGGTTCGCCGATCTGCGCCGGGTGATGTACCACGTCGCCGCTGATGTAGGCGACGGCGCCGGCGGAGTCGATGCGCACCGACACGTGCCCCGGAGTGTGTCCGGCGGTCGGCACCAGCCGGATGTCGCCGGTCACTCGGTGATCCGGCTCGACCAGCCGCAGTCTGCCGTATTGTCGCAGCGGCGCAACGCATTCCGGCGCCACCCGGTCCTCCCCGGTGAGCTGACACCAGTGGTCGTGCTCGGCCGCGGTCACCAGGTAGTCGGCGCCTGCGAAAGCGGGAACCCACTGCCCCGCCCGCTGCACCGTGTTGCCCCCGGCGTGGTCGCGGTGCAGGTGGGTGCATATCACCGCGGTGATGTCGTCGGGGCGAAAGCCGGTGGTGGCCAAGGACTCGGCAAAGCGATCCGGTATCTGCCGGGACCGCAGGAAGCCTTCACCGAAGCAGGTGTCGACGAGAACGCGGGCCGGTCCGGACTCGATCAGGAAGGACTGGATCGCCATCAAGATGTTGCCCGAGGCGTCGCAATAGTCCGTCAGCGAGTCATCCGCGAAGCGTTCGGGTGGCGCTGCGAACAGTCGCGATGCCGGGATCGGGATGATCGCCTGCAGGACCGCATGGATGTCAACGTCGCCGACAGTCCAGTGCTGCACGCCCGTGGTCCCCTTCTCGCAGGGGGATCGTATGCCACAAATCATTTGGAATTCAATGATTCGCCGAACCGGGTGAATGCGGGTCGGTCTGGCACACTCGATCCGTGGCAGCACCCACCGTCCGCTTTCGCCGGCTCGCCGAACAGGTCGCCGACGAGCTCCGCCGACGCATTCTCGCCGGGGAGCTCCCCGATGACAGCGTGCTTCCCAAAGAGGACGAACTCCTGATCGAATTCGCCATCAGCAAGCCGTCGCTGCGTGAGGCCATGCGCATCCTGGAAGCCGAGGGACTGCTCACCGTGCGCCGCGGCAAACGCGGTGGCGCGGTCATCCATCGCCCCACACCAGCAAACGTCGCCTACACCATGGGCCTGGTCCTGGGCTCGCGGCAGGTCAGCCTCGCCGACGTCGCGACCGCACTGCTACAGGTCGAACCGGCCTGTGCGGCACTGTGCGCGGGGCGGCCGGACCGCAAGAGTACGGTCGTGCCCATTCTGCGACGGTTACACGAGGAATCGGTGGCCGCGGTCGACGACTTGGCGCAGGCGACCTCGGCCAGTCGCCGCTACCACGAGGCGCTCGTCAGGCACTGCGGCAACGCCACCATGCTCGTGATGGCGGGTGCACTCGAAACCCTGTGGTCGGCCCACGAGCAAAGCTGGTCGAGCCAGGTCACCGACCACTCGACGGTGCCGGTGCCCGAACGGCGCGCGGTCCTGGAGGACCATCGGCAGGTGATCGACGCGATCGACGTCGGCGATGCCCAGCGGGCCCGCGACCTGGCCGCGGCGCACCTGATGCATGTGCAGCACTACCCGGGCCGGTCGGGTGTGGTCGATCCCGCCATGATCCGTCCGCGCGGGCTGCCCCCGTTTCGCGACGACGGCGCCTGACGCCCGCCGGCCGCATTGACCCCGGTCCTCATTTCCATATGATTTGTTCATGATGGAGTCTGTCGACGTGCAGAACCGGCCCGGCGGCGCTGCGATCTGGTCGCCCTCGGTGGTCCCGCCGATCGGCGTCGAGCTGACCGATGCCCAGGCGCTGGCCGTGGCGTTTCGGCATCTCGCCGACATCGGCTTCGCCGAGAACATGGCCGGCCACATCACCTGGCAGCCCTACGACCAGACCGAGATGCTGGTCAACCCGTGGGGCCTGTGGTGGGCCGAACTGACCGCGTCCGACATCTGCACGGTGGACGAGCACGCCCGTGTCGTCGCGGGCCGCTGGGATGTCACCCCGGCCATCCATATCCACACCGAACTGCACCGGGCCCGTCCCGACGCCCGCGTGGTGATCCACAACCACCCCTACTACGTCAGCCTGCTGGCATCGCTGCAGACAGCGCCCGAACTCATCCACCAGACCGGTTCGCTGTTCCTCGACGACCTGTGCTTGGTCGACAGCTACGACGGCGAAATCGACTCCGCCGCCCGGGCGGCAGAGCTGGTCGAGCGCATCGGCGGCGCGAATCTAGCGATCCTGGCCTCGCACGGGGTGGTCGCCACCGGACGCACCCTGGCCGAGGCGGTCTATCGGTCAGCGACCATCGAACGGGTGTGCAAGCTGGCCTACCACGTCATGCTGACCGGCCGAACGCCGTCGCCGATGAGGCGTTCGGACATGGCCGGGATGCAGGCATCGCTGATCGAACGCGCCGCCGATGTGTACTGGGCCGGAGCGGCGCGCATGACCATCAAGGCCGACCGCCAGGTGCTGGACTGACCCGTGCAGGACTGACAAGGAATCGAGAGGGCCGTCGGTGAAATCGATCGATGAACTGAGCTCCGACCCGAACTTCACCACCGCCAAAGCCGGCGCCGAGCGCACCGTGACCTTCCTGCCGGAACCGCCACGCGCACAACGGCGTTACACGGTGATCTCGGTCGACGATCACATCGTCGAGCCGCCGGACACCTTCGAAGGCCGCGTCCCGCGCAAACTGGCCGACCGGGCGCCCAAGGTGGTCGAGACCGAGAACGGCGGCCAGACCTGGATCTACGACGGCCAGTCACTACCGAACGTGGGATTCAACGCCGTCGTCGGCCGGCCGGTGTCGGAGTACGGTTTCGAGCCCGCCCGGTTCGACGAGATGCGCCGCGGCGCGTGGGACATCCACGAACGCGTCAAGGACATGGACCTCAACGGCGTGTATGCCTCACTGAACTTCCCGTCGTTTTTGCCCGGTTTCGCCGGCCAGCGGCTACAACTGACCACCGACGACGGTGAGCTGGCGCTGGCCTCGGTACGGGCATGGAACGACTGGCATCACGAGGTGTGGGCCGGCTCCTACCCCGACCGCATCATCGGCTGCCAGTTGCCCTGGCTGCTGGATCCGGACCTCGGGGCGGCCATGATCTACGAGAACGCCGAAAGAGGCTTTCGCGCGGTCACTTTCAGCGAGAACCCAGCCATGCTGGGGTTGCCGACCATCCACTCCGGACATTGGGATCCGCTGATCGCCGCGTGCGCCGAGACCGGCACCGTGGTCAACCTGCACATCGGATCGTCCGGATCGGCACCGTCCACCACCGACGACGCACCCCCCGATGTCGCCGGCGTGCTGTTCTTCGCCTACGCCATCTCCGCCGCGGTCGATTGGCTCTACTCCGGGCTGCCCAGCCGGTTCCCCGAGCTGAAGATCTGCCTGTCCGAGGGCGGAATCGGCTGGGTCGCCGGACTGCTGGACCGGCTCGACCACATGCTGAGCTATCACGAGATGTACGGAACCTGGAAGGCGCTCGGGGAGACCCTGACGCCCGCCGAAGTGCTTCAGCGCAACTTCTGGTTCTGTGCCGTGGAAGACCAGTCGTCGTTCTGCCAGCATGAGCGCATCGGCACCGACCACATCATGCTCGAAGCCGACTACCCGCACTGCGACTCGACGTGGCCGCACACCCAGCGGATCATCCACGAGCAGATCGGCGATCTGGCCCCGGACGTGATCCGGAAGTTGACCTGGGAGAACGCCTCTCGGTTGTATCAGCATCCGGTTCCCGAAGCGGTCCAGCGCGACCCGGACGCGTTCTGATGGCCGCCACCACGTCCCCGCTGCGAATCGCGGTGCTCGACGACTACCAGGGCATCGCCGAAACCGTGGACTGGTCGGCCATCCCGCGACCCGTCGACCTGCTGGCACTGCGCGAGCACATCGCCCCCGGCGATGAACTCGTCGCGCGGCTGGCCGACCGCGAGGTGGTGGTGGCGATGCGCGAGCGCACCGCCATCGGCGCCGACCTGCTGGGCCGCCTGCCGTCGCTGAGACTGCTGGTCACCACCGGGCCGTTCAACGCCGCCATCGACACTGCGGCCGCCCACCGGCTGGGGATCACCGTGTGCGGCACCGGCGGCATCATCACCCCGACGGTCGAACTCACCTGGGCGCTGATCCACGCCCTGCAGCGCCACCTGGTCATCGAAGATCGGGCGCTGCGTGCCGGCCACTGGCAACAGACCGTCGGCGCCGATCTCGCGGGGGCGACGCTGGGACTCGTCGGGCTGGGCCGCATCGGCCGGCTGGTCGCCGCGGTGGGCCACGCGTTCGGTATGCGGGTGGTGGCCTGGAGTCCGAACCTGACCGCGGAGCGCGCCGCCGAAGGGCAGGCCGAACTGCTCGACCGGCGCAGCCTGTTCGAGATCGCGGACGTCGTGTCGATTCACCTGGTGCTCTCCGAGACCACCCGCGGTGTCATCGGCCGCGACGAGCTCGCCGCGATGAAACGCAGCGCGATCCTGGTCAACACCTCACGCGGCGGGCTCATCGATGAGGCGGCGTTGATCGAGGCACTACGGGCGAACCGGATTCGCGGTGCGGGGCTCGACGTCTACGCCCAGGAGCCGCTACCGGCCGGACACCCCCTGACGGCGCTGGAGAACACCGTACTCACCCCGCACCTGGGTTATGTCACCGAGAAATGCATGGACCTGTTCTACCGCGATATTGTTGACGATATCGCGGGTTACTGCGCGGGCACCCCGCGACGCGTTATGGCCATTTGAACGGCACCCTCTATTCAGTTCCGACCAACATAATTCTGTAACAGATGAGTCGCTTCGGAATAACAATTCGACAAAATATTCTGCAGGCGGTATTTGCACCCTTTCTGCGCGGAAAAGGGCCTACGACCGGGTGGTCGTAGGCCCCTTTACCGAGGTGCGTCTATTTAGTGCCGCCGGCCAGGCCGATGGGGGCACTGATAGCTTCGGTCGCCGCTGCCG
>NZ_QMEX01000039.1 GCF_003284925.1 Mycolicibacter senuensis
GACGCAGGACTCGGCCGCGGGCGCGGGCCGGAGCCACCACCTCGATGCGGTCCTCGGCGACGCGCTCCACCGCGCCCACCCGCCCGATCGTCGGGTCCGCGCCGTCGCCGGGCAGGAACTGTCCGGTACCGGTCACCCCCCAACTGCACTGGGTGTAGCCGCCGATGTGCCCGGCCCCGGCCGCGAACACCGCGGCCCGCACCGCCTCGGCGTGCTCGATCGGGGTGTAGATCACCCACTTGTCGGTGTCGGGGGCCCGCGTGGCCGGTTCCAGCACGCCCTCCACGGTCAGGCCCAGTGCGTCGGCCAGCGCATCCGACACCCCCGGTGAGGCCGAGTCGGCATTGGTGTGCGCGGTGAACAGCGCGCGACCGGAACGGATCAGCCGGTGCACCAGCGAGCCCTTGGGCGTGCTCGCCGCCACGGTGTCCACCCCGCGCAGCAGCAGCGGGTGATGGGCCAGCAGCAGGCCGCCGTCGGGCACCTCGTCGACCACCGCGGCCGTCGCGTCGACCGCGATCGTCACCGAGCCCACCACGTCGTCCGGGTCACCGCAGACCAGCCCGACGGAATCCCACGACTGGGCCAGTTCCGGGGGGTAGGCGGCGTCGAGCACGTCGATGACATCAGCCAGCCGCGCAGTCACACTCCAAGACAGTAGTGCGCCACTCGGCGAGGCCGCCGCCCACATCGGGGACAATGGGGCCGTGACGCGCACTACCACTGTCGGCGCCGAACTGGTGATCTTCGACCTGGACGGCACTTTGACCGACTCCGCAGCCGGGATCGTGGCCAGCTTCCGCCACGCGCTGGACCACATCGGCGCGCCGGTTCCCGGCGGGGATCTCGCCCAGCGGCTCGTCGGGCCGCCGATGCACCACACGCTGGCCGCGATGGGCCTCGGCGAGCAGACCGACGCGGCGATCGCCGCCTACCGCGCGGACTACACCAGCCGTGGCTGGCTGATGAACACCATGTTCGACGGTGTCGCCGCACTGCTGGGCGACCTGCGAGCCGCCGGGGTGCGGTTGGCCGTGGCCACCTCCAAGGTCGAACCGACCGCGCGCAGAATTTTGGCCCACTTCGGGCTCGACGGCCACTTCGAGGTCGTCGCCGGCGCCAGTCTCGACGGCAGCCGGGCGGCGAAGTCCGACGTGCTGGCCCACGCGCTGCGGCAGCTGGCGCCGCTGCCGGCCCGGGTGCTGATGGTGGGCGACC
The DNA here is from genome assembly GCF_003284925.1 of Mycolicibacter senuensis. GTDB lineage: Bacteria > Actinomycetota > Actinomycetes > Mycobacteriales > Mycobacteriaceae > Mycobacterium > Mycobacterium algericum_A. The sequence continues at coordinate 1,219 of NZ_QMEX01000039.1, forward strand.
GGCGCCACGACGTCGACGGCGCGGCCGCCCACGGTATCGACACCGTGCTGGTCGGCTGGGGCTACGGCCAAGCCGATTACCAGGACGCCGCCGACGCCGGCTCAGATTTCCCCGGCGGTCCCGTTGCTCGCGTGCAGACCGTCGCCGAACTGCGGGAGGTGCTCGGTGTCTGACCCGGCGCTGCATGTCACCTTCGTCTGCACCGGCAACATCTGCCGGTCTCCGATGGCCGAGAAGATGTTCGCCCACCAGCTCGCGCAACGCGGCCTGGGCGAGCTGGTGCAGGTGAGCAGCGCCGGAACCGCCGACTGGCATGTCGGCAAGGGCGCCGACGAACGCACCAACCGGGTGCTGCGCGACAACGGCTATCCGGTGGAGCATTCCGCGGCCCAGGTCGGTCCGCTGCATATGGGCGCCGATCTGGTGGTGGCGCTGGGACGCAACCACGTGGGGCTGCTACAGGGGCTGGGGATCCCGGCCGACCGGATCCGGATGTTGCGGTCGTTCGATCCGCGTTCGGGTGCGGCCGTGCCCGACGTCGACGACCCGTATTACGGCGGACATGACGACTTCGTGACGGCCTACACCGTCATCGCGGCCGCGTTGCCGGGCCTGCACGACTGGGTCGACGGACGGCTGGCGTCCCGCGAGGGCAGCTGATGCGGCGGCTGGCCTTCCTGCTGCGCCCGAGCTGGCTGGCCCTGGCGGTGGTGGTACTGGCCTTCGCCTACCTGTGCTTCACCGTGCTGGCGCCGTGGCAGCTGGGCAAGAACACCACCACCACACGCCTCAACAGCCAACTGGAACGGGCGCTGACGGCGGAACCGGTGCCGCTGACAACGGTGCTGCCGCACCAGGATTCGTCGGCGCCCGATGAGCAGTGGCGCCCGGTGACCGCCACCGGCCGCTATCTTCCCGACGCGCAGGTGCTGGTGCGGTTGCGGCTGATCGACGGCGTGCCGGCCTTCGAGGTGCTGACACCGTTCGCGGTCGCCGGCGGGCCGACGGTGCTGGTCAACCGCGGCTATGTGCGTACCGACGACGGCGGCTCGCGGATGCCGGAGATTCCGCCGCCGCCGGACGGGCAAGTCACCATCACGGCACGGCTGCGGGATTCACAGGCGGTGATTCCCGGCAAGAATCCGTTCCGCGAGAACGGCTTCCGCCAGGTGTACTCGATCAACACCGAACAGGTCGCGGCGCTGACCGAGGTTCCGCTGACCGGGTCCTATTTGCAGCTGGTCGACGACCAACCTGGCGGGCTCGGGTTGATCGCGCTGCCCCGCCGCGACGCCGGCCCGTTCTTGTCCTACGGCATCCAGTGGATCGCGTTCGGGATCCTCGCCCCGATCGGCCTGGGCTATGTCGCGTTTGCCGAGATCCGCGCGCGGCGAGCGGAGAGCTCGGCCACCGCCGACGCCGACCCGGACGAGCCCGCAGCACCGATGACCGTCGAACAGAAGCTCGCCGACCGGTACGGCCGGCGCCGCTGACCACTGCCGGCACGTCATCGGCCCGAGTGCGGCATACCGGAGCCCGCATTCGGGCATACTCCAGCCATGGAGCAGCCCCGATGAAGCCGCCCACCCGGGTCGTCGACCTGCTGAATCCCGCGGCGATGTTACTTCCGGCGGCCAACGTGATCATGCAGTTGTCGCTGCCCGGGGTCGGCTACGGGGTGCAGGAAAGCCGGGTGGACAGCGGCAACGTGTACAAGCACCCGTTCAAGCGGGCCCGGACCACCGGCACCTACCTGGCGGTGGCCACCATCGGCACCGACGACGACCGTGAGCTGTATCGCGACTGGGTGGACAGCGCGCACCGGCAGGTACGTTCCACTCCCGAAAGCCCGGTGCGCTACAACGCGTTCGACCCCAGGCTCCAACTGTGGGTAGCGGCCTGCCTCTACCGGTACTTCGTCGATCAGCATGAGTTCCTGCACGGCCCGCTCGACGACGCGGCAGCCGATGCGATCTACGCCGACGCCAAAAAACTCGGCACCACCCTGCAGGTGAGCAACGAGATGTGGCCGGCCGACCGGGCGGCGTTCGACGAGTATTGGAAACGCTCGCTGGATGAGCTGCGCATCGACCCGCCGGTGCGCGAGCATCTTTACGGAGTGGCGTCGATGGTGTTTTTGCCCTGGCCGCTGCGGCTGGCCGGCCCGCTCAACCTGTTCGCCACGACCGGATTCCTGCCCGCCGAGTTCCGCCAGCTGATGACACTGGACTGGTCGGCCTCGCAGCAGCGCCGGTTCGAGTGGCTGCTGTCCGCCCTGCGGCTCGCCGACCGGCTGATCCCGCAGCGGGCCTGGGTGCTGGGTTACCACGCGTACCTGTGGGACATGCGTTTTCGAGCCCGTACCGGCATGCGCGTGGTCTAGCGTCGCCGGCGCTGTGCCATCCTGGGTTGATGGTCGACATCTCGGGTGTGGGGATCTGGAGTGCGCCGCTGCGTTACGGCGATCAGGGCGAGGCCGCCGAGGCGGCCGCCGAACTGGAGGAACTGGGCTTCAGCGCACTGTGGATACCCGACGTCGGCGGTCCGGTGTTCGACTCGGTGGGCAACCTGCTGTCGGCCACCCGGCGGGCCGTCATCGCCACCGGCATCCTGAACCTGTGGATGCACACCCCGGCCGACGTCGCGGCGTCCTATGCGTCGCTGACGGCCACCCACGGTGACCGCTTCCTCCTCGGGATCGGTGTCAGCCATGCGCCGCTGATCGACGCCGGGGATCCCGGCCGCTACCGCCGGCCGCTGCAGGCGATGGCCGCCTTCCTGGACGGCCTCGACGCCGCCGACCCCCCCGTTCCGGTGGGTTCCCGGGTGCTCGCCGCGCTGGGCCCGAAGATGCTCGGGCTGGCCGCCACCCGCAGTCGCGGTGCCCACCCTTATCTGGTCACCCCCGAGCACACCCGGTTCGCCCGCGAGCAGCTGGGCGACGGCCCCCTGCTGCTGCCCGAGCAGACCGCGATCTTGTGCTCAAGCCGCGAACAGGCACGCGAGATCGGCACCAAGTGGCTCAGTTCGTACCTCGCGCTGCCCAACTACGCCAACAACCTGCTGCGTTCGGGCTTCACCGAGGACGACATCGCCGCGGTCAGCGACCGGCTGTTCGACGCGATCATCGCCTGGGGACCCGTCGAAGCCGTGACCGGCCGGATCGCCGAACATCGGGCCGCCGGCGCCGACCACGTCTGCGTGCAGCTGCTCGACGCCGACCCGCGCGCCTTCCCGCGGGCCCAATGGCGTCGGCTGGCCGAAGCTGTGGCCTGATCCGGACGGCGGCCGGGGTTGCGCCGTTTCGGCTAGGCCGCCAGCACGATCAACAGCGCGATGATCGCGGCCAGCACCACCAATCCGGCCCACAGGATGGCTCGACCGCCGGCCGGGGAGCGTCCCGCCGGCGTCAGCTGCGGACTGGTCGACGGCGGTACGCCCCATTTGCCGGTCGGCGCCGCGCCGGGTGTCACCGGGGCCGGTGGCGGGGTGGGGTCTTCGTCCGGTGTCGGATAGCTCGTCATGGCCGGTTGCATTGACCGGCAAGGGCGGCATCAAACCCCCGATGCCCGGTCAGCACTGCTGACCTGTATTGATACTGGTGGGCGCGGACGGTATCGAACCGCCGACCGCTGGTGTGTAAAACCAGAGCTCTACCACTGAGCTACGCGCCCCTGCCCCGGGCAGGTTACCCGCCATGTTGCTGGCACCCAAAACCGTGGCACCTGCGACGAGCGTGCGCGTTCCCGGGATTTCACTCGGCGTGTCGACCGGGGACGCGCACGCTCGCGGCAGAAGTACTACCCCTTCAGCGCCGCCAGCGCGTCGATCCACAACTGCTGGTCGCGCGCCTCGCCGGGAGCCTTCATCTCGGCGAACCGGATGACGCCGGACTTGTCGACGACGAACGTGCCGCGGTTGGAGAACCCGGTGTCGGAGTTGAACACCCCGAACGACTGGCTGACCGCGCCGTGCGGCCAGAAGTCCGACAGCACCGGGAACAGGAACCCGCTCTGGGCCGCCCAGATCTTGTGGGTGGGCGGTGGGCCCACCGAGATGGCCAGCGCCACACTGTCGTCGTTGACGTAGGTGGGCAGGTGATCACGCAACTGGTCCAGCTCGCCCTGGCAGATACCGGTGAAGGCCAGCGGGAAGAACACCAGCAGCACATTCTTGTCACCGCGGAAGTCACTGAGGGTGACCTGCTGCTGATCCTGGTCTTTGAGGGTGAAATCGGGGGCTTCGGTTCCGACTTCCAACATCAGCGCTTTCCCATCCTGGATTTGGGCTGAACCAACCGGCTGGCACTCCAGTCGCCGAGGTTGACCGACGAGGTCGGCATGAGGCCGGCGGTCGGCGCCGACTCGGCGATCTCGGCGGGCCGCACATGGCCGGACTTCCCGGTCTTGGGCGTCAGCACCCAGATCACACCGTCATCGGCCAGACCGGTGATCGCGTCCATCAAGGTGTCCACCAGATCACCGTCGCCGTCGCGCCACCACAGCAGCACGACGTCGATCACCTCATCGGTGTCCTCGTCGAGCAACTCACTACCGCAAGCCTCTTCGACGTCGGCACGGATATCGTCGTCGGCGTCGTCATCCCAGCCGAACTCCTGGACCACCTGATTGCTCTGGATGCCCAATTTGCGGGCGAAGTTCGGGGCGTTATCCGCCGCGACCACCGTGTAACCTCCCTAGACCGTCACCGCACCGTTTGTAGAGCATCATCGTTGCACAGCAGGCCGCACGGTAAGGGATCGATGGGATCAGAAGGCGCGACACAGCTGCATCCCCTTGTCCCGGGCCCGATTGAGCTCATCCTTGCGGGCGTTGTACACCGAAACCGGCGCCTTACTGGAAATCGCATTCGCCACGCCACGCGCAGCTTCGACGTAGGTGTTGAACGCGTCGGTGAGTTCGGCCGAGAGCTTCTCGTTGATGGCGCCGGCCACTTCGTCGGCGCTGTGGTTGAGCGCCTCGACCGCCGGCCCGGCGGTACCGGGGATGTCCCCACCACTGTTGAACGCCTCGACATACTTGTTCACGGTGTCGACCGCGTCACTGCTGCTCGCGGCGAATCTGCCGCACGCGCCGCGCACCGCCTGGGTCGTCATGGATTGCTGACGCTGAGTCTCGCGGATGCTCGACGTCGCCTCCGAAGCCGACACCGACGCCGACACCGAGGAGCGGTACGCCGGTGCCGCCGAGCTGTCCGCCTGCGGGCTCCCGCCGATGATGCTGGTGCAGCCGACGACGCCCATCGCCACAGCCGCGGTTCCACCGGCCACCAGGGCACCCACCCGGGCATGTCGCCGCGCCCGCCCACACGGGACGGTCCGCCATCCGGTCAACACAACCTCAGACGTTACCGCGTAGTCACGAGCAGGCCGAGATCAGCCCACCCGCAGCCAAGTCACCCACCGCCGGAGCCGACTGCGGTGGGGCAGGATAGAAAAGGTACGGACTGACGAAGCGATCGGTCCCCGTGTCGTGCCGGCCACAAGCCGACAGACATGCCTTCACCTCCAAACCAAGGAGTAACGCGTTGACTACCGAGGCCGTGCATCAGGATCTGAGCAAAACAGCAAGCGGCACAACCGAAGCCGATCGGGTCCGAGTGATCCGCGAGGGAGTGGCGTCCTACCTGCCCGACATCGACCCCGAAGAGACCTCCGAGTGGCTGGAATCCTTCGACAGCCTGGTGACCCACTCCGGTCCGGCACGCGCCCGCTACCTGATGCTGCGCCTGCTCGAACGCGCCGGCGAGCAGCGGGTGGCGATCCCGGCACTCACCTCGACCGACTACGTCAACACCATCCCGACCGAACTGGAGCCGTGGTTTCCCGGCGACGAGGACACCGAACGCCGCTTTCGCCGGTGGATCCGCTGGAACGCCGCGGTCATGGTGCATCGTGCGCAGCGGCCCGGGGTCGGCGTCGGTGGTCACATCTCGACCTACGCATCGTCGGCCTCGCTCTACGAGGTCGGGTTCAACCACTTCTTCCGCGGCAAGGACCACCCCGGCGGCGGGGACCAGATCTTCATCCAGGGCCACGCCTCCCCCGGCATCTACGCGCGCGCATTCCTGGAGGGTCGGCTGAGCACCCATCAGCTCGACGGCTTCCGGCAGGAGCACAGTCATCCCGGCGGCGGCCTGCCGTCCTACCCGCACCCGCGGCTGATGCCGGACTTCTGGGAGTTCCCCACGGTGTCGATGGGACTGGGCCCGATGAACGCCATCTACCAGGCGCGATTCAACCACTACCTGCGCGACCGGGGCATCAAGGACACCTCCGACCAGCACGTGTGGTGCTTTCTGGGCGACGGCGAGATGGACGAGCCGGAAAGCCGCGGGCTGCTGCACGTCGGCGCGCTGGAGGGCCTGGACAACCTGACCTTCGTGATCAACTGCAACCTGCAGCGCCTCGACGGCCCGGTGCGCGGCAACGGCAAGATCATCCAGGAGCTGGAGTCATTCTTCCGCGGCGCGGGCTGGAACGTGATCAAGGTGGTGTGGGGCCGCGAGTGGGACGCGCTGCTGCACGCCGACCGGGACGGCGCCCTGGTCAACCTGATGAACGTCACCCCCGACGGCGACTACCAGACCTACAAGGCCAACGACGGCGGCTATGTGCGGCAGCACTTCTTCGGCCGCGACCCACGCACCAAGGCGCTGGTCGAGAACCTGTCCGATCAGGACATCTGGCACCTCAAGCGCGGCGGGCATGACTACCGCAAGATCTACGCCGCCTACCGCGCGGCCGTCGAGCACAAGGGTCAGCCGACGGTGATCCTGGCCAAGACCATCAAGGGTTACAGCCTCGGCAGCTACTTCGCCGGCCGCAACGCCACCCACCAGATGAAGAAGTTCCGCCCGCAAGACCTCAAAGACTTCCGCGACGAGATGCGAATTCCCATCTCCGACGCCGAGATCGAGGAGAACCCGTACCTGCCGCCGTACTACCACCCCGGCGAGGACGCACCGGAGATCCGCTACCTGCTCGACCGCCGCCGTGCCCTGGGCGGTTTCATCCCGCAGCGCCGCACCCGGGCCCGCGCGCTGACCCTGCCGGGCCCCGAGGCGTACGCGGAGGTCAAGAAAGGGTCGGGCACCCAAGAGGTCGCCACCACCATGGCGACCGTGCGGGTGTTCAAAGAGTTGTTGCGCGACAAAGAAATTGGGGATCGGCTCGTTCCTATCATCCCCGACGAGGCCCGCACCTTCGGGATGGACTCCTGGTTCCCGTCGTTGAAGATCTACAACCGCTACGGGCAGCTCTACACCTCGGTCGACGCCGAGTTGATGCTGGCCTACAAGGAAAGCGAAATCGGGCAGATCCTGCACGAGGGCATCAACGAGGCCGGCTCGACGGCGTCGTTCACCGCGGTCGGGACGTCGTATGCCACCCACGACGAGCCGATGATCCCGATCTACATCTTCTACTCGATGTTCGGCTTCCAGCGCACCGGCGACAGCCTGTGGGCCGCCGCCGATCAGATGGCGCGCGGTTTCATCCTCGGCGCCACCGCCGGACGCACCACGCTGACCGGTGAGGGCCTGCAGCACGCCGACGGGCACTCGCTGCTGCTGGCGGCCACCAACCCGGCGGTGGTCTCCTACGATCCCGCGTTCGCCTTCGAGGTCGCCCACATCATCGAAAGCGGTCTGCAGCGCATGTTCGGGGAGAACCCGGAGAACGTGTACTTCTACGTCACGCTCTATAACGAGCCCTATGTTCAGCCGGCCGAGCCCGACGGCTTCGACGCTGAAGACGTCGCCGGCCTGCTGCGCGGGATCTACCGCTACCAGAAGGCCGCGGAGCCGAAGTCCCATGCCGCCCAGATCCTCGCCTCGGGGGTGTCGGTGCCCGAGGCGCTGCGCGCCGCCGAGCTGCTGGCCGCCGACTGGGATGTGGCCGCCGACGTGTGGTCGGTGACCAGCTGGGGTGAGCTCAACCGCGACGGCGTGGCGCTCGAGCGCGAGCGACTGCGTCACCCCGAGCGCCCGGCCGGCGAGCCGTACGTGACGCGAGCGCTCGCCGACGCCGCCGGCCCGGTCGTCGCGGTGTCGGACTGGATGCGCGCGGTACCCGAGCAGATCCGGCCCTGGGTGCCGGGCACCTTCGTCACGCTGGGCACCGACGGCTTCGGCTTCTCCGACACCCGGACCGCCGCGCGGCGCTACTTCAACACCGACGCGGAGTCGGTGGCCGTGGCGGTTCTGGCCGCCCTGGCCCGCGACGGGGCCATCGACGCGTCGATCCCGGTGACCGCCGCCGACCGCTATCAGATCGACGATGTGATGGCCGCCCCGGAGCAGACGTCGGACTCGGGAGTGGCCTAGTTGTCGGGTCCCGCCAGAAAATTGGCGTAGCTTTTAGGGATGGCCGACAACAATGCGGGGCCGGTTCTGCCGAGGTCCACGCTTGATCTGCTGAGCGCTGTCCCGGACACCCTGCTGCGCAGGCTGAAGCACTACTCAGGCCGACTGGCCACCGAAGCGGTCTCGGCGATGGGCGACCGGTTGCCGTTCTTCGCCGATCTGGAGGCGTCCCAGCGCGCCAGCGTCGCCCTGGTGGTGCAGGCCGCGGTGGTCAACTTCGCCGAGTGGATGCATGACCCGCACGGCAATGTCGGCCACACGGCGCAGGCGTTCGAGTTGGTGCCCCAAGACCTGGCCCGGCACATCGCGCTGCGCCACACCGTGGACATGGTGCGGGTGACGATGGAGTTCTTCGAAGAGGTCGTGCCGATGCTGGCCCGCTCCGAGGAGCAGGTGACCGCGCTGACAGTGGGCATCCTCAAGTACAGCCGGGACCTCGCCTTCACCGCCGCGTCCGCCTACGCCGACGCCGCCGAGGCCCGGGGCACCTGGGATTCCCGGATGGAGGCCAGCGTGGTCGACGCCGTGGTGCGCGGTGACACCGGGCCGGAGTTACTGAGCCGCGCAGCGGCGCTGAACTGGGACACCAACGCCCCGGCCACGGTCGTGGTGGGCACCGCGCCACCCGGCCCCGACGCTCCCCCGCAAGCGGGAGGTGCCCCCATGTCCGGTCAAAAGGCCAGCCAGGACGTTCGCGATGTCGCTGAGCGGCACGGCCGCGCCGCCCTGACCGACGTGCACGGCACGTGGCTGGTGGCGATCGTGTCCGGCCCGCTGTCGCCGACCCAGAAATTCCTCCCAGATCTGCTCGCCGCGTTCTCCGACGGGCCGGTGGTGATCGGCCCGACCGCCCCCAGCCTGACCGCGGCCTACCACAGCGCCAGCGAGGCGATCTCGGGCATGAACGCCGTGATCGGCTGGACCGGGGCACCGCGGCCGGTGCTGGCCCGCGAACTGCTGCCCGAGCGCGCCCTGATCGGGGACGCGTCGGCGATCGCAGCCCTGCACACCGACGTGATGCGCCCGCTGGCCGAGGCGGGGCCGTCACTGACCGAGACGCTGGACGCCTATCTGGACTGCGGTGGGGCGATCGAGGCCTGCTCCCGGAAGTTGTTCGTTCATCCAAATACGGTCCGCTACCGACTCAAGCGGATCGCCGACTTCACCGGGCGCGATCCCACCCAGCCGCGCGACGCCTACGTGCTGCGGGTCGCCGCCACGGTGGGTCGGCTGGCCAATCAGGCGCAGCACGCCAGCTTCAGCAGCGCACAGGTGACCTATGCCACCACGAACATGCCCCCGCCCCCGACGCCCGGCTCCGGACTCGACGAGAATTACGTCGGGTGAGAGCCGGCGCGGTCCGGCGCTGTCGACGCGGCAGTTGTCGCAGGACGGTATCGAACAAGTCGCATCAGATGACCGTTTTGTAGGACCTCCACAAAAACATAAGACAATGTTCATAATCTAGGACATCCTGCAAAACCCGCTTCACAATGTTCTCTTAAAGACGTGATTGCGTTGCTCGCTCCCGGACAGGGATCGCAGACCCCCGGCATGCTGTCGCCGTGGCTGGAGCTGGCCGATTCCGGTGACGTCCGGGCACAGTTGGCCAGCTGGTCGGAGATCAGCGGTCTGGACCTGGTCGCGCTGGGCACCACCGCGACCGCCGAGGAGATCACCGACACGGCGGTCACCCAACCGCTGGTGGTGGCGGCGACCCTGCTGGCCCACGGCGAACTGGCCAAGCGCAACAACGGCGCGCTGACCAGCGGTGACGTCGTGGTTGCCGGTCACTCCGTCGGCGAGATCGCCGCGTACGCCATCGCCGGCGTCATCTCCCCCGATGACGCCGTCATGCTGGCCGCCACCCGCGGCCGCGAGATGGCCAAGGCCTGCGCGCTCGAGCCGACCGGCATGGCGGCCGTGCTCGGCGGCGACGAAGCCGAGGTGCTGACCCGTCTCGAGCAGCTCGACCTGACCCCGGCCAACCGCAACGCCGCTGGGCAGATCGTGGCCGCCGGCCCGTTGACCGCACTGGACAAGCTCGCCGAGGACCCGCCCGCCAAGGCCCGGGTGCGTAAGCTGGCCACCGCGGGGGCCTTCCACACCCAGTACATGGCCCCGGCGCTGGAGGCCTACGCCGCGGCGGCGGCTGGGGTCAGCACGAACGAGCCCACCGCCACCCTGTTGTCCAACCGCGACGGGCAACCGGTGACCACGGCGGCCGCGGCGATGGACCAGCTGGTCGCGCAGCTGACCCGGCCGGTGCGCTGGGACCTGTGCACCGAGACGCTCCGCGCCCGGGCGGTCACGGCGATCGTGGAGTTCCCGCCCGCGGGAACGCTCGCCGGGATCGCCAAACGTGAACTTCGGGGGACCCCGACGCACGCCGTCAAGTCCCCCGCGGATCTGGACGGGCTCCCCGAGTTCTAACGCCCGATTCCAAACTGCACAACCAGATACACCCAGTTATCAAGCCGCACACCCCGTGCGGAACCAACCGAAGGGAACACACTGTGCCTGCCAGTCAGGAAGAAATCATCGCCGGTCTCGCCGAGATCATCGAAGAGGTGACCGGTATCGAGCCGTCTGAGGTGACCGTCGAGAAGTCGTTCGTCGACGACCTGGACATCGACTCGCTGTCGATGGTGGAGATCGCCGTCCAGACCGAGGACAAGTACGGCGTGAAGATCCCCGACGAAGACCTCGCCGGTCTGCGCACCGTCGGCGACGTGGTCGGCTACATCCAGAAGCTGGAGGCCGAGAACCCCGAGGCCGCCGCCGCACTGCGCGAGAAGTTCGGTTCAGAGAGCAACTGACCGTGTCTTCCAAGCCTTCTACGGCCAACGGCGGTTACCCCAGTGTGGTGGTAACCGCCGTTGAGGCCACCACATCGATCGGTGCGGACATCGAGAGCACGTGGAAAGGCCTGTTGGCCGGCGAAAGCGGAATCCACGTCCTCGAAGACGAGTTCGTCACCAAGTGGGACCTGCCGGTCAGGATCGGCGGGCATCTCAAAGACCCGGTCGACGACCACATGGGCCGGTTGGACCTGCGGCGCATGTCGTACGTCCAGCGGATGGCCAAGCTGCTCAGCGGCCGACTCTGGGAGAACGCCGGCACCCCGGAGGTGGACCCGGACCGGTTCACCGTGGTGATCGGCACCGGCCTGGGCGGCGGCGAGAAGATCGTCGAGACCTATGACCTGATGAATGAGGGCGGCCCCCGCAAGGTGTCGCCGCTGGCCGTTCAGATGATCATGCCCAACGGCGCCGCCGCGGTGGTCGGGCTGCAGCTCGGCGCCCGCGCCGGGGTCATCACCCCGGTGTCGGCCTGTTCGTCGGGTTCGGAGGCGATCGCGCACGCGTGGCGTCAGATTGTCATGGGCGACGCGGACTTCGCCGTGTGCGGCGGGGTCGAAGGCGGCATCGAGGCGTTGCCGATCGCGACGTTCTCGATGATGCGCGCGATGTCGACCCGCAACGATGACCCCGAGGGCGCCTCACGGCCGTTCGACAAGGACCGGGACGGCTTCGTGTTCGGTGAGGCCGGCGCGATGATGATCATCGAGACCGAGGAGCACGCCAAGGCTCGCGGCGCCAAGCCGCTGGCCCGGCTGATGGGCGCCGGCATCACCTCCGACGCCTACCACATGGTGGCGCCCGGCCCCGACGGCAAGCGGGCCGGCCGGGCGATGACGCGGTCGCTGGAGTTGGCGGGCCTGTCCGCCAAGGACGTCGACCACATCAACGCGCACGGAACGGCCACCCCGATCGGGGACACCGCCGAGGCGAACGCGATTCGGGAAGCCGGCTGCGAGCACGCCGCGGTGTACGCACCCAAGTCGGCGCTCGGCCACTCCATCGGAGCGGTCGGCGCGCTGGAATCGGTGCTGACGGTGCTCTCGTTGCGCGACGGAGTCATCCCGCCGACGCTGAACTACGAGACCCCGGACCCCGAGATCGACCTCGACATCGTCGCCGGCGAGCCCCGCTACGGCGACTACAAGTACGCCATCAACAACTCATTCGGTTTCGGTGGGCACAACGTCGCGCTCGCCTTCGGGCGGTACTGACACCAGGATCACGAGAGGGAAGTTCGCAACAGCATGTCAACGCTGACCACAGGGAACGGTTTTCCCAACGTTGTCGTCACCGGGTTTGCGCTGACGACCGCTCTGGCCGCCGACGCCGACACCACATGGAAGAAGCTGCTCGACGGCCAGAGCGGTATCCGCACCCTCGAAGACGACTTCGTCACCAAGTACGACCTGCCGGTCCGCATCGGCGGGCACATGGTCGAGACACCGGAGTCATTCGAGACCACCTTGACCAAGGTCGAGTCTCGTCGGTTGTCCTACCTGCAGAAGGTGGCGCTGGTGCTGGGCCGGCGGGCGTGGGAGGACGCCGGCTCCCCCGAGGTCGACACCCGGCGTCTGATGGTGTCGGTGGGCACTGGGCTTGGCTCCACCGAGGAGTTGGTCTTCGCCTACGACGACATGCGCGAGCGCGGGCTCAAGGCGGTCTCCCCACTGACCGTGCAGAAGTACATGCCCAACGCCGCGGGCGCGGCCATCGGCTTGGACCTCAAAGCCAAGGCCGGCGTGCTGACCTCGATCTCGGCGTGTGCATCCGGTGCCGAGGGCATCGCCCGCGCCTGGCAGCAGATCGTGCTCGGTGAGGCCGACATCGCGATCTGCGGCGGCGTGGAGCAGCGCATCGAGGCGGTGCCGATCGCCGGCTTCGCCCAGATGCGCATCGTGATGTCGACCAACAACGACGACCCGGCCGGTGCGTGCCGTCCGTTCGACCGGGACCGCGACGGGTTCGTCTTCGGTGAGGCCGCCGCCTTGATGGTGATCGAGACCGAGGAGCACGCCAAGGCGCGCGGAGCGAACATCATCGCCCGCATCATGGGCGGAGCGGTCACTTCCGACGGCTACCACATCGTGGCCCCGGATCCCAACGGGGAACAGGCCGGCTACGCGATGACCCGGGCGATCCAGTTGGCCGGGCTCACCGCGGGCGACATCGACCACGTCAACGCGCACGCCACCGCGACCACCGTCGGTGACGTCGCCGAGAGCCACGCGATCGACAATGCCCTGGGCAAGGGTGGCGGCAACGCGGCGGTGTACGCGCCCAAGTCCGCGCTGGGGCACTCCGTCGGGGCGGCCGGCGCAGCCGAGTCCATCCTGACCGTGCTGGCCCTGCGCGACCAGATCATTCCGCCGACGCTCAACCTGAAGAATCTCGACCCGGAGATCGACCTGGACGTGGTCTTCGGCGAACCCCGGCCCGGTAACTACCAGTACGCGATCAACAACTCGTTCGGATTCGGCGGGCACAACGTGGCGCTCGTCTTCGGCCGGTACTGATCGCAGCGGCACAAGCAGTACAACGACAAGGAGACGCGCGATGACGACCATGGCTCCCGAGACGGTGGGCGAATCACTCGATCCGCGCGACCCGCTGTTGCGGCTGTCGACGTTCTTCGACGACGGCACGGTGGAACTGCTGCATGAGCGGGACCGCTCCGGGGTGCTGGCCGCCGGCGGTGAGGTCAACGGGGTGCGCACCATCGCGTTCTGCACCGATGGCACCGTGATGGGCGGTGCGATGGGCATCGAGGGGTGCGACCACATCGTCAACGCCTACGACACCGCGATCGCCGAGCAGAGCCCGATCGTGGGCCTGTGGCACTCCGGCGGCGCCCGGCTGGCCGAGGGCGTGCGCGCCCTGCACGCGGTGGGGCGGGTCTTCGAGGCGATGATCCGGGCCTCGGGTTACGTCCCGCAGATCTCGGTGGTGGTCGGCTTCGCCGCCGGCGGTGCCGCCTATGGTCCGGCGCTGACCGACGTCATCGTGATGGCACCCGAGGGACGGGTTTTTGTCACCGGCCCCGACGTGGTGCGCAGCGTCACCGGTGAGGACGTCGACATGGCCGCGCTCGGCGGCCCCGACACCCACCACAAGAAGTCGGGGGTGTGCCACATCGTCGCCGACGACGAGCTCGACGCCTACGCGCGCGGCCGCCGGCTGGTCGGATTGTTCTGCCAGCAGGGCCATTTCGACCGCAGCAAGGCCGAGGCCGAGGACACTGACCTGCACGCGCTGCTGCCGGAGTCGGCGCGTCGCGCCTACGACGTGCACCCGCTGGTGAACGGGCTGCTCGACTCGGAAGCCGATGGCACGCCGTCCTTCGAAGAGTTCCAGGCCAAGTGGGCGCCGTCGATGGTGGTCGGGCTGGGCCGGCTGTCCGGTCGCACCGTGGGGGTGCTGGCCAACAACCCGCTGCGGCTCGGTGGCTGCCTGAACTCCGAAAGCGCCGAGAAGTCGGCGCGTTTCGTGCGGCTGTGCGACGCGTTCGGGATTCCGCTGATCGTGATCGTCGACGTGCCGGGCTACCTGCCCGGCGTCGGCCAGGAGTGGGGCGGCGTGGTGCGCCGCGGCGCCAAGCTGCTGCACGCATTCGGTGAGGCCACCGTTCCGCGGGTCACGCTGGTCACCCGCAAGACCTACGGCGGGGCCTACATCGCGATGAACTCCCGGTCGCTGGGTGCCACCAAGGTGTTCGCCTGGCCGGACGCCGAGGTCGCGGTGATGGGCGCCAAGGCCGCGGTGGGCATCCTGCACAAAAAGAAGCTGGCCGCCGCCCCCGATGACGAGCGCGAGGCCCTGCACGAGGAACTCGCCTTGGAGCATGAGCGGATCGCCGGCGGGGTGGACAGCGCGATCGACATCGGCGTCGTCGACGAGAAGATCGACCCGTCGCACACCCGCAGCAAGGTCACCCAGGCGCTGGCCGAGGCCCCGGCGCGACGGGGCCGCCACAAGAACATCCCGCTGTAGCCGGTGGCCTGCGCAGCGGGCTCAGCGCGTGGTGTAGCCGCCGTTGGCGAAGATCGTCTGCCCGGTGATCCAGTGCCCGCCGTCCAGCAGGAACACCACCAGCGGCGCGATGTCCTCGATCTGTGTCAGCCGGTTGCCCATCCCCTGCGACTTGTGGAACTCCACCCGCTCCGGGGTTTCCTGCGGGTAGAAGAACGGAGTGTCCATCGGACCGGGCGCCACGCTGTTGACGTTGATGCCCCGGTTCCCAAACTCCTTGGCGGCCGCACGGGTGAAGTGCTCCACCGGACTCTTGGATCCCGCGTAGGTGGAGTAGCCGTCGGTGAACGCACCCAGTAGCGCGGTCACGATCGTCACCACCGAGCCGTTGTCGTTGAGACGCTCACCGGCCTGCTGCAGGAAGAAGTAGGCGGCCTTCGCGTTGATGTCGAACATCGAATCGTATTCGGCCTCAGTGGTTTCCAGCATGGGCTTGCGCAACACCTTGCCGACGGTGTTGACCGCGAAGTCCACACCGCCGAAAGCATCCACCGCGGCGTCGAACAGTGCGGTGACATTGGCCGGAATGGTCAGATCGCCTTGCACCTTGATCGCCTCGGCGCCGGCGTCTCGCACCGCGGCGACGGTCTTGTCGGCGTCGACTTCGGAGCCATCACTGTTGTAGTGCACCGCGACGTTGACGCCACTGCGCCCCAACGTCGTACTGATCAATCCGCCCAGGTTCTTGGCCCCAGCGGCCACCACCGCGGATCTGCCGGTCACGTTGCTCATCGGTTTCCCCTCCATGTCTCGATCACGAAATTAGCCCGCCATAGAACAAATGAAAAACAGTGATTTACAGTCTCTCCACAAGTGATATTTGTGATTAGCTGTGGCGATGTCGCCAGATCTGCGCCGCCTGAGCCACTTCATCGCCGTCGCCGAGGCCGGCGGCTTCACCAGCGCAGCCAAGCGCTTGCACCTGTCCCAGCAGGCGTTGTCGCATTCGGTGCAACAGCTGGAGAAGGAGATCGGCGCGACGTTGCTGGCGCGCTCCGGTCGCCGCATCGCCCTGACGGCGGCCGGCAAGACCTTGCTCGATGAGGGCGGCGCCCTGCTGGCCGCGGCGGCCACCCTCGCCAGCCACACCCGAGCCGCGGCCAGCCGGCAACCGGACCGCTTCGTCGTCGGCCACTCCCCGGCGATCAGCAACCACGACGTGTATGCGTTGATCGAGCCAGCGATCGCAGCAGCGACCGACACGTCGTTCACGGTCATGCAGCTGTTCCCCGACCGGCTGACCGCCGGCGTGCGCGACGGCGACGTGCAGCTGGGGCTGCGTCGCGCCGTCGTGCCCCAGGAACGGCTCGCCGGTGCGGTGGTCCGCTACGACCCGGTTCGAGTCGCGGTGCGCAGCGAGCACCCGCTGGCCACCCGCGCCCGAATCACCATCTCGGACCTGGCGACGGAGCCGATCGCCTTGTGGGCGCCGCCCGGTGCCTCCTATTACAGCGACTTTCTGGTCAACGCCTGCCGGCGTGCCGGATTCGAACCGCAGTACCGGGTCAGCCGGGTGCAGGGCTGCCCACCCGAAGTGGCGGCATTGACAGAGAACGCCGCCGCCTTCGTCACCGCACCGGCGGGACCGGCCGTCGACGGCTCCGTCACGGTGCTGGATCTCGACGAACCGCTGCTGGTCCCGCTACAGGCGTTGTGGCAGCCGCACACCAAGTCGGCGGTGCGGGATCTGATTTTGCACCGGCGCTCTTGACAGCCGGCGCACCGCCAACCGACAATTCATCAAGCGATGAATTCCCTGGCTGAGCCGGGTACGAGGAAGGGGAATCAGGTGCCCGGATACCTGGCTGCCCTGGCACTCACGCTCTGCCCGGTGCTGGTCGTCGCCCGCCTGATCATGTTGCGACGCAGTGGGACACGCGGACTGCACTTCGGCAACATCGACAAGAAAGACTTCTTGATTCCGCCGGTCGCGCTGATCTACTTCTATTGCATTCTTGCCGGTGCGTTCGGCTGGCCGCTGGCCGCGGGAGCGAGGTTCTTCAGCTCCGAACCGGCCGCGTGGGCCGGGGTCGTGCTGTGCTTCGGCGGCCTGGTGTTCGTGGCACTGAGCCTGCTCGCGTTCGGCACCAGCTTCCGGGTCGGCATCGACGTCGACCACCCGGACGAGCTGGTGACGTCGGGGGTGTTCGCCATCAGCCGCAACCCCATCTACGTCGGGTTCGCCCTGGTGCTAACCGGCGAATTCCTGGTGTTCCCGGACTGGATTCCGTTGCTGTACCTGGTCGCCGCGGTGTGGCTGTTCAACCGGCAGGTGCTGCGGGAAGAAGCCTTCCTGCGCCAGCACTACGGCCGGGAATACGCCGACTACTGCAAACGGGTCCGACGCTATCTCTGAGCTCCGCTTCGATCAGGAAGGAACTCCCGCGCCACGCCGACGACCCGCTCCCGGTCCGCGGCCACCAGCCCGATCCGGGTCCGGCGATCCACGATGTCCTCGACGGTCAGCGCCCCTTCGTGGCTGACCGCGTACTCGAACTCCGCACGGGTCACGTCGATACCGTCGGCCACCGGGTCCGCGGGCCGCCGGCAGGTGGCAGCGGCCAGCACGTTGGCGGCCTCCGCGCCATACCGCAGCACCAGCGATTCGGGGAGTTCGACCGACAGCGGGGCCTGTGACCCCGGGTTGTCCGGCGCGCCCACCAGTGGCAGGTCGCGGGTGCGACAGGGCGCGGCGGACAGCGCCCGCAGCCGTACCGCCCGGTCCAGCACATCTTGTGCCATGTGCCGGTATTCGGTCAGCTTGCCGCCGATGACGCTGAGCACGCCGGACTCCGATTCGACGATGGCGTGGTCGCGTGACACGTCGGCCGTGCGACCCGCCCCGGTGTCGATCAGCGGCCGCAGACCCGCATAGCAACCGATGACGTCGGTGGCACCGAGCGCGGTTCCCAGCGCCGTGTTGACGGTCTCCAGCAGGAACAACACCTCCGCCGAGGTCGGTTGCGGCACATCGGGAATCGGGCCGGTCGCCTCCTCGTCGGTGAGTCCCAGATAGACCCGGCCCAGCTGTTCGGGCATGGCGAACACGAACCGGTTCAGCTCGCCCGGTATCGGTACGGTCAACGCCGCGGTCGGGTTTCCGAACGCCGCCGCGTCGAACACCAGGTGGGTGCCCCGGCTGGGGCGCAGCCGCAGCGCGGGGTCGATGTCGGCTGCCCACACCCCGGTCGCGTTGATGACCGCGCGGGCCCGCAGGTCGAACGACTCACCGGAGAGCTGGTCGGTCAGCCGCACCGAATCGCCGGCGGCCCGCGACGCCGCCACGTAGGTGAGGATGCTCGCGCCGTGCTGGGCGGCGGTGCGAGCGACCGCGGTCACCAACCGGGCGTCGTCGATCAACTGGCCGTCATAGGCCAGCAGCCCGCCGTCCAGGCCGTCGCGTCGAACAGTGGGCGCCAGGTCGATCACCTGGTCGGGTGAGATCCGTTGCGAGCGTGGCAGAACCGCCGCCGGAGTGCCGGCCAGCCGGCGCAGCGCGTCGCCGGCGAGGAACCCGGCGCGCACCAGGGCCCGGTTGCGGCGACGCATCGAAGGCAGCAGCGGCACCAGTTGCGGCATCGCCCGCGCCAGGTGGGGAGCGGTGCGGGTCATCAGGATTCCGCGTTCGATCGCGCTTCGCCGCGCGATGCCCACGTTGCCGGTCGCCAGGTACCGCAGCCCGCCGTGCACCAGTTTGGAGCTCCACCGGCTGGTGCCGAACGCCAGATCGTGCTTCTCGGCCAGCACCACCCGCAAGCCGCGGGTAGCGGCGTCCAGTGCGATGCCGGCACCGGTGATACCGCCACCGATCACCACGACGTCGACGCCGGTGCCGTCGGCCAGCGCCGTCAGCTCCCGGGTGCGGCGAGCGGCGTTGAGGGCGGCGGTCTCGAGCATCACGACAGGTACCGGTTGAGGGCGTAGCTCAGTTCGGCGGCCAGGGCGGCCTCATCGAGGATCGGCGCGACCAGCTGCGCCGACTGGATCGCCGACTGGGTGATCAGCAGACACATCGCGGCGAGCCCGCGCGGATCCCCCGGCCGTACGCCGCCGCCGACCTGGGCGGTACCGAGTTCTGCTGCCACCAGGTCGATCAGCCGCTGCTGGCTGGCCCCCATCCGCTCGGTGATGTAGACCATCGCCAGTTCCGGTGCGTGATGCAGCACCTGCATCACCACCTCGTCTCGCCGCAGCCGTGCGGCCACCGCCACGATCCGCTCGACCAGCGCCTCACGTCCGGCGCCCGGCACGGTCACCTCGGTCCAGGCGTCGGTGACCCGGGCGGTCAGCAGCGCGGCGATCACCGAGCGGCTGTCGCGCCACCGCCGGTACACCGTGGGACGGCTCACCCCGGCGCGGCGCGCGATGGCCGCCAAGGTCACCCGCTCCACACCCAGCGCCAGCAGACAACTCGCGGCGGCGTCGAGGATCCGGTCCTCCACAGCAAGCTGCTCATCATTACTGGTTGACAGCATATGTAATACTGTAACGCATGACTCCGCCCGACGCCCAGGATGTCCTGACTCCGCCGATGAAGTGGAACGCCTGGGGCGACCCGGACGCCGCCAAACCACTGTCGGACGGCATCCGCCAGCTGTTGAAAGCCGCGCTGGGCATCGAGGGCACCGGCGCCGTAGCCGCCGATCCCGATCAGGTGGCGCTGCGGCCATCGGCGCTGGCCGACACCGATCGCCGGGCGCTGGCGGCGATCGTCGGCGAGGAATTCTGCCGTGTCGATCAGCGCGGGCGACTGTTGCGTGCCGGGGGCAAGTCGACGCTGGACCTGCTGCGACGCAACAGCCCCGGCACCCAGGATGCGCCTGACGCGGTGCTGCTGCCCGGCGGCCCGGACGGCGAAGACCAGATCGCCGAGATCTTGGACTACTGCAGCCGGCATGCCATCGCGGTGGTCCCGTTCGGCGGCGGTACCAGCGTCGTCGGTGGGCTCGACCCGATCCGCGGTGAATCCGGCGCGTTGAATGCCGTCATCTCGTTGGACCTGCGGCGCTTCGACGAACTCCTCGGCCTCGACGAGATCTCCGGCGAGGCGGAGTTCGGCGCCGGGGTCACCGGGCCGGCGGCCGAACGGCTGCTGGGTGAGCGCGGTTTCTCACTCGGCCACTTTCCGCAGAGTTTCCAGTTCGCCACCCTCGGCGGTTTTGCGGCCACCCGGTCCTCGGGCCAGGATTCGGCCGGCTACGGGCGGTTCGACGACATGGTCCGGGGGCTGCGGATGATCACCCCGGCCGGGGTGCTGGATTTGGGGCGGGCCCCGGCGTCGGCGGCCGGACCGGACCTACGTCAGTTACTGATCGGTTCTGAGGGCGTCTTCGGCGTCATCACCCGAGTCCGGGTGCGGGTGCACCCGGTGCCGGCGACCACCCGCTATGAGGCGTGGTCGTTCCCGGACTTCGCCACCGGCGCCGCCGCGCTGCGGGCGATCACCCAGACCGGCACCGGCCCCACCGTCGTCCGACTCTCCGACGAAGCTGAGACCGGCGTCAACCTGGCCAGCACCGAACAGATCGGCGAGCAGCAGATCACCGGCGGCTGCCTGGCGATCACCCTGTTCGAGGGCACCGCCGAGCACACCGAGAGCCGGCATGCCGAAACCCGGGCGCTGCTGGCCGGCCACGGCGGTACCTCGCTGGGCGAGGGACCGGCACGGGCCTGGGAACACGGCCGCTTCTCCGCGCCGTACCTGCGGGATTCGCTGCTGGCGGCGGGAGCGCTGTGCGAAACGCTGGAGACCGCCACCAGCTGGTCCAACCTCGGCACGCTCAAGGCCGCCGTCACCGACGCGCTGACCACCGCACTGGCCGACAGTGGCACGCCGGCACTGGTGCTGTGCCACATCTCGCACGTCTACCCCACCGGCGCGTCGCTGTATTTCACCGTCGTCGCCGGGCAGCGCGGCGACCCGATCGACCAGTGGCTGGCGGCGAAAACCGCTGCGAGCGAAGCGATCATGCGCAACGGTGGCACCATCACCCACCACCACGCCGTCGGCGCCGACCACCGGCGCTGGATGGTCGACGAGGTGGGCGAGCTGGGTGTGCAGGTGCTGCGGGCGGTCAAGGCAACACTGGATCCGGCCGGAATCCTCAACCCGGGCAAGCTGATCCCGTGACCCGGATCGGGCGGGTCACGCTGCTGACCAATCCGGCGGCCGGGCACGGCAACGCCCGGCATGCGGCCGAGCGGGCCCTCGCCCGCTTCCAGCAGCGCGGCGTGGACATCAACCACATCGTCGGCTCCGATCCCCGGCACGCCCGGCAGCTGCTCGACGAGGCGCTGGCCGCCGGCACCGACGCCGTGGTGGTGGCCGGCGGCGACGGGGTCATCTCGTTGGCGCTGCAGGCGCTGGCCCTCGGCGCCGTGCCGTTGGGAATCATCCCTGCCGGCACCGGCAACGATCACGCCCGCGAATACGGTCTGCCCACCGGGAACCCCGAGGCGGCCGCCGACGTCGTCGTCGACGGATTCACCGAAACGGTCGATTTGGGCCGCATCACTCCCGACGGCGGCGCCCCGTCGTGGTTCGGCACCGTGATGGCGGCCGGCTTCGACTCACTGGTCAGCGATCGGGTCAACCGGATGCGCTGGCCGCACGGGCGGATGCGCTACAACCTGGCCATGGTGGCCGAGATGTCCAAGCTGCGGCTGCTGCCGTTCCGGCTGACCTTCGACGACGACGAGCCGATAGACATCGAACTGACGTTGGCGGCGTTCGGCAACACCCGCAGCTACGGCGGCGGCATGCTGATCTGCCCGCACGCCGACCACGCCGACGGCCTGCTCGACGTCACGATGGTGCACTCGGGATCGCGCACCAAGCTGATCCGGCTGTTCCCCACCGTGTTCAAGGGCACCCACGTGGATCTCGACGAGGTGAGCACCCGGCGGGCGGCCACTATCCGGGTGGAATGCCCGGGCATCAACGCCTACGCCGACGGAGACTTCGTCGCCCCGCTGCCGGTGACGGTGACGGCGGTGCCGGGCGCGCTGCAGATCCTGCGCCCCGAGTGACGCCGAGCAGTCCCCCGCAAGCGGGAGGTGCCCCCAGCGAAAGCCCCTAGTTTCCGGCCAAAATGGGGGCTTTCATGTCTGCTCGCGCCGAAGAAATCAGCCCACGCCACGGCTGAGCCAGGACACCTCCGCGCCGTCGCCGCCGTCGCGGAAGGGCTCCAGAGCCTCGTCCCAGGCGGTGCCCAGCACCGTCTCCAACTCGGCGGCCAACGCGTCGGCGCCGGCCGCCATCATGGTGCGCAGGCGGTTCTCGCCGACCATCACGTCACCGTTGGCGCTCATCGATCCACTCCACAGCCCCAATTGAGGGGTGTGGCTGAACCGGTGCCCGTCGACGCCGGCGCTGGGATCTTCGGTGACCTCGAATCGCAATACTGACCAGGAGCGCAGCGCGCTGGCCAGGCGAGCACCGGTCCCGACCGGACCGACCCAGTTGACCACCGCACGCAGTTGCCCGGGCATGGCCGGCTGTGGTGTCCAGTTGAGCTTGGCCTGCGCGTTCAACGTCGAGGTCAGCGCCCACTCGACATGCGGGCACACCGCCGCGGGCGACGCGTGGATGTACACCACGCCGCTGGTCACGTCGGCGAATTGATTCGTCGCGCGCATCAGTTGCTCCTTCGGATCCACGAGGGACGTCTTCCCCAACGACCTGGCGGAACCGTGTGGAACAGGGCTGATGCTGCTGTTTAATTAGAGTCGTATGTGTCTATTGTGCCTCGTGAGACGCCTGTTGGCTAGTCCCCGCCGAACTCCGACACGACCGCGTCGGCCAGCTCCGGCCACAGCGGCATCGCCCAGTCGCCGAAGTTGCGGTCGGTGAGCACCACCAACACCCGCTCGATCACCGGATCAGCCCAGATCAGCGTGCCTGACTGGCCGAAATGACCGTAGGTGCGCACCGAGTTGGCCGAGCCGGTCCAGTGCGGCGACTTGCCGTCGCGGATCTCGAAGCCGAGCCCCCAGTCGTTCGGCCGCTGCCGTCCGTAGCCGGGCAGCACGCCGTCCAGTCCGGGGAACTGCACGGTGATGGCCTCAGCGTGCAACTGCGGCGACACCGTCACCGGTGCCAGCAGGTCGCCGGCGAAGGCAGCCAGGTCGGCCACCGTCGAGGTGACCCCATATCCGGCTGCCGCGGAGCCGCCGTCCAGCCGGCTGGCCGACATGCCCAGCGGTTCGAACACCGCCTCGGTCAAATACCGGCCGAATTCGATCCCGGACGCCTGCTGCACCGCCTCGGCCAGCACCGCAAAGCCGTGATTGGAATACACCCGCCGGGTGCCCGGCTTGGCCAGCACCCGGTCGGAGTCCAACGAGAGCCCGGAGGCATGCGCAAGCAGATGTCGCACCGTGGCGCCGGGCGGCCCGGCCGGAGTGTCCAACTCCACGGCGCCCTCCTCGACCGCAACCTGCACCGCGCGTGCCACCAAGGGCTTGGTCACCGACGCCAGATAGAACGGCCGCGTGGTATCGCCGCGGTCGGCCAGCACGCCCTGCGGGCCAATGACCGCGGCCGCGACGTTGTCGACGGGCCAGTCACCGAGGGCAGCGAGGGCTTCAGGCATCGGCCGCCAGCCTAGCCTCGAACCGCCTTGCGGTAACTGCTCGCGGTGCACCCGAACCAGCGACGGCAGGACCGGCTGAGCACGCTCTGCTCGGCGTACCCGAGTTCGCGGGCCAGGTGCGACAGGCTGATGTCGGTCTCGCGCAGATACCGGTCTGCGGCGTCTCGGCGGACACCGTCGACCAGGGCGGCGAACGTGGTCTGCTCGGCGGCCAGCCGCCGGTGCAGCGCCTTGGGGTGCAGGCCGAGCTCGTCGGCGATCAGCTCCAGGCTCACCGTCCCGGTGGGCAACAGCTGGCGGGCCATGACGCGCACCGACGCGGCGATGCCGGGCGACTCGTCGGTCATAGCGCGCAGGTAATGCACCATGGCCTGATGCGCCTGGTCGTCACGGTGCAGCGGGCGGTTCAGGTCGGCGGTACGGAAGGTGAACCCCGCGACCGGCTGCGCGAAGTAGGGTCGGCAGCCGAAGTAAGCCAGGTAGTCACGCACCGGGGTCAAGGGTTCATGCGGAAGATGCACCGACAGCGGCGCGTACGGGCTGTCGAACATCATCCGCATGATGCCCAGCGACACCCCGAGCGACAGCTCGGTGGTCTGCGGGTGCGGCGGCGAGCGCTCGAGCAGGACGTCGAAGGCATAGAACGACTCGCTGCTCTTCGCCCCCGGGGTGACGCGAGCCGAGATCGCCGGGCTGTAGGCGGACATGAACCGCTCCACGATCGAGAAGCCGCCGCCGACGGTGGCCGCGGTGCGCGCTGCCACGCCCAGCGGCCCGAAGATGTCGATGTCCTGGCGCAGTGCCAGCCGTCGCCCGAAATCCGGGCAATCGACTGCATTCGCGGCATTCTCGACGGCCAGGATCACCGCGCGGTACGGCACGAACACCTCGTGCGTCCCGGCCGCCCCAGACGGCACCCCGGCCGCCGCCAGTAACGCCGCCGGATCGCCGCCGAGTTCGGCGACCAACTCCGGGTAACCGGACAACGCGGTGCCGCGCACCACCGACATGTCCGCAAATATCAAAGAAATGTCCGCAGATGTCAAGACTTCCGCTGCGGGGCAGGCCATGCTGAATCAGGCATCGACCGGAAGGAACGTCCCGTGAGCTTTGACACCGTAATTCGTGGCGGCCGGTGGTTCGACGGCACCGGCGCGCCGTCGGCGATCCGCAACGTCGGTATCCGCGACGGTCATGTCGCCGCGATCTCGGCCGAACCGCTCGACGAAGCCGGCTGCGGCCAGGTGATCGACGCCGCCGGCAAATGGGTGCTGCCAGGACTGCTCGACATCCACACCCACTACGACGTCGAGGTGCTGGTCGCGCCGTCGCTGTCGGAGTCGGTCCGGCACGGTGTCACCACGGTGCTGGTCGGATCGTGTTCGTTGTCGACGATCCACGTCGACGGCCAGGACGCCGGCGACCTGTTCGGCCGGGTGGAGGCGATCCCGCGCCAGTACGTCGTCGACACCATCGACAAGCACAAGGACTGGTCAAGTTGTGCGGACTACATCGCCGGCCTGGAGCGGCTGCCGCTCGGCCCGAACGTGACGGCATTCATCGGGCATTCCGATATGCGCGCGGCGACCATGGGGCTGGATCGCGCCACCCGCGCCGACGTTCGGCCCACCGCGGCCGAGCAGGCCCGCATGGAGCAGATGCTCGACGAGGCACTGCAGGCCGGGTTCGTCGGGATGTCTTCCCAGCAGCTGCTTTTCGACAAGATGGACGGGGATGTCTGTCGGTCACGCACCCTGCCGTCGACGTATGCCAAGCCCAAGGAACTGCGCCGGCTGAAGTCCAAGCTGCGCCGCAGCGGACGGATTCTGCAGGCCGGCCCGGACGTCAAGAACCCGCTGGACGTGGTGTCGCAACTGGCGCAGGCACTGGGGATTTTCCGCCGGCCACTCAAGACCAGCCTGCTGGCCGCCGCCGACGTCAAGAGCAACCCGCTTGCGGTTCCGGCGATGATCAAGGCCTCGCGCATGCTGAACAAGCTGGGCGCCGATTTCCGCTGGCAGCACCTGCCGGTGCCGTTCGAGGTCTACGCCGACGGCATCGATCTGGTGATCTTCGAGGAGTTCGGCTCCGGCGCCGAGGCGCTGCACCTGCGCGAGTCGGTCGAACGCGACGAGCTGATGCGCGACGAGGGCTACCGGCGGCGCTTCCGCAAGGACTACCAGAACAAGTACGGCCCCCGGGTCTGGCATCGCGATTTCTTCGACGCCGAGATCGTCGAGTGCCCCGACGCGTCGGTGATCGGGAAGTCCTTCGGTCAGGTCGGGGTGGACCGCGGCGGGGTGCATCCCGTCGACGCCTTTCTCGACCTGGTGCTAGAACACGGGACCGCGCTGCGCTGGCACACCACCATCTCCAACCACCGGCCCGACATGCTCCGCAAGATCGCCCGCGAGCCGGGCGTCCAGATGGGCTTCTCCGACGCCGGCGCGCACCTGCGCAACATGGCGTTCTACAACATGGGCCTGCGGATGCTGCGCCACGTCCTCGACGCCCAGCAGGCCGGGCACCCGTTCCTGTCGATCGAGCAGGCGGTGCACCGGCTGACCGGTGAACTGGCCGACTGGTACCGCATCGACGCCGGCCACCTGCGAGTGGGTGATCGCGCCGACGTCGTGGTGATCGACCCCGCCCACCTCGACGACACGCTGGATGCCTATGTCGAGGAGACCTTCGCCGCCTATGGCGGTATGTCGCGCATGGTCAACCGCAACGACGAGGCGGTCACCGCCGTTTTCATCTCGGGCCGCGCGGTGGTCCTCGACGGGCAACCCACCGGCGTGCTCGGCACGCAGCGCACCGGAAGCTTCCTGCGCCCCGACACCCGCACCCCGGCCGTCACCGCGCAGGCCACGGTGCCGGCGGCGGGCGCGCCAACCGCAACATAAGGTTGGGATCATGAGTCAGACAGTGCGCGGCGTGATCTCCCGCGAAAAGGGCAAACCGGTCGAAGTGACCGACATCGTCATCCCCGACCCGGGCGCCAACGACGTCGTCGTCGCCATCACCGCCTGCGGGGTGTGCCACACCGACCTGACCTACCGCGACGGCGGCATCAACGACAGCTACCCGTTCCTGCTGGGCCACGAGGCCGCCGGCACCGTCGAGGCGGTCGGGTCGGCGGTGACCGCCGTGGCGCCCGGCGATTTCGTGATTCTGAACTGGCGTGCGGTGTGCGGACAGTGCCGGGCCTGCAAGCGCGGTCGCCCGCACTTGTGCTTCGACACCTTCAATGCCTCGAAGCCGATGACGTTGGCCGACGGCACCGAGCTCACCCCGGCGCTGGGCATCGGGGCGTTCGCCGACAAGACACTGGTCCACGAGGGCCAGGCCACCTTGGTCGACCCGGCCGCCGACCCCGCGGTGGCCGGACTGTTGGGCTGCGGGGTGATGGCCGGTGTGGGTGCGGCGATCAACACCGGCGGCGTCACCCGCGACGACACCGTGGCGGTGATCGGCTGCGGCGGCGTAGGCGACGCCGCGATCGCCGGTGCGGCCCTGGTCGGCGCCCGCCGGATCATCGCCGTGGACACCGACGACACCAAACTGGACTGGGCCCGCGGCTTCGGCGCGACCGACACCATCAACGCCCGCACCCAGGACCCGGTAGAGATCATCCAGGAGCTCACCGACGGCTTCGGCGCTGACGTGGTGATCGACGCCGTCGGACGCCCAGAGACCTGGAAGCAGGCGTTCTACGCCCGCGATCTGGCGGGAACCGTTGTGTTGGTGGGAGTTCCGACCCCCGACATGCGGCTGGACATGCCGTTGATCGACTTCTTCTCCCACGGCGGGTCGCTGAAGTCGTCCTGGTACGGCGACTGCCTGCCCGAGCGCGACTTCCCCACGCTGATCAGCCTCTACCTGCAGGGCCGGCTGCCGCTGGAGAAGTTCGTCTCCGAACGCATCGGACTCGACGACATCGAGGAGGCCTTCGAAAAGATGCACGAAGGTAAGGTGTTGCGCTCGGTGGTGATGTTGTGAGCGGCCCCGCCATCCAGCGTGTCATCACCAGCGGCACGTTCGAGCTCGACGGCGGCAGTTGGGACGTCGACAACAACATCTGGATCGTCGGCGACGACTCGGAGGTGGTGGTCTTCGACGCCGCCCACACCGCCGCGCCGATCATCGAGGCCGTCGGCGGCCGCAAGGTGGTCGCGGTGGTGTGCACGCACGGCCACAACGACCACATCACCGTGGCGCCGGAACTCGGCGAAACGTTCGACGCCCCGGTGCTGCTGCACCCCTCAGACGAGATGCTGTGGCAGATGACGCATCCGGACGAGGACTTTCGGCCGCTATCGGACGACCAGACGCTGCGGGTGGCCGGCACCGAGCTCCGGGCCCTGCACACCCCGGGCCATTCGCCGGGATCGGTGTGCTGGTACGCGCCCGAACTGGGCGCGGTATTCAGCGGCGACACGCTGTTCTGCGGCGGGCCGGGGGCAACGGGACGCTCGTTCTCGGATTTCCCGACGATCCTGGCGTCGATCTCCGAGCAGCTCGGCAGTCTGCCGGCCGACACCGTCGTCTACACCGGCCACGGCGACAACACCCGCATCGGCGACGAACTGGTCAACTACGACGAATGGGTGGCCCGCGGCCACTGACGATGCACCGCGAGGAACGAGCGGTGAGGAGGAAGCGGCCCAACCAGCACAGCCACTGACGATGCACCGCGAGGAACGAGCGGTGAAGAGGAAGCGGCCCAACCAACCCAGCCACTGACGATGCACCGCGAGGAACGGTGAAGAGGAAGCGGCAGCGTCAGCGTTCGTCGAGGATTCGCCGCTTCTCGGCCTCGAACTCGGCCGCCGTCAACGCGCCACAATCACGCAGTGCCGTAATCGTTTTGAGCTGTTCGATACGGATGCCCTCGCCGTCGGGGTCCAGCGCCGCGCCCACCGTCGGCCGGCTACGGTCGCGGACCTGCCAGAATCGTGCTCCAATCAGCCCCACCGTGCCCAGCCCGAACACCGCCGCGAACACCCACGGAAGCGAACCGTAAGCGCCGGACCTGCCGAAGGCCAGCCGCGGCGCGATGAAGCCGCCGACGTCGCCGTCCGTGGTGATCTGGTAGTCGCCGGGCGCCGCCACCTGCACCCGCCACAACCGCCGCCGGGAGTCGTTGTTGACCGTCGTCGTGATCCCGACGCTCTCGGTGAACTCCGGATCGGCCGCCCCGGCCGGTGCCACCACGCCCAGGCTCAACGGCGGCACCGGCAGGCCGCCGCCGCTGGGACTGGAGATGACCCGGGTGTGCAGGCTCACCGTCACCTCGCCGGCCGGAAGGTGGACGGTGCCCGTCCCGGGGATCGGCACCTCGCCGTAGGCGTTGTAGCGATCCAGCACGAAAACGTTGAGCGTCAGCGCAACCACGAACCCGATGGCGCCGATGGCCATCAGGACCGCCGAGACCACGACCGGAACCCGTCGGGTCGCCCGCGCGCCGCTCACCTGGGCAGTCTGCCACGGTGATCACCGGCGGCACACCCGCTACCGTCGGAGGTGGTGTCCGCGAACGCCCGCAACGGTGGGAGGTGCACATGCGGGAGTCGAGCATCGTCGTCCGCCCGGCGGCTGCCGGCACCCCCTCGAGACGATTGCAGGCAGCCGGCCTGGCCCATGCCACCGCCGTGTTCGAACAGCTGGCGGCCACGGTCCCGCTACCGCGCGCGCCGCGGCCGATCGTGGTCGCCGACTACGGCGCGGCGACCGGCTACAACTCACTGCTGCCGATCGGTGCCGCCATCGCGGCGTTCCGGCGGCGCACCCGGCCCGACCACGCCGTGCTGGTGGCACACACCGACCTGCCCGACAACGACTTCACCGCGCTGTTCAGCACGCTTGCCGACGATCCGGACAGTTACACCCGCAAGGACGCGGCAAGCTTCCCCTCGGCGATAGGCCGGTCGTTCTACGCCCAGATCCTGCCGTCGCAGAGCGTCAACCTGGGCTGGACTTCGTGGGCGACGATGTGGCTGCGCCGACCCGCCGAAGAACTGCCCGAATTCGATGATCACGTCCATGTCGACCACAGCGACGACGCCGGCGCCCGGCAGGAGTACACCCGCCGAGCCGCTCAGGACTGGCACGACTTCCTGGCCTTCCGCGGCCGGGAACTGGCCCCGGGCGGCAAACTGCTGGTGTTGACCGCGGCCGTCGACGCGCAGGGCCGGTCCGGCTACCAGCCCGTGCTGGACGCCATCGTCGCGGCGCTCCACGAACTGGTTCGCGACGGCTTGCTGAGCCGCGACGAGGTCACTCGGATGACCATCCCGGTGCTCGGCCGCAGTGAGAAGGAGCTTCGCGCGCCGTTCGCCCCGGCCGGGCGGTTCGAAGCACTGACAATCGATCGACTCGAGGTGTTCGACGCCGAGGACCGGTTCTGGGAGCGCTACCTGCTCGACGCCGACGCGCGTGCGCTGGGCGCCCGGTG
>NZ_QMEX01000003.1 GCF_003284925.1 Mycolicibacter senuensis
GCGGCATGGGGCTGGTCGGCGCGTGCGATATCGCGGTCGCCGGACCGGCCAGCACCTTCGCGCTGACCGAGGCGCGGATCGGCGTGGCGCCGTCGATCATCTCGCTGACGCTGCTGCCGAAGCTGTCGGCCCGGGCAGCGGCGCGCTACTACCTGACAGGGGAGAAATTCGGCGCGGCCGAAGCCGCGGAGATCGGGCTGATCACGCTGGCCGCCGAGGATGTGGAGGCGACCGTCGCGGGCCTGGTCGCCGATCTGCGGCTCGGATCTCCGCAGGGGCTGGCGGCCTCCAAGGCGCTGACCACCGCGGCGGTCCTGGCCGGGTTCGACCGGGACGCCGAACGGCTCAGCGTCGCCTCAGCGCGGATGTTCGTCTCCGAGGAGGCCCGCGAAGGCATGCTGGCCTTCCTGCAGAAGCGTCCCCCCAGCTGGGCCGGCTGACACCCACTTTGGGGCAACCCTGCTCGTGGCAAATCAGTTCGTCGTAGGCTGTCTAGCCAATGAGAAACTCAGCCCCGCGAAGCGACGAGACCCACGGCACGCCCTCGCGTGCCGCGGACACCGACCGGATCCAGCTGGCGCAGCTGCTCGGTGACGCCGCTGCGCAGGGCCAACTGCCGATGAGCGAGTATGAGGACCGGCTGGCCAAGGCCTATGCAGCGCAGACCTACGACGAGCTCGACCGGCTGCGTGCCGACCTTCCGGGTTCGTCGGTGTGCCCGCACCGCGGCGGCGACTGCAAACCCGCGCCCTCCACACTGCTGCTGGCGATCATGAGCTCATTCGAGCGGCGCGGGCGGTGGAACGTACCCAAACGGCTGACCACGTTCTCGCTGTGGGGCGGCGGCGTCGTCGACCTGCGTTACGCCGACTTCACCGCACCCGACGTCGAGATCAACGCCTACTCGATCATGGGCGGGCAGACCATTCTGTTGCCGCCGGAAGTCAACGTCGACATCCAGGGGCATGGCGTCATGGGCGGCTTCGACCAGCGTGTCGAGGGCCGGGGCACACCGGGCGCCCCGACGGTGCGCATCCGCGGCTTCGCACTGTGGGGCGGAGTGGGCATCAAGCGCAAACAGCGCAAGTCCCGCAGCTGAGGGTGCTAGGGCCTGCCGATCACGGCTGGTCGCGGTAGAGCGCCGGGTCGTCGAGCTGGCCCAGTAGCGCGGTCAGCTGGTCTACGAGCTGATCGGGCTGCAGGTGTATGTCACCGGCCAGCCAGGCGCCGATCGTCTGGGCTACCCCGCCGACCACGAAATGGGCGGCCGCCTTGATCCGGTCGTTGCCCGGCACCCGGAGCACGTTTTCGACGTGGCGGCCGGACAGCATTGCGAACAGCGCACTCGACTGCGCCCGTTTACGCACCAGCAACGCGTTGGTCAGCCGGGTGCTGAACAAGATCCTGCCGACGCGGGCGTCTCCGGCGATGGCCGCCACCAGGTGGGCCATGCCGGCGCGCGTCTGTTCGGCGGGGGGCGCCGCGGCCACGGCGTCCTGGGTGCTGGCAGCCAGGTCATTGACCACCCACTCGAAGACGGCCGCGACGAACTCGTCCTTGTCGGTGAAACTCTCGTAGAAATAGCGGGACGCCACCCCCGCCCGGCGGCACACCGCACGAACGGTCAATGCGGGCATCTCCCGGCCCCCGAGCAGATCGAGCCCGGCGACCAGCAGCCGTTCCCGGCGTTCGGCCAACCGGTCTGCGGCCCGCACCCCCCGGTACGGGCGCTCCGGCGCAACACTTCCCACACCCACCATGTTGACAGCGGGCCCCGGGCTCGGCAATATCAGGAAACCAATGTTCTCACAATTGCGAGGGGTGTAAGCCATGACGATCAGCGAACCGATCCCGTTGGTGGAGCGTTCGGTGAGCGATTCGACGAGCACACAACCCGCACCTCAGCGGCGGTCGTTGCTGCCGCAGATCTCCTGCACCGACAACATGATGATGGGTGTGGCGCTGCTGGCCGGGCCCGCCAACGTGATCATGCAACTCGCGCGTCCCGGCGTGGGTTACGGCGTGCTGGAGAGCCGCGTCGAAAGCGGGCGCGTCGACCTGCATCCGATCAAGCGGGCTCGCACCACGTTCACCTATCTGGTCGTCGCCACCCAGGGCAGCGACCAGCAGAAGGCCGCGTTCCGCGAGGCGGTCAACAGTGCGCACCGCCAGGTTCGCTCGACGGCCGACAGTCCGGTGAAGTACAACGCCTTCGACCGCGATCTGCAGCTGTGGGTGGGCGCCTGCCTGTACAAGGGCAACGTCGACGTGCACCGCATTTTCCTCGGTGAGATGGACGATGAGCACGCCGACCGGCATTACCACAACGAGGGCAAGGCGATGGCCACCATGCTCCAGGTGCCCGAGGACATGTGGCCGCCCGATCGGGCCGCCTTCGACCGGTATTGGCAGGAGCAACTGGACAAGGTGCACATCGACGACACCGTCCGCGAATATCTACTGCCCATCGCGGCCAGCCGGTTACGCGGCCTGACGCTGCCGGGACCGCTACAGCGGGCCAACGAACGGCTCGCCCTGTTGATCACCACCGGATTCCTGCCGCAGCGCTTTCGCGACGAGATGCAGCTGCCATGGGACGCCGACAAGCAGCGTCAGTTCGACCGGTTGATGAGCGTGATTCGAGGGGTCAACAACCTGCTGCCGAAGTTCCTGCGCGGCTTTCCGTTCAACGTGCTGCTGTGGGATGTCGACCGCCGTATCCGCACCGGTCGCCCGCTGGTGTAGCAGCCGGGTGAATTGACGCCTGCCCACCGCTCGCTACGCTTTTGCAGAGTCGGTGCAGCAGGAAGGCGGTAGGTGATGCACGTCGACCCTCATGCGTTGCGCACCGGGGCCAATGTGTCCGATGACGCCGGTGGCCACGCCCGCAACGGTGCGCAGCGGCTGGGATCCGCCGGGGTGACCGCAGGCATTTTCGGCGACTTCGACGAGGCACACAGCTTCCACACCGCGCTGGGCACCGCCAAGGACGGCCACCGCGATGCGCTGCACGATCACCACCAGAACCTCACCGGCATCGCCGAGAACGTGCGCACCGCCGCAACGGCCTTCACCCGCATGGACAATCACAACGCCGAGCAACTGCGAAACGTCGCCGGGCCCGGCATCGGGCGGTGAGCCGCCCGAGCCTGCAACACCTGCAGATCGCCGAGCTGATCGCTCATGCCGGCGGTGACCCGTGGGCAGTTGATGACAGCCTGCAGGCCGGCA
The DNA here is from genome assembly GCF_003284925.1 of Mycolicibacter senuensis. Lineage (GTDB taxonomy): Bacteria > Actinomycetota > Actinomycetes > Mycobacteriales > Mycobacteriaceae > Mycobacterium > Mycobacterium algericum_A. The sequence continues at coordinate 3,232 of NZ_QMEX01000003.1, forward strand.
GCCCCACCCAGATCGACTTCCTGGCCCAGGCGTTCCACCAGGCCGCCGGCTCGGCCACCGCCGCCGAGCAGACCTTCCAGACCGCCCAACACCACTTCGAGCAGTACAACCGCGAGAGCGGCGAACAGCCCATCAACGCCGGCGCCGAAGTGCAGCGGGTCAAAGACGGCCTGCACGCCACCAACGCCCAGCTCGGCCAGATCGCGGCCGATCTGGAGACCATCGCCGCCGCGCTGACCCAGGCCCGCGCGGCCTCGCAGGCCAATATGACGCGGAAGCGGGGGCCTGGCTCGGGACCATGATCGCCCCGGGGCCCGGAACCGTCATCGGCGCCGGCGTCGGAGCGGTGGTCGGCGGCGTGATTGGCAGCGACATCGGGAAGAAGATGGGCGAAGACAGTTCGGATGTGTCCCATAGGGTTTGGCGAAGCCTCTTCGGCTGAGCTTGTCCACAGGTAAGGAGGTCGACTATCAGTAAAGCGAACGGCTTCATCGGGGTCGCCCTGCTGGTCATGCTTTTCATCGGGATTCCGGTGGACCCTCATAAGGACGCAAGGTCGAAGTGGCTCTACTGGGTCGTCGGGCCGATGGTGTCCGCCACATTCCTGGCGATTGCGTTCTACAGCTCGATGAAGAACTCCGAGACGACGGACCTGATCGGTGCGGTCGTCGCCGGGGCGATCTTTTCCTACCTCAGCTTCGGCGGCGTATATCTCCGCAAGGTCTACGGGCCTGGCTCTCGTTCTTGACGTACCGAAAGGACCTGGCATGGAACCCGCCGCCCAGCCTCCGGGCGAGGGATCGATCACCTTGGATCCCCGCGACCCCGACGAACCCACGATCACCCTCCCCCGGCCGCCGGGCTGGGAGTTCATGCCCAGCAACGACTCACCGCCGCTTCGCGGCGTGCTCTACAACCAGGAGCTGCGCCGGCATGGCTTCACCCCGAACGCGGTGGTGACGTGCGAGGAACTGACCGGCCCGGTCGGACTGCCGTCGCAGGCCTTGGCCAAGGAGCGCGCCGCGGTCACCGACATCGTCGGTGAACTCGACACCGACGTCCCCGGAACGAAGTCGGGTTTTGCCAGCAGAACGATCACCTACAACCTGCAGGGCCGGCCCGCGACCGGCTTGATCGTCGCGGTGCAGAACGCCAAGGACCGGATCTGGGCGATCACCATCACCATCCAGACCACCGACGCCGACAACCCGCACTACATCGCCGCCAAGCAGGCCATCCTCGATTCGCTGGAAGTCCGCCTGCCCGACCGGTAACACAGCGGCCCTGCCAGAATGGCACACATGGTCGAGCCGAGCCTCTGGATGCAAAAGGTCGCCGCCGATCCCGGGCACTCGCAGTGGTATATCGAGCGCTTCCGTCAAATGGCCCGCGCCGGTAACGACCTGGCCGGCGAAGCACGGTTCATCGACGCGATGGCCTCCCGTGGCGCTCGCATTCTCGATGCCGGCTGCGGCCCGGGCCGGGTGGCCGGCCTGTTGTCCGCGGCCGGTCACGACGTGGTGGGTGTCGACGTCGACCCGGAGCTCATCGAGGCCGCCGAACACGATCATCCGGGCCCGCGCTACCTGGTCGGTGACCTGGCTGAACTCGACCTGCCCGCCCGCGGCATCCCCGAACCGTTCGACGTGATCGTGTCAGCCGGCAATGTCATGACGTTCGTGGCACCGAGCACCCGCGTCGAGATATTGCGCCGGCTGTGCAACCACTGCGCCGAGGACGGACGGACCGTGATCGGTTTCGGCGCCGACCGGGACTATGAGTTCGACCAGTTCCTCGACGACGCGGCGACCGCCGGATTCGTGGTCGATCTGCTGCTGGGCACCTGGGATCTGCGGCCTTTCACCGGCGATTCCGACTTTCTGGTCGCGGTGCTGCGCCCGGGTCAGCGCGAAGCCTGATCCTCCTCGTCGGTGAGCTCGACCAACTGGTCGACGGCCAGCACCTCGGTCATGTCCTGCTCCTGGTAGGCCAGTCGGCCCACCCGGTGGGCGACGACGGGCGCGGTGATCAGGGTGAAGATGATGCTCACGGTCACCATCCCGGCGTCGTGGCTGCCGCGTAGCCGGATCAATGCGGCGATCAGCACCAGTATCAGTCCCAGTACCTGCGGTTTGGTGGCCGAGTGCATCCGGGCCAGGGTGTCCGGGAAGCGCACCACGCCGATCGCCGCGGTCAGCGCCAGTATCGCCCCGGCGAGACCGAGCACGCTGGCGAACAGGTCGAGGACGATCATGGCTGCCTCCCTGAATCCAGCGGCGTGTCCGGCACCCGGAAGCGGGCCACACTGACCGATCCGATGAAGCCGACCAGGGCCAGCGCCGCCAGGCTGTAGGTCACGGTGGTGTCCCGGGTGACCGCAGCCCAAATACCGATGCCGCACATCGTCATCGCGGCCAGGGTGTCCAGCGCCACCAGTCGGTCCAGCGTGCTGGGCCCGGCCAGTAGCCGATACATGGTGATGACCGCGGCGAACCCCAGCAGAACGCCAGCGGTGCCCCAGATCACGGTCATGCGCTTCCTCCCACCGGCTGCCACTCGGAGTCGCGTTCAAAGGCGGCGATCAACAGTCGCTCCACCTGCGCGGCCTGGTGATAAAACCGCTCGACTGAACGCGCATTTCCGACATCGATCACGTGGCAATACAGGATGCGACGCACCTGGTCGATCTCCAGCACGATGGATCCGGGAATCAGCGTGGTGATGCTGGACGCCAGCACCAGCACCAGATCGGATTTGAGGGTCAGCGGCACCCGCAGCACCCCGGTCTGCGGCGGCGGGCCGGGTTTGATTGCCAGCCACATCAACTGGACACTCGAGGCCACCAGATACCAGCCGAACAGTCCCAGCAGCTTGAGCACCGACCACGGGTGCACCTTGCCCTGCACCGGTACCGGCGGCAACGGCAGCAGCACCATGATGGCCACGGCGACCACCCCCCCGAGGACGATGTTGGGGACGGTGAAGCGGCCCCACAGCAGCGTCCAGACGATGGCTAGGGCGCACACCGCAAAGACCCGCAGTGCGATCGACCTCACGGCACACCTCCGCTCAATACGGCCGAGATGTACTCGCCACGGTCGAGTACCTCGGCTGCGGCGCGTTCGGTGTAGCCGAAGATCGGGCCGGCCAGCACGGTGAAGGTCAGCCCCAGCACGATCAACGCGATCGTCGGCACCACCATCCCTAACGGCATCTTCCCGACATCCTCGCGGTCGTCGAAGGCGACCTCGGCGACATCGTCGAGCAGCACCGGTGGTGCGGCCCGCACCAGCTCACCCTCGGGGGCGTCGCTGCGCAGGCGCCAGAACGCCTTGCTCCACACCCGCGCCAGCACATACAGCGTCAGCAGACTGGTCACCACCGCACCGCCCACCAGGAACCAGGCCAGCACCGACCCATCGTCGACACCGGCCTGCAGCACCGCCGTTTTGCCGATGAAGCCCGAAAAAGGCGGAATGCCCCCAAGATTGAACGCCGGGACCAAGAACATGAATGCCAGCACCGGGTTGGCGACCAAGCCGCCGAGCCGCTTCAGCGACGACGCCCCACCCTGCCGTTCGATCAGTCCGGCCGCCAAGAACAATGTCGTCATCACGATAATGTGGTGCATCACGTAGAAGATGGCGCCGGTCATGCCCAACTTGCTCGACAGCGCCACCCCGAACACCATGAAGCCGATATGGCTGACCAACGTGAATGACAAGATCCGCTTGATGTCGCTCTGCGCGATGGCGCCGAAGATACCGATCAGCATGGTGAGCAGCGCCCCGACCAGCAGCACCGAGTCCAAACCACCGTCGGGAAACAGCAGCGAATGCGCCCGGATGATCGCGTAGACACCGACCTTGGTCAGGATGCCGGCGAACACGGCGGTGATCGGGGCGGGTGCGGTGGGGTAGGAATCGGGCAACCAGGCCGACAGCGGGAAAACGGCGGCTTTGATGCCGAACGCCACCAGCAACACCGCGAATACCGCACTGCGGGTGCCGTCGGGCATGCCGTTGGTGCGGGTAGCCAGCTCAGCCAGGTTCAGGGTGCCGGTCGCGGCATAGACCAGAGCGATACCGAGCAGGAAGATCAACGACGACACCATCGACACCATCACGTAGCCGATACCGGCCCGGATCCGTTCGGCGCTGGCACCGATGGTCAGCAACACGAAGCTTGCGGCCAACAGCATCTCGAAGCCGACGAAGAGGTTGAACAGGTCACCGGCAAGAAACGCCAGGGAGACACCGGCGGACAGGGTCAGATACGTGGGCAGGAAGATCGACACCGGCTGGCGGTCGTCACCGTCGCGGACCCCCTGGCCGATGGCGTAGATGATCACCGCCAGCAGCACCACCGCCGACACGATCAGCATCAGCGCCGATAACCGATCGACCACCAAGGTGATGCCGAGCGGCCCGAGGGCGCCCTCGGTCGGACCCCAGCCGCCGACGTGCAACGCCAAGGTGCCCTGCCGGTCGGAGAGAAACAGCAACGCAGCGGTCACCGCGACGTCCCCCGCCAGCACACCGATGGTGATCGGTTGTTGCAACCTGGGTCGCCGGCCGACGATGAGGGTCAGCGCAGCGCCCAGCGTGGGCAATAGCACCGGAAGCGGGAGCAGGACAGTAGCGATACTCACCGGGACACCCCACTTTCGGTGACGGCGTCCAATTCGCCGGGCGCAACCGGCTCACTGTCGTCGGCTTCGGCGGCGATGATCTCCTCGTCGGAGAGCTGGGACAGCCGGGTCGCCTCTTCGTCGTCGCCGATGTCGTCTTCGGTGGTCAGGTGGTAGGAGCGGTAGATCAGCGCCAGCACGAAGGCGCCGATGCCCATGGTGATGACGATGGCCGTCAGCACCATGGCCTGGGCCAGCGGGTCCGCGTCGGTCTCCATGCCCTCGGTGCTGTTGTAGATCGGTGGGCTGCCCCCCGGCCCGGACACATCGATGATCAGCAGATTGATGGCATTGCCGACCATCATCAAGCCCAGCAGCGCTCGGGTGAGGTTGCGCTCCAGCAGCATGTACACCCCGCAGGCGGTGAGCCCGGCGGCCATCAGCAACGGAACCAGATGTGCGGTCATGGCGCCCTCACCACCGAGCGCTGCGCGGGTCGTTGCAGCTCGGCCACCTCATCCAGCCGGGCGCCGAGACTGCGCAGCACGTCGAGCACCATGCCGACCACGACCAGATACACCCCCACATCGAAGAACAACGAACTCACCAGTTTCACCTGACCCAGGACCGGCAGGGTGAAGGTAAACGCCGCGGAAGACAGCACCGGCGCACCGACGAACAGCGACGCCAGGGCGGTGCCCCCGACCAGGCTCAGGCCGACGCCCAGGATCTTTCCGGAGTCCAGCGGCAGCGTCTCGCCGAGTTCGTATCGCCCGCCCGCCACATAGCGCAGCGCCAGTGCCAGTCCGGCGGCCAACCCGCCGGCGAAGCCTCCGCCCGGGTTGTTGTGCCCGCCGAACAGGAAATAGACCGAAACCACCATGATCAGCGGGAAGATGATCCGGCTCGCGACCTCCAACACCAGCGATCGCTGATCGGGGTCGTAGTAGGCACTGCCGCGCAGCCAGGTGGTGGACCCGACCGCGGGGCTGTAGGGGGTGGCGATTCCCGGGTCCATCCGATGGGCATCGGCATCGGCGGGCCGTGGCGCACGGCCGAATCGGCGGGTGCGGAACACCATCGAGGCCACGCCGGTGGCGGCCACCAGCAACACCGAGATCTCCCCGAGGGTGTCCCAGGCCCGGATATCGACCAGGATCACGTTGACCGTGTTGGCGCCATAGCCGCGAAGATAGGCTGCCTCGGGCAGCAGGCCGGCGACACCCTCGCCGGTACGGGCTGCCATCGCGAAGGCCCCGAACACAGCGACGCTGGCGCCGACCATGATGGACAGCACCGCACGCGACAGCCGGTTCGTCGCCATCGTGGGGCGCGCGGTCTCCGCCGGCAGCGTCCGCAGCACCAGCACGAAGATCACCACGGTGACGGTCTCGACGAGCAACTGGGTCAATGCCAGGTCGGGCGCGCCGTGGAATGCGAACGCCACGGCGCAGCCGTACCCGGTGACCCCGACCATCAGCACCGCAGACAGCCGGTTGCGAGCCAGGGTCGCGCCGACTCCGCCTGCCACCACCAGCACGGCCAAGGTGAGCTGCAACGGGGTATCCCACAGTTGCAGATCGATCCGGTCACGCGCGCCCAGCATCAGCGCGCCCAGCGGCAGCACCACGAGCGTCACAAAAATGACCGCTTGGTTGAACGGCAGCGAACCGCGCTGGGTGACCGCGGTCAGCCGGACCGCAGCCACATCGAGCAGCCGGATGAAGTCGTCGTACATCTCGTCGGCCTTGCCCAGCGGAAGTCGGCGCAGCCGGGTGAGGCCCAGCGGGCCGCGCGCGGCGAAGACACCGAAGCCCGCCAGCAGCACCGTCGCCGAGAGCAGTACCGGCAGCCCTGCGCCGTGCCACAACGCAAGGTGGTAGCCGGAGCCGTCGGGCAGCGTGTCGGCGTAGCCGTGCAACACCGTGTCCAACCCGATCGACCACAATCCGAGCGCCAGGCTGGTGGCGGCCAGCACCGCGGGGGCCGCCAAGAACGCCGCAGTCGGTCGGTGCATTTCGGCGACATGGGTACTGGGTTCTGGCAGGCCCTTGTCGGCGAAGCCGCCCCAGACGAACCGCGCGCTGTAGATCACGGTGAACACCGAGGCCAGCACCGCGGCACCCAATACGTACGGGCTGGAAGAGCCCAACGCCGGGGCGTCGACCTCGGTCCCGAAAATCGTCTCCTTGGCGATGAACCCCACGAACGGCGGTACCCCGGCCATGCTGGCGGCCGCAGCCGCGGCAACCACGAACAGTCCGGGAGCGCGGCGGCCCAAGCCGGCCAGCTCCCGCAGGTCGCGGGTGCCGGTGGCGTGGTCGATGATCCCCACCACCATGAATAGCGTCGCTTTGGCGGCTGCGTGGGCACACATGGCGGTCAGGCCGGCCAACATCAGGTCGCCGCCACCGGCACCAACCAGCGTGATGATCAGCCCCAACTGGCTGACGGTGCTGTAGGCCAGCAGCAGCTTCAGGTCGTATTCGCGGATGGCACGCCAGCCGGCGAGCAGGGCGGTGGCCAGGCCCAACACCAACACCGTCGGCCGCCATCCCGGTGAGTCGGCGAACGCCGGCGTCAGCCGCGCCACCAGATAGATCCCGGCCTTGACCATCGCCGCGGCGTGCAGGTAGGCGCTGACCGGCGTCGGCGCGGCCATCGCGCCCGGCAGCCAGAAATGCAACGGGATGATCGCCGACTTGCTGAGCGCCCCGACCAGGACCAACAGCACGCCGACGGTGACCACCGTGCCCGACAGCGGACGGACCACCAGCTCCGACAGCAGATAGGTACCCGCCGTCTCGCCCAGCATGATGACGCCGACCAGCATCGCCAGCCCACCCCCGGTGGTCACCACCAACGCCTGGATGGCAGCGCGGCGGTTGACGGCACGTTCGGCGTAGTGGCCGATCAGCAGGAACGACAACACCGTGGTCAGTTCCCAGAACACGTACAGCACCAGCATGTTATCGGCGACCATCAGCCCGAACATGGATCCGGCGAATCCGACCATCTTCGCGGCGAAGCTGGGCAGCCGCGGATCGAGGTCACAGTGGGGGCTGACGGGGCGGAAGTACTCGGCGCAGTAGAACAGCACCAGGGCACCGATCCCCAATGCCAGCACGCTCATGATCGCGGCCAGCGAGTCGAAGCGAAGGTCGATGTCCATCGACAGCCCGGGCACCCACGACACCGTCGTTCGGTGATCGTCGGCCGGGTCGGTGGGCCAGTTCGCCACCACCCACACCAGCGATACCAACGGGATCGCTCCCAGCGGATAGAACGCCGCCCGTCCCCAGCTGCGCACCATCAGCGGCGCCAAAGCCGTGCCGACTGTATGGGCAAGCAGTATCGCTAGCATCACGCTCCACGGGACAAATTGATCCCGGCAACGGAATCAGTTCTGGTACGACACGTTGGACACATTGAGCGGCGCCGGGCGGCACCGCAGGCGGCCGCGGCAGCGACAGGCGCGTCGAGTCCAGTTCAAACGTACCCTGAATCGCCTGCCTCGGCTCAATCCAGTTTCTGCGGCCACACCGTCGAGCGCCATGGAATACGACCCCCATTCGGTGCGGGTCCGGACCCCCACGGCGACGACCGGCGGCGTCTGGCTGCGCCCGCCACTAGGCCTCGATCAGGCCGGCTCGGATCGCATAACGGGTGAGCGCCAAGCGGTCACGCAAGCCGAGCTTCTGCAGCGTGTTCGTCCGGTGGCGGTCGACTGTCTTGGCGCTGATACCGAGTGTTTTCGCGATCTCGCGCGCCGACAAACCCTCGGCGATCAGCTTCAGCACCTCCTCCTCACGCGGCGTGAGGATGTTGTCCGGCAAGTCAGCGCCCTGCCGTGACCGGTGCAGATAGTCCCGGATCAGTGCGGTCACCGCCCCGGCGTACAGAAACGGTTCGCCGCGCATCGTCGCCCGGCAGGCCTCGAGCAGGTCGCGGTCGGCGACAGATTTCAGCACGTAGCCCGATGCCCCCGCCTTGAGCGCTTCGAAGAAGTACTGCTCATTGTCGTGCATCGACAGCATCAGCACCCGGACATGGGGATGGCTGCGGTTGATCTCGCGCGCGGCCTGCAGCCCGGTCATCCGGGGCATCGCGATATCAAGGATCGCGAGATCGACCGGCGTGTTCTGCAGCGCCGCCAGCGCCTCGGATCCGTCAGCCGCTTCGGCCACCACGCGCAGGTCGGGCTCGGCATCCAGGATCATCCGTAGCCCGCTGCGCACCAGGGCGTGGTCGTCGGCGAGCATGATGCGGGCCGGGGGTGCCATTACCGGCCTCCGTCGCTCAGTCGGGCCGGCACCGTCAGCCGGACTTCGGTTCCCTCGTTGCTCGGCGAGGTGATCGTCAGGGTGGCCTGCACCAGCAGGGCGCGTTCTCGCATTCCGGTGATTCCAGCGCCTTCTGCACTCAGGCCGCCCTTGCCGTTGTCGGCGATTCGCAGCGTCAGCTTTGATGCGGCGTCGATGTGCAGGTCCAGCCATGCTTTCTGCGCTCCGGAATGGCGGGCGATGTTGGTCAGGCTCTCCTGGGCGACGCGATAGCAGACCAGGCTGACGTCGGGACTCACCTGATCGGCGTGCGAGCTGATCTGTTTGACGACGTCGATGCCGGTCGCCTGGGTGAATTGGTTGCACAGGGCTTGCAGTGCGCTGCGCAGCCCGAGGTCTTCCAGCGCGTCCGGGCGCAGCCGGCGGGCGATGCTGCGCACTTCGTCGAGACTGGCCCGCACGATTTCTTGGGCGTCCCCGAGATCACCGCGAATCTCCGCGGGCGCGGCGTCCACCGCCCGCTTGAGCGTGAGCAGCGCGACGGTGAGGGTTTGGCCGATCTGGTCGTGCAACTCCCGGGCGATCCGCTGCCGCTCGTTCTCCTGCACGGTCAGCACCGACGCGTTCGACGAGGCCCGCTCCGTTTCCAGCCGGTCGAGCATGGCGTTGAAGGATTCGATGAGGTGATGCAGGTCGCCGGCACCCGGGTCGTGTACGCGGTCACTGGGGTGGGGCGGATCGACTCGCCGCATTGACGCGGCGAGCCGATCCAGGGGGGCAAGACTCGATCGCAACAGCAGTGCGTTGGCGCCCACCACGATGGCCAGCCCGATGACCAGAACCGGGATCTCGGCCGCCTGAATACGCGTCGACACCCTCGCCGGGGACATGGCAAGCACCAGTGTGCCCAGGGTGAAGACCAGACCATTGATCAGCACGACCCGGCGAAACAGCCCACGCGCAGGCGGGCGCGCCCGCTGCCGAAACCTGTCGATGACCGCTGTCCAACGGTGCATGCCACCACCATCGTCTCCGCAGCACCCGGTTGTCCATACGGGTTGCCGCGAAGCCCGAATGGGTGTCAAACACCATGGCGACCGAGCGGTTGCCGCTCGGAGAATGGAATTGCGCCCAGCGCTGCGCGACAATTGACGGAGTGCAGCGACCCGGGTGTCGAGCGCGCCGGCCAGTTCTGAGCGGGTTAGATCGAGGGGATCAGACCGTAGAGTAACCCACATCACCCAGACGACCCAGTAAACGGAGGGATGCAACCGCCATGAATCGCATTACCGGGGCGCATCCACCGGCTACCGGTGAAAGCGTGGTCCGGATGCCGCGCCCTGCCCGGGGCTGAGAAATGGATTTCGCGGCGTTACCACCGGAGGTCAACTCCGGTCTGATGTATGCGGGCGCGGGCCCGGCATCGATGCTGACTGCTGCCACGGCCTGGGACGGGCTGGCCGCCGAACTTCACCTGGCCGCCACGGCCTACGAGTCAGTGGTCACCGAGCTGACGAGCGGACCCTGGCTGGGACCCTCGGCGGCAGCCATGGCGGCCTCGATCACCCCGTTCGTGTCGTGGTTGAACATGACCTCGGTCCAGGCCGAGAAGACCGGCATGCAGGCCAAGGCCGCCGTGGCCGCCTACGAGGCCACCTTCGCCACGGTGGTGCCGCCACCGGCGATCGCGGCCAACCGCGCTGCGTTGATGACGCTGCTGGCCACCAACATCTTGGGCCAGAACGCGGCGGCCATCGCGGCCAACGAGGCCGAATACGCCGCGATGTGGGCCCAGGACGCCGGCGCCATGTACAGCTATGCGTCGTTGTCGGCGACTGCCACCGAGATGGAGCCGTTCCAGCCGCCGCCGCACACCGCCAACCCGGCCGGGCCGCTCAACGGCTCGGAGTCCGCCGGACTCAACTCGGCCGCCAACACGGCCCAGACGCTGCCGTCAAAGCTGGCCTCGGCGCTGCCGGGCTCATCCGATGCCGGCTCGCAGTTTCCGGCCATGCTGGCGCAGGCCGACGTGCCGACCGGGCCCTTCGACTGGCTGGGCATCATCGCCGACGAGACCGCTCTCGGCATCGCCCTGCCGCTGTCGATTCTCGGCGTCTGGCTGGCGGGCGCCGCGATGTACTTCGCGGAGCTGGACTCTCGCGAGATCTTCGATACCCAGGACATTCTCCGCGGCGGCCAGCGAAGCATCTTGGAGGCGCTGGGCCAGATCGGCGGTTTCGCGGAGCTGCCCGGCACCGAGAGCCTTCGGGTGCCCCACGCCTCGGTGGTGGCCGCCTTGGCCGAGGGATTCCCCCTCGGAGCGCTATCGGTGCCGATCAGCTGGGCGGAGTTGGCCCCGGAGATCCGTCATGCCAGCTTCTCGACGCCACTCAGCGCTGCCGCTTCACCAACGCCGGCCGGATTGGGGACGGCTTTCGGTCAGATGGCGCTGGCCGGCATGGGGGGCAGCGCGTTGGCCGGCGCCGTCAACCAGAACCGCGGTCAACAGGCCAAGACGCCGGAAGCCGGCAAGGCGGCACCGGCGGCCGCTGCGGACCCGGCGGCAGCGGAGTCGGGCGCGGGCGCCCCGGCGGCCGCAGCGTATTCACCGCCGAGCTCGGTCGTCGAACTGGCAGCCGGGATCCGCGAGCTCGGCGAACTGCACGACGCCGGGTATCTGACCGAGGCGGAGTTCGCCGAACAGAAGCGGCGACTGCTGTCTCGGGGATGATCAGCGGCGCCGTGACCGTAGGTAGTCGCCGACGACGGCCGCGCCCAGCCCGTCGAGTTCGGGCACCACGACCCGGCCCTGGACGCGTCGCGCCACCTGGTCGATGAACCGGGCCAGCCCGGGGTCGTCGCCCAGCCGGAAGATCGTCACCTGCGCACCGAGGCGGGCCACGTCGTCGAACCCCTTGACGGTGTGGGCGATGGTCCGCGGGTGCGGCGGGTAGTCAAAGAACACCGATGCACCGTCGCCGCGAAAATCCTCCAGGTGCGCGGTCGGCTCGCCGTCGGTGACCACCAGCACCACCGGCTGGGCATTCGGGTGCCGACGCAGGTGTCGGCCGGCCAGCGCCAGCGCGTGATGCAGGTTGGTGCCCTGCTCGTAGACGCCCTCCAGGCCGGTCAGCTCGGCGGCGGTCACGGTGCGCGCGTAGCGTCCGAATGCGATGATCTGCAATGCATCCGAACGGAACCGGGTGCTGATCAGGTGGTGCAACGCCAGCGCGGTGCGCTTCATCGGCAGCCAGCGGTTGTCCATCACCATCGAGAACGAAGTGTCCACCAGCAACGCGACGGCCGACTGGGTGCGGGTCTCGGTCTCGGACACCTCGACGTCGTCAACGCTGATCGACAGCCGGCCGCTGGCTGAACCGCCGCCTGAACCGCCGGCGACCTGCCGTAGCACCGCGTTGGTCAGGGTGCGGGTGACGTTCCAGGGCTCGGTGTCACCGAACTGCCACGGCCGCGTGGCCCCGGTCAGTTCACCGGCCGCCCCGGCCCGACGATGGTCACGCTCGCCGCGGCGCCCCGAGAGTTGGCGCGCCACATCGCGCAGCGCCGTCTCGCCGAGCCGGCGCATCGCCTTGGGGGAAAGCCGCCACTGTCCATCGGAGCTGCGATCCAGGAAGCCCTGATTGAGCAGGGCACGTTCCAGCTCGGCCAGCGTCCGCGCATCGACGGCAGCCTGGTCGCCGAGCTGGCGGGCCAGCGCGTCCAGGTCCACGTCGTCCATGCTCGCGCCCGGATAGGCCTGCGACAGTTGCTCGGCCAACTGCTCGAGCTCGGCGATGTCGCTCAAGGCCTGGGCGCCCTCGCCCATGCCGAGCGGGTTGTTGCCGGAGAACTCCGACGAGCCGCTCCAGTCCTCGCCCGGCCGGGCCGCCTGCAAGTGTGCGTCCAGGCGGCCCAGCGCCTGCTGCAGCGCCGGGGAGCCGAACGCCTGCTCGGCCAACGCATCCAGCTCGGCGCGCTGATCGGCGCTCAAGCTGTTGCGGAAGCGTTGCGCAGCGGCGGCCCGCTGGGCCAGCGAATCGAGCAACTCCTCGACGTTCTGCGGGCTCTCCGGGAAGAACTCGCCGTGCTTGGCCATGAAGTCTTGAAAGTCCGCCCTCGTGTCCTCGCCGCGAGAATGCTTGTCCAACAGGTCGTTGAGGTCATCCAGCATGTCGGTGACCCGTTGCCGGTCTTCGTCGGTGGCGCCCTCCAGCGCCTGCTTCATGCCCGCGAAGCGCTGGTCGAGCATCTCGCGGCCGAGCAGATCCTTGATCTTCTCGTAGGACTCCCGGGCCTCGCTGCTGCGCCAGTTGTAGTCGGACAGCTCCTGCACCGCCTTGGCCGGCGACGGCGACAGCGCCTCGATCTGCATTTCGGCGAATCGGGCGTCGTCATCGAGGGCGCGCGCCAGCTCCTTGCGTTCGGCCAGTACGGCTTCGTCGAGCAGTTTTTTGACCTCGGCCAGGGTTCCGTCGAGATTGTTGCGCCGCAACAGTTCCCGGCGGCGCCGTTGCGCCTCGGCGGCCAGCCGGTCGGCACCGGTCATGGTTTTGGTGCCGCGCCGCAGCAGCTCCTGCAGTGCCCGTCGCGGCGACGTCCCCTCCATCACGTCACGGCCGATCTCCTCCAGCGCTTCGGCCAGGTCGACCGGCGGCGCCAACGGGTCCGGCCCACCGGTGTAGGCCGAATACCGGGAAGCCCGAAAGGGATGGCCTTTAGCCATAGACGGTTTCGCCCTCGTCGGAGGTCTTGTCGATGCGTTTGGCCAGATACAGCGCCTCCAGCGCCAATTCCAGGGCCGCGGCACGTTCGCCGTCGGACTCCGCACCCAACCGCTGCGCGATGGCATCGATCACCGGCAGATCCGGCAGCGCCGCCAGCACCGCCTTGGCCGACACCCGCTCCCCCGTCGTCACCGCCGCGTTCTCGACAGCGGCCACCAGCGGCCCGACGTCGATCCCGCCCAGTGCGCGCGATGCGGTGTCGGCAGTGGCCCGGCGCAGCAGGTGTTCCAGCACCGCCTGCTCGCGGCCCTCCTCACCGGATTCGAACTCCAGCTTTCCGCGCAGCACGTCGACGATGGTGCCCAGATCGACCACCCGGGCCACCGGATCGGTCTCGCCCAGCACCGCACCGCGGTGTCGCGCTGCGGCCGCCACGGTCTCGGCGGCCGCGATCGCGAACCGCGCCGAGACGCCCGAGCGCTGATCCACCGAGCGGGACTCGCGCAGGTAGCGGGCGAACCGCGCCAGCACCGCCAGCAGATAGTCGGGCACCTGCGCGCTCAGGTGGGCCTCCTGGGCGATCACGCCGACCTCCGCGTCGAGTTCCAGCGGGTAGTGGGTGCGGATCTCGGCGCCGAACCGGTCCTTGAGCGGGGTGATGATGCGGCCCCGGTTGGTGTAGTCCTCCGGGTTGGCGCTGGCCACCACCAGCACGTCCAGCGGCAGCCGCAGCGTGTAGCCGCGCACCTGGATGTCGCGTTCCTCCATCACGTTGAGCATCGCCACCTGGATGCGCTCGGCGAGATCGGGAAGTTCGTTGACGGCCACGATGCCGCGGTGCGCGCGGGGGATCAGCCCGTAGGCGATGGTCTCGGGATCGCCCAGGCTGCGTCCCTCGGCGACCTTGATCGGGTCGATGTCGCCGACCAGGTCGGCCACGCTGGTGTCCGGGGTGGCCAGCTTCTCGGTGTAACGCTCGCTGCGGTGCCGCCAGGCCACCGGGAGGTCGTCGCCGAGCTCGGCGGCCCGCCGGATCGACTCCGGGGTGATCGGCGAATACGGGTGCTCACCGAGTTCGGCACCGGCGATCACCGGCGTCCACTCGTCGAGCAACCCGGTCAAGGCCCGCAGCAGCCGGGTCTTGCCCTGGCCGCGTTCCCCCAGCAGCACGATGTCGTGGCCGGCGATCAGCGCCCGCTCGAGTTGCGGCAGCACGGTGTCCTCGAATCCGAAGATGCCGGGCCAGACGGTCGCGGCGTCGTCGCCGTCGGCGAGGCGGGCCAGCAGGTTCTCGGCAATCTCCTGCTTGACCCCCCTTTCGCGGTGGCCGGCGGCCCGGAGTTCGCCGAGTGTGGTGGGCAGATCGTGCGGGGTAGTCAGCGCGGTCACCACTCCACGCTACGACGGGCGCGGTGGTCCGTCACGGCGTCCCACGTCATCACGCCGCCAAATACCCGATACCCTGGGTACCGTGAACTCACTGGAATGGCGGGATCGACCGGCTCAGACATACTTCGGTCCGGCATCATGGCAGGCCCGCCTGCTGGCCGTGGGCGCCGCGATCTTCCTGCGGACCTCTATCGCCGTGCTGACGGTCATCGGCATGATCGTCAATCGGATCTGGCCCGCCGGACTGCAGCGGGCGCGCCTCGACCTCATCGACCAACCGATGCGTTACATCCGGGCGCTGCCGGGCACCGAGGTGACGCGGGAGCGCCTGACCGACTGTCCGGCAGAGTGGGTGGTGGCCCCTGCCGCCCGCGACTCGGACCGGGTGATCGTCTACTTCCATGGTTCGGCGCTGGTGACGCTGGGCCTCAATTCGCACCGCCGCTTTGCCAGCAAGCTGTCCGAGGTCACCGGAGCGAAGGTCTTCAATGTCGGCTACCGCTTGGCGCCGCTGGCCGGTGTGGACGAGGCCATCGCTGACGGACTGTGCGCCTACCGCCATGTGCTCGACGCCGGATTCACCGCGGACCGCATTGTGGTGGCGGGGGATTCGGCCGGCGGCCTGATGGCGGTGAACACTGCGCTGACGGCGCGCGACGCGGGGCTGCCGGTACCCGCCGGTCAGGTGCTGATGTCGGCGCTGACGTCGTCGGACATGGAGATCAAACGACAGGCCGCGCGCTCCCACCGAGACCCGTTCTTCCCGTTCATGGCGTTCATGTTCATCTACCGGGTCTTCGCCACCGTCAACGGCACCCGCGAGCTGCCGGTGATGCCCCCGGAAGCGGAGCTGCGCGGGCTGGGCCCGTTTCTGCTGCAAGTCGCCAACAACGAGATGCTGCGCAACGACACCTTCGTGCTGGCCGACAAGCTCACCGCCGCCGGGGTGCCGAACTGGGTACAGGTCTGGGACCGCGCGCTGCACATGTTCCAGCTGACCTTCGACTTCAACCCCGACGCTCGCCGTGCCGTCGCCGAGATCGCAGCCTTCGTCGATTACGTGACGCCCGCAGCACCGGCGGGTGCCGACTCGACGCGCTCAGATACGGCCCTCCAGTAGCGTCAACAGCAGCGGAATCCGATTCGCCTCGATCTCGGGCTGGGGTAACACGGCGCGCACGATCGCCGCACCGTCGAAGGTGTTGGTCAACAGCGCCACCAGATTCGGGAAGAGTTCCGGCGGAAAGGCATCCGCGCCGGGCAGCACCCGGGCGGCTTCGCCGATCTTGGCGCTGTATTCGGTGAGCACATGCTGCAGGGTGGCTCGCAGCTTCTCGTGGGTGCGCGCAGCGATCAGCAGCTCGTAGAGCACCGCGTTGGTGGAATTGGCAGTCAGGTCGCGCAGCACGGTCAGCACCGCCTCCAGCGCCGGCACCTCGGCCGGGATCTCGGCGACTTGCTTGCCGAACCGCTCCAGCTGGCGGCGCAGGACTTCCTGCGCAGTGGCGGCCATGAAGTCGCCCATGGTGTCGAAGTGGCGGAACAACGCCCCATCGGAGACCCCGGCGCGCGCCGCGATCACCTTGGCCGACGCCCGCGCATAGCCGACCTCGGCGATGGTGGCGATGCTGGCGTCCAGCAATCCTGCGACGGTCGCCTCACGGCGCTCCCGTTGGGTACGAGCCATGGTCAGACCGGTTGCAGCTCAGGGGATCCGGCGCGCAAGAAGCGGCCGGATTTCACCGTCGTGCCGTAGCCGTCGCGGAACTGTCCGTTGCGGAACACCACGGTGCCGCCCACGCCGGTCGCCACCACGGCGTCGTCGTTGCGGTTGACCATCCGCGACAGCCCCCCGTAGAACGGCACCTGCTCCTCGTGGTAGCCGTCCACAGCGTCATCCAGGCCGGCCGGGTCGATCACCACGAAGTCCGCACGGTCACCGCGGCGCAGCGTGCCGGCGTCGAGGCCGAACCAGTCGGCGACCTCAGCGGTCAGCCGGTACACCGCCCGCTCGGTGCTCAGGAACGGCCGGCCGGCCGCCTGCGCGTCGCGAACTCGCTTGAGCAGTCGCAGCGAGAAGTTGTAGAAGGCCATGTTGCGCAGGTGGGCACCGGCGTCGGAGAACCCCATGTGGATGGCCGGTTCTTTGGCCAGCATGTCGAGGTACTTCGGCCGGTGGTTGGCCACGATGGTGGTCCAGCGCACGTTGCGTTCACCGTTGTCCACCAACACATCCAGGAAGGCGTCCAACGGGTGCAGCCCGCGTTCGTCGGCGATCTGGCCGAAGCTCTTGCCGATCAGGCTCGCATCCGGGCATTCGACGATCACCGCGTCGTGGAAGTCGCGATGCCACAATGACGGGCCCAGCTTTTTGCGGTCGAAGGATTTGCGAAAGCGGCGACGGTACTCGGTGTCGGCCAGCAACGCGTTGCGCTCCAACTGGTCTCGTAGGTGCAGCGCGGCGGTGCCGGCGCCGAACTCCTCGAAGACCGGCAGATCGATTCCGTCGGAATACAATTCGAACGGCACCGGCAGATGCTGGAAGCGCACCGATGAGCCGAGCACGGCGTTGAGCAGCCGGGTGGCCGGACCCATGACCCGGACGGCGCCCGGTGACGACTT
The DNA here is from genome assembly GCF_003284925.1 of Mycolicibacter senuensis. GTDB lineage: Bacteria > Actinomycetota > Actinomycetes > Mycobacteriales > Mycobacteriaceae > Mycobacterium > Mycobacterium algericum_A. Next base: position 20,880 of record NZ_QMEX01000003.1, read on the forward strand.
GGCGTCGGCGGAGACCAGCAGACTCATCCGCACGCCGCGCCGGCGGCCGAACATCCCGCTGCTGGTCAAGAAGAAGTTCAGCGCCGTCAGCGGCTTCTTGACGTTGGGGGCGCTCTGCAGCATCCGGCCGCGCTTGCGCAGCACCTTGATCAGCCGCCGGCGCTCCCGCCAGCTGGCGAACGTCGACGGCAGCGCCCGCGACCGGAACCGATCACCGTCGAGTTTGTCGATGGCCGCATCCATGCCCGACATGCCCAGCAGCCCGGCGGCCAGTCCATCGTCGAGCAGCGCGGCCATCTTCTCCAGTTCTGCGTCGGTCGGCACGACACCGTCGGTGGTGGCGCGATCCAAGCCGAGCACCGCGGTCCGCAGGTCCGAATGGCCAAGCATGGAGCCGATATTGGGTCCGAGCGGCAACTCGTCGAGGGCTTGCACGTACTCCGCCGGTGTCGACCAGGTCTTCTTGGACCGCAGCGCATCCAGCACGAATTTGCGCGGCACCGCCTCCACCCGGCTGAACAGGTCGGCGGCGTCCTCGGCGTCGGCGTAGACCGTTGACAGCGAACAGTTGCCCAGCAGCACCGTGGTGACGCCGTGGCGCACGGATTCTCGCAGCCCCGGGTCGAGCAGCACTTCGGCGTCGTAGTGGGTGTGCACGTCGATGAACCCGGGGACCACCCACTTGCCGGCCGCGTCGATCACCTCCGGGCAGGCCGCTTCGTCCAGGTCGCCCGCCACGATGTCGGCGACGACACCGTGGCGAATACCCAGCGTGCGAACCTTGGGTGGGTTGCCCAGGCCGTCGAACCACAGGCCGTTGCGGATGATGAGGTCGTAGGTCACGACGTCTCCTAACTCGGGATTGAGTTAGATAGTGAGCGCCTACAATCTTTTTGTCAAGGCTAGTGCGCGAAGTGCCGCGCCCCGGTCAGATACAGCGTGATCCCGGCCTCGGCGGCCGCCGCGGTCACCTCGTCGTCACGGACGGAGCCGCCCGGGTGCACGATCGCCTTCACGCCGGCCCGGGTCAGCGTCTGCAGCCCGTCGGGGAACGGGAAGAACGCATCGGAGGCGGCCACCGCCCCGGCCACCCGGTCACCGCCGCGCTCCACCGCCAACCGGGCGGCATCGACACGGTTGACCTGGCCCATCCCGACGCCGACGGTGGCGCCGTTCGCGGCGACGACGATCGCGTTGGATTTGACCGCGCGACAGGAGCGCCAGGCGAAGACCAGGTCGGCCATGGTGGCCGGATCCGCGGCAGACCCGGTGGCCAGGGTCCAGTTCACCGGGTTGTCGCCGGCCGCGTCGAGGCCGTCGCGGCTCTGCATCAGCAGTCCGCCGCTGATCTGGCGCCACTCGACACCACCGCGCAGCGGTTCGGAGGCCAGCAGCACCCGGATGTTCTTCTTGCGCGCCAGGATCTCGACCGCGCCCGACTCATAGGCCGGCGCGACGATGACCTCGGTGAAGATGGTGCTCACATACTCCGCCATCTCCGCACTGACCTCGGTGTTCGCCGCGATCACCCCGCCGAACGCGCTCAACGGGTCGCACTCGTGCGCCTTGCGATGGGCGTCGGCCACCGAGACCGACGAGATCGCGATCCCGCACGGGTTGGCGTGCTTGATGATCGCCACGCAGATCTCTTCGTGGTCGAATGCGGCGCGCCAGGCTGCGTCGGCATCGGTGAAGTTGTTGTAGGACATCTCTTTTCCGTGCAGCTGGTCAGCCTGGGCCAGACCCGGCCAGGCGCCACCGTCACAGAAGAGGGCGGCCTGCTGGTGCGGGTTCTCGCCGTAGCGCAGCTGTGCCGCGCGGCGGTAGGTGCGGCCGAACCACTCGGGCATCGGCTGGCGTGGCTGCTCCGGCGCCAGCGTCGACGACATCCAACCGGCAACCGCCACGTCGTACTCGGCGGTGTGGCGAAATGCCAGTGACGCCAGTCGTTTCCGCTCGGGCAGGGTGAACCCGCCGGCATTGACCGCGGCCAGCACACCGTCGTACCCGAGTGGGTCGACCACCACCGCCACGCTGGGGTGATTCTTGGCGGCCGCCCGGATCATCGAGGGCCCGCCGATGTCGATCTGCTCGACGCAGTCATCCATCCCGGCACCGGAATCCACGGTCTCACTGAACGGGTAGAGGTTGACCACCACCAGCTCGAACGGCGCGATGTCGAGTTCGCCCAGCGCCGCGGCATGCTCCGGCTTGCGCAGGTCGGCCAGCAGCCCGGCGTGCACCCGCGGGTGCAGCGTCTTGACCCGGCCGTCGAGCACCTCCGGGAAGCCGGTCAGCTGCTCCACCGGCGTGACCGGAATACCCTTGGCCGCAATCGTCTTCGCGGTGGACCCGGTGGAGACGATATCCACCCCGGCGGCATGCAGTCCGGTGGCGAGGTCGACCAGGCCAGTCTTGTCGTAGACGCTGATCAGCGCCCGCCGAATCGGTCGCTTGCCGTCGGTCATCCTATGGTTGCCTTTCGTCCGGTCCAGGTCACGCCGCCGGTCGCCAGCGCGGCCAGCACGTCCACCAGAAGCTTGCGTTCCACTGTCTTGATGCGTTCATGCAGGGTTTCTTCGTCGTCGTCGTCGAGCACGGCGACCGGTTCCTGGGCCAGCACCGGGCCGGTATCGGTGCCGGCGTCCACCAGATGCACGGTGCAGCCGGTGACCTTCACCCCGTAGGCCAGCGCCTCGGGCACCGCGTGGGCACCGGGGAAGGCGGGCAGCAGCGCCGGGTGCGTGTTGACGGTGCGCCCCAGGAACCGGGTGAGGAAGTGTGACCCCAGGATTTTCATGAAGCCGGCCGAGACCACCAGATCGGGGGCGTGTGCCTCGGTGGCCTCCGCCAGCGCGAGATCCCATGCCGCCCGGTCGGGAAAGTCGGCCATTCGCACGGTGAACACCGGCAACCCGGCCGAACGAGCGACCGCCACGGCACGGCAGTCCCGGTCGGTACCGACGGCCACCACCCGCGCAGGGTAGTCACCGACCGCCGCAGCCAGCAGCGACTCCAGCAGCGATCCGGTCCCCGACGCCAAAACCACCAGCCGGGCCGGAACGCTCGGGGCCACGTGGATCGGTTGCACGTGAAGGAGCCTAGCGTGCAGGCCGACCGGACAATCAGGCCTGTTGCCGGGCTTCGTCCCGGGTGATCCTGAGGGCGGCGGCCACCCCGTCGGTCCAGATCTCCACCTTGTCCCAGATCACGTCGGGATGCCCGGCCGGGTGGATGCCGTGGCTGATCTTCTCCACCCGTCCGCACGCCAGGTCCTGGAAATCCGAGTCGTCCAGCTCCGGGAATTCCTCGTATTCGCTGCACAGCTCGGCTCCCGCCAGCCTGTCGTACAGCGCGCCGGCCAACGGCGTGGTCAGCCCGGCCGGCGCCGGGTGCTCGACCATCTGAAAACCGGCCGCGGCGCCATCCAGCCAGATCATCGCTATGACATCGAGGATCGGGTCGTGCCCGGGCGGCAGCACCAGCCGCGTCAGCAGCTCGGCGCGTGCGCGCGCCAGGCTGTGCAGATTCCGGACACCGACGTCGGCTGCGCTCACGGCATGGGCCATGTCCCTATGCGACCAGGCTGCCGGCCCGGATATAAGGGACCGAAGTCCTCAATTTCTGGTGTCGAATCCGTCGTCGTCGGTGAACATCAGGTCTTCGGGATCTTCCAGCGGCCCGGGCGGCTCGGTCGGCGTCTGCGATTCGAATTGCCGCGGCGCATCGGGCTCGGGCGTCCAGCTCAGCTCGGCGCCGCCGGCCACCTCGTCGGGCTCGAACAGCTCGTCGGGCTCGAACAGCCGGTCGGTTTCCTCGGGATCGACGAACTCGACCTGGGCCGGGGCCGGCTCCGGCGCCGATTCGGGTTCCGAATCCGGTTGCGGGAGGCTGTCGGCGTCTGCGGCGCGGCGCGGAGCCGTCGGCGACATCGGGGGCGTCCCGGCCGTGCCTCGCGCGACCCCGCCGATCATCACGACGGTCAGCGCACCGATCGCGGCGAACCAGCCGAACACCGCCGGCCCGAAGGTGGCCTGATCCACCCCGACGTCGCCGAAGTTGCCCAACCGGCCCCCGCCGGCGAACCCGAGCAGCGCCATCGCCACCGCGGCGATGAACGCGGCGCTCACGACCTTGGCCAAGGCGGGAAGCAACGGCAGCGCCCGGCGCGCACACTGCTGGCCGACCGCGACACCCGAGGCGGCGCCGATGATCAGCAGCGCCACCCAGACCGGACCCAGCGGCGGGGTCGGCGCCGCAGCCAGGATCGGCACCGCCGGGATGTCGCCGCCGAGCACGGTGAACGCGCTGAATAACGCCGGCCCGATGTGCGCGCTCGATCCAACCGCCATCGCTGCGGCGCCGACCACGACATTGGGCACGTACAGCAACGCCAGCAGGGTGAGGCTGAGCTGCCCGAACAACGAATCGGTGATCGCGTAGAGCTCGTGCATGGTTCCCCAGTGCACGACCAGCGAGATGACCGTGACGGCGCCGGCCAGCCCGAACAACGCCAGCATGCCGGCGGCGGCGGCCCGCAGTGAGTCGACCAGCCAGCTCGGCAGCGGCGTCTCGGCCAGCACCCGCCGGCCCATCCGCGATCCCACCCCGATCGCGGCGCCGATCGCATGGACCACCAACACGTGCGTGAAGGCGTTCAGCGCCTGCGGGGTCTGCAACTCGGTGATGACCGACGCGGCATCGTGGATGACCGCCAACGAGATCGCCGCGATCAACAGTGGGCCGCCCAATGCCGATGCCACGATCCAGCGGACAACGAACCAGGAGGCGCCCTCGGAGGTGGCCTGCGCGGTGGTCCGCGCGGTGCCGGCCACCATCAGCAGCACCGGCAGCAGCGGCAACACGCCCAGTTCCCGACCATCGATCGAGATCGGCACCTGATGCACCCCCAGCCACATGCTGGCTATGGCGCCGGATGCCCCGGTCATGTCGCTGTTGGCGATCAGCAACTGCAGTAGCGTCACCGCTGCGATGACCGTCAACGCCACGACGGAGGGACCGAACGCAACCCGCACCAGGTCGCGGGTCGGGTTCGAGGCTGGTTTACCGCCTGCCACCGGTGTCACGCTGCGAGCACGATCGACTCGGCGCGCCGGCGCGCGTCAGGACTGCGCCGGCCCCGACGGGGCGGAGCCGCCCTGCGACTGCTGGCCACCGGTCGAGCCCTGATCCTGCCCGGATCCGCTCTGGCCGCCCGTCGCGGAGCCCTGGCCGCCCGTCGAGGAACCGCCCGAACCACCGCTCGGCGGTGGGCTGAAGCTGGGGAAGCCGGTCGGCGGCGTGGGCGGGCCCTGCTGAGCCGACTGCGCCTGCTGGGGGCCGGAATTGAATCCGCCGGTCGGCGGTGCCGACTGGGCGCCGAAGCCTCCGCTGGACGGCGCGGACGGGTAGTTGCCGTACGACGGGTAGCCGGACTGCTGCGAACCCTGGTGTCCGTAACCCTGCTGGCCGTAGTAGTTGCCGCCCGGCGGCAGCCCGTATTGCGCGTAGGGGTCGTACTTGGGGCGCGGAGCCGGAGCGGTGACGACGCCGGCCTCGAGCAACAGCGATCCGACGGCGGCGACGGCCTGCAGGACGCTGAAGGTCAACACCAGCCAGAGTCCCCAGCCGATCTCGTAGTTCTCGCCCGCCTCGGCGATGGTCGCAATCGCCAGCAACGCTGCCAGCGTGGCGATCGCGGCGACCACAGCGGTATAGACCTTCGTCTTGGGCAGCAGGCCGGCCCCTGCCAACAGCGCCGCCAGCAGCGCCAGCGGAACCGTATGACCGGCGTCGCCGAGGATCAACGGGAATTCACCATCGGTGACGGTCACGATCGGACCGAAATTCCCTAGGTATACACCGAAACCCAACACCACCACGGCGATCTGCAGGTACAGCGGCAACTTGCTCTCGGTGTCGCCGCCGGACTTGGCGAACGACGGGGGCGACTGTCCGTAGGAGCCGGGCGGCTGGGCAGGCTGGAAACCGGGATTCCCGGGCGAGTAGGTCATGACCTCTCCTGTGCTTGTGGGCCGGTGCGGCGGGGCGGCGCGGTTCGATCATCCACGCTAGCGCACTTGCGGCTGTGCCCGGTGGGTCAGCACCGCGCGATAACCGCGCGGTAAGGGGACCCGCGGTTGCCCCCAGAACAAGAACACGTTCTAATCACGGACATGGATTACGGGCTTGTGCTGTTCACCAGTGACCGTGGAATCACCCCGGCGGCGGCCGCCAAACTCGCCGATGACCATGGCTTCACCACGTTTTACGTGCCCGAACACACCCATATTCCGGTCAAGCGCCAGGCCGCCCATCCGACCACCGGCGACGAGTCACTGCCCGATGACCGCTATATGCGCACCCTGGATCCCTGGGTGAGCCTGGGAACCGCGTGTGCGGTGACGTCGCGAGTGCGGTTGTCCACCGCGGTGGCGCTGCCCGTCGAGCATGACCCGATCACCCTGGCGAAATCGATCGCCACGCTCGATCACCTTTCCGGTGGACGGGTCAGCCTGGGAGTCGGGTTCGGCTGGAACACCGACGAACTAGCTGATCACGGGGTGCCGCCGGGACGCCGACGCACCATGTTGCGCGAGTATCTGGAGGCGATGCGCGCGCTGTGGACCGAAGAGGAAGCCTCCTTCGAGGGCGAGTTCGTCAACTTCGGTCCCAGCTGGGCGTGGCCCAAGCCGGTTCAGGCGCACATTCCGGTGCTGGTGGGTGCGGCCGGCACCGAGAAGAACTTCAAGTGGATCGCCCGCAGCGCCGACGGCTGGATCACCACGCCGCGCGACTTCGACATCGACGAACCGGTGAAGCTGCTGCAGGACGTCTGGGCGGGCGCTGGCCGCGAGGGCGCACCGCAGATCGTCGCGCTGGACTTCAAGCCGGTGCCCGAGAAGATCGCGCGCTGGGCCGAAATCGGGGTCACCGAGGTGCTGTTCGGACTCCCGGACAAGTCCGAAGCCGAGGTGGCTGCTTACGTCGAGCGCCTGGCCGGCAAGCTCGGGCTCAGTTCCTAGCTGTTCGGCGAGAAAATCTCACCGCAACGAGCAGCGGTTGCCGTAGTCCAGGGCGCGCACCGTGATGGGCGTTCCCAGCGGCTCGCCGTCGGAGAGCAGCGCCACCAGATCGTCGTCCTCGGTGGTCGCCAGAAACCGGCTGCCGTCGGTGTCGAGCCGGCCGATGATGATGCCGGTCCGGGTCTCCCAGTCGTAGCGGACGCTGTAGGTCTCGATCGTCGCCGGACCTTCGGCCCGCTCGGTGACTGCCACCTTGGGCGCGGCGTCGAGCTCGGCCTGCGGTTCGGCGCTGCGATCTGGTGTCCACGGCGCCGGGGCAGTTGAGTACACGCCGGCCGAATACTTGCTCATCATGCCGCCGTTGGCGCCGACGAACGCGAATTGCCCCGGGGCGCTTCGGGCTACCGCGACCGCCTCGGCGATGGCGTGCATCGAGTAGTTGTTGCCGGCGCCACCGAAGAACGGCAGCCCGCCGGTCAGCGTCAATCCGCGGGGGTCGTCACCGGCGAGACCGAAGGCGTCGCAGATGGTGAACACCGGAACCGGAAAGCAGCTGTAGAGATCCATCGCCATGATGTCGTCGAAGCCGATGCCGGCCATCGCGAGCGCCGCGGTGGTGGCCGCCACGGCGGCCGGGTAGGCACCCAGGTCGGTGCGTTCCAGCAGGCGCTGGGAACGCATATCGGCGTGGCCGTGCAGATACACCCAGCGGTCTTCGGGCACACCCAGGCGCCGGGCTGCCTCCACCGACATCAGCAGCGCCGCAGCACCCTGGTTGACCTGGTCGCGCGCCACCAGCAGCCGCGGGTAGGGGTCGCAGATCATCCGGTTGGTGGTGCTGATGGTGGTCAGCTCATCGACCGAGCGTTCCACCGGCGAGGCCGAGAACGGGTTCTTCGCGGCGATCTTGGACATCGGGGCGAACAGCTCCCCCATGGCCTGCAGATAGTCGGCCGTGCCCATGCCCAGCCGGGCACGCCGGGCGTTCTCCAGCAACCCGTACTGCACCGGTGCACCGGTGAGCCCGTGGATGACGGTGTAGTGCTCGACGAACTCTTCGAGGCCGTAACCCCGGTCTTCGAGCTGACCGTCGATGGTCTCGCTGAAATCCGGTTTGCTCTCGGCCTCCGAGGATTTGGCGAAGTGCCGCAGCGTCGAGGTCGCATCCGATCCGCACAGCAGCACCGCGTCGGTGGTGCCCGCGGCGATCGCGGCGGCGAACTCGCTGAGCAGCTTCTGCGGCCCCTGACCGCCCACCTTGTCCAGCACCGCCCGAGCCGGATCCGCTCCGATCAGCCGGGCCACCGAGCGCGGGAAATTGTTCGACTTGCCCAGTGGCGCAGGAGCGTTCGGGATCGAATTCTCGAACTGCCGGGTGGCCACCACCGTGTCGATGGCTTGCGCCACACGCGAGGGCTCGACACCCGAATCGACCAGCGCGGCCTGCGCGGCGGCAGCGGCCAACTCCACCGGCGACATGGCGCGGTAGTCGGTGTCATCGATGCGTTCGGTGGACTGGCCCACGCCGACGACGACGGGGGTGCGCGGATCGATGCTCATGTGCTCACCTCGTCTACGGCGAGCAGACGTGAACGCCCCCGGATTAGCACGGATTTGGGTGCGTTCACGTCTGCTCGCGCCAAAGAAACGGCTACAGGCTTTGCAGGATCTCCCGAGCCAGCGCCGCGGTTGCCGACGGGGTCTTGCCGACCTTCACACCGGCGGCCTCCAGCGCCTCCTGCTTGGCGGCGGCGGTGCCCGACGAACCGGACACGATGGCACCGGCGTGGCCCATGGTCTTGCCCTCCGGCGCGGTGAAGCCGGCGACATAGCCGACGACCGGCTTGGTGACATTGGCCTTGATGTAGTCGGCCGCGCGCTCCTCGGCGTCGCCGCCGATCTCGCCGATCATCACGATGACCTTGGTGGCGGGGTCCTTCTCGAACGCCTCGATGGCGTCGATGTGGGTGGTGCCGATCACCGGGTCACCGCCGATACCGATCGCGGTGGTGAACCCGAAGTCCCGCAGCTCGTACATCATCTGGTAGGTCAGCGTGCCGGACTTCGACACCAGGCCGATCGGACCGGCGCCGCTGATGTTGGCCGGGGTGATGCCCACCAGGCACTCACCCGGGGTGATGATGCCGGGACAGTTCGGCCCGATGATCCGGGTCTTCTCACCGTTGTCCACGTTGTACGCCCACGCGTAGGCGCTGTCCTGCACCGGGATGCCCTCGGTGATGACGACCAACAGCGGGATCTCGGCGTCGATCGCCTCGATCATGGCGTCCTTGGAGAACTTCGGCGGTACGAACGCGATGGACACGTCGGCGCCGGTCTTCTCCATGGCCTCGGCCACGCCGCCGAACACCGGCAGCTTGATCATCCGGCCGCCCTTGTCCTCGTGCGTGACGGTGGTGCCGGCCTTGCGGGCGTTGACCCCGCCGACGATCTGGGTGCCGGCCCGCAGCATCCGGGCGGTGTGGACGGTGGCCTCGCTGCCGGTGATGCCCTGGACGATGACCTTGCTGTCCTTGTTGACGAAGATCGACATGCTTATGCGTCCTTTCCGGCGTACGCGAGCTCAGCGGCCTTGTCGGCGGCCTCGTCCATGGTGTCGACGAGCGTCACCAGCGGGTGGTTGGCGTCGGCCAGGATCTGCCGGCCCTCCTCGACATTGTTGCCGTCGAGCCGGACCACCAGCGGCTTGGTGGCCGCGTCGCCGAGGATCTTCAGCGCCGACACGATGCCGTTTGCCACCGCATCGCAGGCGGTGATGCCACCGAACACGTTGACGAACACGCTCTTGACCTGCTTGTCGCCCAGGATCACATCCAGGCCGGCGGCCATCACCTCCGCGGAGGCGCCGCCGCCGATGTCGAGGAAGTTGGCCGGCTTGACGCCGCCGTGCTTCTCACCGGCGTAGGCGGTGACGTCCAGCGTGGACATGACCAGGCCGGCGCCGTTGCCGATAATGCCGACCTGGCCGTCGAGCTTGACGTAGTTGAGGTCGTTCTCCTTGGCCTTGAGCTCCAGCGGGTCGGTCGCCTCGATGTCGGCGAACTCGGCGTGGCCGGGCTGGCGGAACTCGGCGTTGCCATCGAGGGTGACCTTGCCGTCCAGCGCCAGGATCTGGTTATCAGGGGTGCGCACCAGCGGGTTGACCTCGACGAGCGTGGCGTCTTCGGCGACGAAGACCTCCCACAGCTTCTGGATGGTCACCGCGGCGGCGTCGAGCACCTCGGCGGGCAGGTGGCCCTGCTCGGCAATCGAGCGAGCGAACGCCAGGTCGACGCCCTTGACCGCGTTGACGGGGACCTTGGCCAGCCGCTCGGGCTTGGTCGCGGCGACCTCTTCGATCTCCATGCCGCCCTCGACCGAACACATGGCCAGGTACGTGCGGTTGGAGCGGTCGAGCAGGAACGAGATGTAGTACTCCTCGGCGATGTCGCTCGCCTCGGCCACCAGCAGTTTCTTGACGACGTGGCCCTTGATGTCCAGACCGAGGATGTTCTGCGCGTGGCTGAACGCGTCTTCCGGGGTGGCGGCGTACTTGACACCACCGGCCTTGCCGCGGCCACCGACCTTGACCTGGGCCTTCACCATGACGGGCCGACCGATCTCGGTGGCGATGGCCTTGGCGTCCTCGGCCGAGGTGGTTACCCGGCCCGGCGTGGTCGGTACGTTGTGCTTAGCGAACAGTTCCTTCGCCTGATACTCGAATAGATCCATGGGCTCACTGTCTTATATGGGTGCCGGCGCGCCGGCGGTGTCGGATTGAGGAGGATTTCGCCCCGGAGGCACTGTATCGACACGATGGCGACGTTCCGAACTCCCCTACCACCGCTGTGGTAGATCTCACCGCCGGAAATAACGTGATTCGTTTCACATTCCAGGCCGTATTTGACCGATAGCTTGCCTAGGCGGCGCGGAACTGGTTACCGTTCCCAAGTCCAGGTCTTTATAACGTTCTGATCACGACCAGAGGATCTTCCAGGCTGATGCAGCACGGACCACCCTTGCGCCCGATTCCCGGTGGAGCCCCCCGCCGCCATAGGAACGGCACTGCGGCCCGGTCTTCGGTTCCCGGCCCCACCGAGGTCACCGACATCATCCCGTTCAACGAGTTCGGACGGCTCGACGACGCCACTTTCAGCGGCGATGCCTTCGACGACGCATCCGAGGTGCTGCTGGCCCCGGAGCTGGATGATCTGACCGACACCGACAACATGCCGGTCCTGCAGCTGGCCTTCCCTCGTGGCGGCTACCCCGACGAGTACCTCTACGGTCCGCGCAGCGCAGCCGACCTGCCGGTCCGGCCCGCTCGTGGCGGACGACACCGTAGCCAGCCCACCAGTGCGGTCAAGAGCCGCGTGATGATCGCCGCCATGGCCGCCGGAGCGGCAGCCGCCGCCGCGCACGCCGCCACCCACCAGTCGGACGAGACGGTCTCGCGGCCCGCCGTGCTGGCTGCCAGCAAGACGACGCTGAACGACGGCACCACCACCTCCAGCCACGGCATGCAGATGATCACCGTCAAGGCCGCGGCCAATGTCGTCGTGCACAACGAGGAACTGGCCAAGGGGGTGGCCTACGCGCAGGAGCGCGCCGAGCGTGAGGCCCGGCTGCAGCGGCCGCTGTTCGTCGCGCCGACCCAGGGCGCATTCACCTCGAACTTCGGCTACCGCTGGGGTGTGCTGCACGCCGGCATCGACATCGCCAATGCCATCGGCACCCCGATCCTGGCGGCCTCAGACGGCGTCGTGATCGAGTCCGGTGCCAGCGCTGGCTACGGCATGTTGGTCAAGCTGCGTCATTCTGACGGCACCGTGACGCTCTACGGTCACATCAACCGGTCGCTGGTCAGCGTCGGCGAGCGCGTGATGGCCGGCGATCAGATCGCCGAGATGGGCAACCGCGGCTACTCCACCGGCCCGCACCTGCACTTCGAGGTGCTGCAGAACGGCACCAGCCGGATCGACCCGACCGCCTGGCTCGCCAAGCGCGGGATCAATTTCGCTTAACCTGGTTGGGTGACCGACCGCCACCCTCCGCCCACCGGCGCGGCTCGTTCCGGCGATAACCCTGCCAGCACACCGAGTCGCATCATTCGGCGGGCTCCGACCGGTGCCATACCGGTCGTTACCGGGCGGATACCGCCGGCGATGCGGCCGTCCGAAGCGCTCCAGCCGGTGGGAACCCCACTGCCGCGGGCGGCGGTGGCGATCAGCGCCTGCGTGTTCGCCATCATCGGATGCTGGGCCACCTCGGTGGTGACCACCGATCTGATCGCCAGTTGGTGGCACACCGACCGGCTGTTCTGCGTCGCGGTCGGATTCTTGAGCCTGGTGTTCGCGGTGACGTCGATTTCCGGCGTGATCATGCTGCTGCTGCGGCGCCCGCTCGGCCGCTACCTGATCGCGATCGGGGCCGTGATTGCGCTGCTGACTTTCGGCAGCCTGTTCCTCGCGGGCGCCCGGGTGCCGTGGATCGTGCACGCCATACCGATCATCCAGGCCGTCACCGTCGTGCTCGCCTTGCACCCGGCCACCCGGCGCTGGCTCGGCGTCTGACCCGGTGGCGGTGACCCGGCGCTAAAGCTTGGTGATCGGCGCGTGGTTGTGCATCAGCTTGACCCGCCCGGAACTGCCGAAGTCGATCAGCGACATCGCCGACTCCCCGACGCCGGACACTTCTTCGACCCGGCCCAGCCCGTACTTGTCGTGCGAAACCCGGTCTCCGGGCGCCAGCACCACCAGCGGCCGGTTGCCGGAGCGGCTCGGCGCCGGCCGCGGCGTCCCAAACCGGCCGGCACCGCTGACCGGAGCACTCGGCGACGCAGCGGCATCGGTACGCCGCCAGTCGATCAACTGCTGCGGGATCTCCCGCAGGAAACGCGATTCCGGGTTCAGCATGGGCTGGCCCCACGACGAGCGCACCTTCGCGCGGGTCAGGTAGAGCCGCTGTCGCGCCCGGGTGAGGCCGACGTATGCCAGCCGGCGTTCCTCGGACAGCTCGCGGGCATCGCCGAGCGACCGCATGTGCGGGAACATGCCGTCCTCCCAGCCGGTGACGAACACCGCCGGGAACTCCAGACCTTTGGCGGTGTGCAGCGTCATCAGCGTGACCATGCCGGCGCCGTGTTCGGGAATCTCGTCGGTGTCGGCGATCAGCGAGACCCGCTCCAAAAACGCCGCCAGCACCCCGACGTCGGGGATGTCCTCCTCCTCGGGCAGGCTGTCCTGCTCGGCGAGCGCGTTGGCCCGGTCGATGCTGAATTCGTGTGCGACGCTGACCAGTTCGTTGATGTTGTCCAGCCGGGCGAGATCCTGCGGGTCGGTGGAGGCTTCCAGCTCGGCCCGGTAGCCGGTACGATCCAGCACCAGCTCGACCATGCCGCCGAGGTCGTCGTCGCCGGAGTGCAGTTGTGCCCGAAGCTCATCGAGCATCGCGACGAATCCGGCGATCGCATTCTGCGACCGGGTGTTGAGCATCGGAACCTGCCCCTCCGCGGCCGCACGTAGTGCGGCGCCGAAGCCGGTGCCGGTGTTCTCGGCGTGCACCGCCACGCACGCCTCGGCGCGGTCCCCGATCCCGCGGCGCGGCGTGTTGAGGATGCGCCGCAGGCTGACCGCATCACCGGGGTTGTCCAGCACCCGCAGGTAGGCGATGATGTCGCGGATCTCCTTGCGCTCGTAAAAACGCACGCCGCCAACGACTTTGTACGGGATGCCGGTCCGGATGAACACTTCTTCCAGCGACCGTGACGAGTTGTTGGTGCGGTAGAACACCGCGATGTCGCCGTAGTTGAGCTCCCCCGCGTCCGACAGCCCCTCGATCTCCTGCGCGACGAACCGCGCCTCGTCGTGTTCGTTGTCGGCGACGTAGCCGACGATCAGCTCGCCGTCGCCCGCGTCGGTCCACAGCCGTTTCTCCCGGCGCCCGGAGTTACAGGCGATCACCGCGTTGGCCGCCGACAGGATGTTCTGCGTGGAGCGGTAGTTCTGCTCCAGCAGCATCGTCGTGGCGTCGGGGTAGTCGCGTTCGAAGTCCTCGATGTTGCGGATGGTGGCCCCGCGGAAGGCGTAGATCGACTGATCGGCGTCACCGACCACGCACAGCTCCGCCGGCGAGATGTCACCCGATTCCTGGCCGTGCCCGGCCAGCTCGCGCACCAGCACGTATTGCGCATGGTTGGTGTCCTGATACTCGTCGACCAGGATGTGCCGGAACCGGCGCCGGTAATGCTGGGCGATCTCCGGGAACGCCTGCAGGATCGCGACCGTCTCGCCGATCAGGTCGTCGAAGTCCAGCGCGTTGGCCGAGCGCAGCCGACACTGGTATTCGACGTAGACCGCGGCCACCACCCGGCTCAGGTCGTCGGAGTCCTCGGTGAGGTCGGCCAGCGCCCGGTCGGGGTCGATCAGCTCGTTCTTCAGGTTCGAGATGGCGTTGGCAAGCAGCCGCGGCGAGTGCCGCTTGACGTCCAGGCCCATGTCGCGGCCGATCATCAACAGCAGCCGGCGCGAGTCGTCGGCGTCGTAGATGGAGAAGTTGGAGTTCAGCCCGGGAACCACCGACGCCTGGTTGCGCAGGATCCGCACGCAGGTGGAGTGAAACGTCGACACCCACATCGCCCGCGCCCGCGGGCCGACGAGCCCCACCACCCGTTCCCGCATCTCGGCGGCGGCCTTGTTGGTGAAGGTGATGGCCAGCACCTGCCCCACGCCGACGTCGCGGGCGGCCAGCAGGTAGGCGATGCGCCGGGTGAGCACCGCGGTCTTGCCCGAGCCGGCCCCGGCGACGATCAGCAGCGGGGAACCCTCGTGCAGCACGGCACGGCGTTGCTGGGGGTTGAGCCCGTCGAGGAGGTGATCGATTTCTGGCGTCGCATGCACGGTCATAACGCAACCCAACGTACCGCCGGGCAGGGACACTCTTTGCGCTGGCACGGCCCTTAGTGGCAGACTCGGTTCGTGCTCGACATGCAGCAACGATTTTTCTACGGGTACCGGTCAGCGGTGCCCGTGGTTTAGCTGCAACGTCAAGCCCCGGGGTCCGCTTCGCCGACCCGGGGCTCGTCTGTTGTGTGAGGCCGGATCGCCGATGGGACCAGAACACACCAACAGCGAGAATCTGGAGTCCGAACCCATGACCAACCAAACTCAGCAGCTTCCGGACATCGACGAACTGCGCCAGGAGATCGACCGGCTCGACGCCGAGATCCTGGCGGCGGTGAAACGCCGTACCGAGGTGTCCCAGCAGATCGGTAAAGCCCGGATGGCGTCCGGGGGCACCCGCTTGGTGCACAGTCGCGAGATGCAGGTGCTCGAGCGTTACAGCGAGCTCGGCCAGGACGGCAAGGATCTGGCGATGCTGCTGCTGCGAATGGGCCGCGGCCGGCTCGGTCACTGAGGGCCACGCCCCGACGCGGTGTCACCGCTACTGTCGGTGTGATGAGCTCCGTTCCAAACATCCCCGACATCTCCGCCACCGCGGCCTGGGACGCGTTGCGCAACCATCACCAGCGGATCGGCGACACCCACCTGCGGCAGTTGTTCGCCGACGATCCCGACCGGGGCGAGAAGTTCACCATCGCCGTCGGCGATCTCTACATCGACTACAGCAAGCACCGCATCACCGGCGAGACGGTGAGCCTCCTGGTCGACCTGGCCCGGACGGCCGGCCTGGAAGAGCGCCGCGACGCGATGTTCGCCGGGGTGCACATCAATACGTCGGAGGACCGGGCGGTGCTGCACACCGCGTTGCGGTTGCCGCGCGACGCCGATCTGCATGTCGATGGCCAGGACGTGGTCGCGGACGTGCATGCCGTGCTCGACGCGATGGGCGAGTTCACCGACCGGCTCCGCGGCGGGGACTGGACCGGCGCTACCGGAAAACGCATCGAGACCGTGGTCAACATCGGTATCGGCGGCTCGGATCTGGGCCCGGTAATGGTCGACCGGGCGTTGCGCCATTACGCCGACGCCGGCATCTCGGCGCGGTTCGTCTCCAACGTCGATCCCGCTGACCTGACCGCGAAGCTGACCGGCTTAGACCCCGCCACAACGCTTTTCATCGTGGCCTCCAAGACGTTCTCGACGCTGGAGACCCTGACCAACGCCACCGCGGCCCGGCGCTGGCTGACCGATGCGCTGGGCGACGACGCGGTGTCGAAGCATTTCGTGGCGGTCTCCACCAATGCCCGGCTGGTCGAGGAGTTCGGTATCGACACCGCGAACATGTTCGGCTTCTGGGACTGGGTCGGTGGCCGGTACTCGGTGGACTCGGCGATCGGGCTGTCGGTGATGGCCGTGATCGGCCGCGAGCGCTTCGCCGAATTCCTGTCCGGCTTCCACATCGTCGACGAGCATTTCCGCACCGCGCCACTGGAATCCAATGCGCCGGCACTGCTCGGTCTGATCGGGTTGTGGTACTCCAACTTCTTCGGCGCCCAGTCCCGGGCGGTGCTGCCCTACTCGAACGACCTGGACCGGTTCGCGGCCTACCTGCAGCAGCTCACCATGGAATCCAACGGCAAGTCGACCCGCGCCGACGGCACCCCGGTCGTCACCGACACCGGCGAAATCTTCTGGGGCGAGCCGGGAACCAACGGCCAGCACGCGTTCTATCAACTGCTGCACCAGGGCACGCGGCTGGTGCCGGCCGATTTCATCGGCTTCTCCCAACCCCTCGACGACCTGCCCACCGCCGACGGCACCGGCAGCATGCACGACCTGTTGATGAGCAACTTCTTCGCCCAGACCCAGGTGTTGGCGTTCGGCAAGACCGCCGAAGAGATCGCCGCCGAGGGAACTCCCGCAGATGTGGTGCCGCACAAGGTGATGCCGGGTAACCGGCCGACCACCTCGATTCTGGCCACCCGGCTCACGCCGTCGGTGCTGGGCCAGCTGATCGCGCTCTACGAGCATCAGGTGTTCACCGAGGGCGTGGTGTGGGGTATCGACTCCTTCGACCAGTGGGGCGTGGAGTTGGGCAAGACGCAGGCCAAGGCGCTGCTGCCGGTGCTGACCGACGACGCCTCCCCGCAGCCGCAGACCGACAGCTCCACCGATGCACTGGTGCGTCGCTACCGAGTGGAGCGCGGCCGAGCCGGCTGACCGGGCCGCGGCTGACCAACCCCACGACTGAGAATCTGACGACGCGACACGCCGAGACGGCGAGCCTCAGGCGAAGCGTTTGGTGAATCGCGCCGGCATCCGGCGCAGCAGCCACACCAGCGGAACCCA
Organism: Mycolicibacter senuensis; assembly: GCF_003284925.1. Lineage (GTDB taxonomy): Bacteria > Actinomycetota > Actinomycetes > Mycobacteriales > Mycobacteriaceae > Mycobacterium > Mycobacterium algericum_A. The sequence continues at coordinate 38,155 of NZ_QMEX01000003.1, forward strand.
CGGCCACGGCGGCACCACCGCGCGGCCGGTTTCGCGTTCGATCGCGCGCACCATCGCCTTGACCCCGGTTTCGTTGTCCGCCAGCAACATCGTTGACGCTGACTTGGCCGTCATCTCCGATTCGATGTAGCCCGGTTCGAGCACCGTGACCTTGATCGGGCCGCTCGAGTACTCGGCACGCAGCGACTCGCCCAGTGATGACACCCCGGCCTTGCTGGCGGCGTAGGCCGCCTTGACACCAGGCACCCCCTTGTTGCCCAGCACCGAGGAGATCAGCACCAGATGCCCGCCGCCGGCGGCGGTGAACATCTCGATCGCGGTCTCGATCTGTACCAGTGCGGCAAGGAGGTTGGTCTCGATGGTCGCCTTGTTGGCCCACAGCTTGCCCGATCCCAGCGGGGCGCCCTTGCCGATCCCGGCGTTGACGATGACCCGGTCGATTCCGCCGAGTTCATCCGCGAACCGGGCGAACACCTTGGGCACCTCATCATGGTTGTTGACGTCGAGGGCAGCCACCGAGACCTTGACACCGGGATACTGCTGGCCCAGTTCATCTCTCAGTTCCTCAAGCCGATCGATCCGGCGGGCGCACAGGGCCAGGTCGCGGCCACGTGCGGCGAATGCGCGGGCCATACCTGCACCCAGTCCTGAACTGGCACCGGTGATGAGGATTCTGCGGCGGGTCACCCGGGCAGCGTATCCCGGAACCGCGGTTGTCAAACAATCGCGGGGGTCGAACTACTTGAGCAGCCGCGACATCCGTCGGTCGGCCAGCACTTTGCCGCCCGTCTGACAGGTCGGGCAGTACTGAAAAGACTTATCGGTAAACGATATTTCTCGAACGGTTTCGCCGCAGACCGGACACGGCAACCCGGTCCGGGCGTGCACCCGCATCCCGGAGCGCTTCTCCCCCTTGAGCGTGGCGGCCCGCTGGCCGACGGAACGGGTCACCGCGTCGGCGAGAACCGCTTGCATCGCCTGGTGCAGGGCGGCGATCTGTTCCTCGGACAACTTGGCGGCGGTGGCGAACGGCGAAAGACGTGCGGTGTGCAGGATTTCATCGCTGTAGGCGTTGCCGATACCGGCGAGCACCTTCTGGTCGGTGATGACTGTCTTGATCCGCCCGGTGTTGCCGGCCAGCAGCGCGCCCAACTCGTCGGCCGTCACCTCCAACGCGTCGGGACCGAGACCGGCGATGCCCGAAACCTTGTCCGGGTCATCGACCAGCCAGACCGCCAGGCGTTTCTGGGTGCCTGCCTCGGTGAGGTCGAACCCCGGCGCCTGCCCCGGCGTGCCCAGGTGCACCCGCAGCGCGATCGGCCCTTTCCCGGGGCGCAGCGGCGCCAGCGCCAGCTTGTCCGACCAGCGCAGCCAGCCCGCCCGGGACAGGTGCGCGATCAGGAACAGGTCGCCGACTTCCAGGCCGAGGTACTTACCCCAGCGGCGCGCCCCGGTGACGGTCTGGCCGTGCAACGCGTCGATCGGCGGATCGAAGGTCTTGAGCACCGAGAACGCCGCCACGTCGACGCGGCCGATGCTGCACCCCACGGCATGCCTGCGCAGGTGGTCGGCGAGGGCTTCGACTTCGGGCAGTTCCGGCATGCACTCGAGTCTGCCCGGTCAGCGGGTGATCCGCCGGGCGTCTCGCAGCACCAGCGACAGCACCCAGCTCACCAGCGACAGCACGATGGCCGCCCAGATCGCCGTCCACCAGAAGTGGTCGATTTGCAGCCCCCAATGCGTGGTGTTCTCGGTGATCCACGCCGTCAGCCACAACATGAACGCGTTGATCACGATGTGGAACAGCCCCAGCGTGAGGATGTAGAGCGGGATCGACAGCAACTGCACCACCGGTTTGATGAAGGCGTTGACCAGCCCGAAGATCACCGCGACGACGAAGATGATGCCGATCCGCTGAGCCGTGGTGTCACCGCCGACGAAGCGGATTCCGCCAACGATCAGCGTGACGATCCACAGCGCCAATCCGGTCAGAGCGGCTCGGATCAGGAATGCTGCCATGGGTAGATCTTGCCGCACGGTGCGACGAAGAACCGGCTTTTCGTCCGGCCCGCTAGTCCGCACTGACTCCGATGCGCGCCCGCACCCCGGCCGTTATCCGATCGATGTGCCAGCCGGCTTGCCGGCAGGCCGTCGCGACGGCATCGACGGAGTCCGCCGCGACCACCCCGAACAGGGTTTCGTCGCTGGGCGAGGTCAGCGTGACGAGCAACTGCGCGTTCACGGCGGCCGCGGCGTCGACGAGCCGATCGATGGCGGCGTCCACGGCCGCGTCGATCAGGTCGGGCTGATACCACTCGACCAGGAAGCATTGGCGCGCCGGCCCGCTGTCGCTCACCCCCTCGACGCTAGTGAGTCAGCGCCGAAAGTGAATCAGGGTTTTCCCTGGACATCTCCGGAGTTCAGCGCCGCGAACAGCCCGGCACGGGAGCGGATGCCCAGCTTGCGGTACACGCTGCTCAACGTCATCTCCACCGTCTTGGGGGCGATGAACAACTCGGCGGCGATCTGCTTATTGGACAATCCGGCCGCAGCGCGCTCGGCGACTCGTCGCTCACCGGCGGTCAGCTCGGCGCCCGGCGTGGTCGCGGACAGCCGGTCCAGCTCGGCGCGGGCGCGTCGCTCCCACAGTGGCGCCCCGAGGCGTTCGAACGTCTCCGCCGCTTCGCGCAGGCTGGCCTGGGCGGCCTGCTTGTGGCGGCGCCGGCGCTGAACCTGGCCCAGTAACAACCGGGTGCGTGCCTTTTCAAACGGCATCGGCAGCCGTTCGTGATGTCGCAACGCTTCTTCGGCGGCCTCTTCGGCGGCGCCGAGCTCACCGCGCGCAGACAGCCAGTGGCTGCGCGCGCGGGCGCCTACGGCCAGCATCCATGGCCGGTCGTGACGCGCTCCGTTGCGTTCGAGCGCAGCGATCAAGGGTTCAGCCTCGTCGAGCCGACCGAGCCCGGCCAGTGCTTCCACCGCGTCGGGAAGGTAGGACCCGACGCTGATCTCGGTGCCGTGCTCGGGATCGAAAGAAGCCAGCAGCGGTTCGAGCACCGCGATAGCAGCCGCGTAGTCGCTCAGTGACACCTCCAGCAACCCCAAAGCCGTCGCCGCAGCACCCAACTGGTGCACCCCGCCGGTGGCACGCGTCGCTTCGAAGACTGCGTATGCGGCGTTGCGCGTATCCGCTTCGCGGCCCCGGTGGGCAGCGATCACCGCCTGAGTGCCCCAGGCTTGGATGAGCAGGGTCTGACCGCCCAGCTGCTCGGCACGCTGCGTGCAGTCTGCGGCGATGTCGGCCGCCGCTGCGAAGTGCCCCGACCACAACTCGATCATCGCGGCAAAGTCGGCCGCCCACAGGATGTCGATCTCGGTTCCCTGCAGCAAGAAACGCTCGTGGACGTCGCGCAACTGGTCCCGCGCCGCCACCAGGTCTCCGCTCCAGGCCCGTATCACCGGCGCGACGGCGCTGGCTTGATATGTGGCCGGCGCGCGAGCGTCCTGGTCCTCCAGGTCGAGCGCCAACTGAAGGGCCCGCCAGTCCACGCCGAGTCCGTACATCGTCCCGACCACCACTTTGATTGTCAGCGCCTGGCTGCGCAGTGCTGCGGAATCCAGTTGGTCGGCCTGTGTGACAGCGGTTTTCGCCAGGGCAACAGATCCCTTCATGTCGCCGATCAGACCAGTCAGCGGTACCAGCAGCAGCCGTGCCCGCAGCTGCAGCACCGGATGATCGGCGGCTTCATCGACGGCCTGCGTCAGCAGATCGGCGGCCGCCACCAAGTTCTCGTCAAAACCGATGACCGCGGCCAGAGCCATCAGCGCCATGCAGCGCAACGGGTTCGCCGAGGGCAAATCACCCAACGCCGATTCCAGGTGAGCACGCGCCCGGGCGAGCTCACCGGCGCGGAAATGCTGTTCAGCGGCCTGAATCCGGCGCACCGGAGTGTCGCCACCGAGCTTGATGGCCAACTCGATCAACTCAGCGGCCACCGCCGGAGCCCCGCGCGAACGGGTGGCGGCGGCGGCCTCGTCGAGAGCTCGCACCGTGTCCGGATCGGCGATGGTGGCCGCCAGTGCCAAGTGGCGCGCCCGCAGCTCGGGCTCTTCGGCGATGTTGGCCAGCCGGCGGTGCATGGACCGACGCACCGACGGCCCGGCGGCGCTGTAGACACCGGTGGCAAAAAGGGGATGTCGAAACCGAATTCGGTTGCCGTCCAGTTCGACCACTCCGCTGGCCTGCTCCGATTCGGCCAGCTCGACAACGCGGTCAGCACCGATGCCGGTGGCCTGACTCACCCGCTCGACGGTCGGCACGGCAGCACACGCCGCGGCCAACAGCACCGCGGCGACGTCATCGTCGAGGCAACCGATGTGGTGCCGAACCAGCGCGGCCAGGGCGTCGGGGAGCTCGACCGCGGACCGATCTGGCTGCTCGGCGATGAACCGCGCCAGTTCGAGGGCGAAAAATGGGTTACCACCGGAGATCTCGTAAATCCGGGTGATCGACGGCCGCGGCAATGTACGCCCCAGCCGTGCAGATATCAGAGCGTGCACACCGCCCAACGTCAGCGGGCCGATACGCAGCCGCGCCAACGATCCGGGACGGGCCGGGCTCAGCCAGCTCAGGTCGGCGGCGCCCTGAGGACCGGTCCGGACCGTGACCAACAAACCGACCCGGCCGATGAACCGGCGTTCCGCGAAGCCGATCACCGCTTGGCTCGACATGTCCAGCCACTGGGCGTCGTCGACGCAAAGCAAGACCGGCGCAGCCGAACTCATGCGGCGGATCGCCGCCAGGAACGCGGTGGCCACCAGCCGCTCATCGCCGGCCGGCCCATCGCCACCGCCCAACAGGACCCGATCCAATGCCGCACGCTGCCGACCGGGCAGCTCGGCGAGCACCTTGTCGTCGATACCGGCGAGCAGGTCGGCGACCGCCGCGTAGGCGTAGCGCACCTCCGTTGGAGCGCCCACCGCCGAGGCCACCAGGTATCCGGCCGCGACCGCAGCCTCTGCCGCCTCCCACATCAGGGTCGACTTGCCGATCCCGGCCTCGCCTTCGAGCACCAGCGTTCCCGGTTCGACCAGGACGCGTTCGAGGAAGGCGGCCACTGCGACGTTCTCCGCTTTTCGGTCCGCCAGACCTCCACGCATGGCCACAATTGTGGCAGGGATTACGCGTGACGGCAGCTCAAAGTTAACGCTTGTTTGTGAATCCGCTGAGCAAAATTTAGCTGAGCCGCGCATGGGGCGGAATCCGCCACACCCGGACCGCAAGTATCCGGTACCGTCGGTATTGACATCTTTGGTGGCGGCTCCTACCTTTAGGGACCAAATCGAGAAGGGATTCCCGATGACCACTGTCACGCGGCCCAGCGGCCCGTCCCGCGAGGAGTTCGCCGAGCGCCTGCTGAAGGGTTCGGTGAAGAAGTCCTACGCCCCCGTCGTCGACATCGACTGGGACGCCGAGATCGACCCGGACAAGTTCTTCTTGCCGCCGCGGATGTGCACCCTCTACGGCACCGAGCTGTGGGAGTCGATGACCCGCGAGCAGCAGATCGAGATGTCGCGCCAAGAGCTGGTCAACGTGCTCTCGGCCGGCGTCTGGTTCGAGAACATCCTCAACCAGGCCCTGCTGCGCGACATGATGCACAAGAACCCGACTTCACGCACCACGCATTACTCGTTGACCGAGCTGGGCGACGAGACCCGTCACATGCTGATGTTCGGCAAGACCATCGACCGGATCGGTGGGGTGCCGGTGCGCCCGAAGCTCTATCAGCGCATCGTCATCAACTCGCTGCCGTTCTTGTTCCGCGGCAGCATCCTGTGGGGTGCGGCCCTGGTCGGCGAGGAGATCTTCGACGCGCTGCAACGCCAGATCCTCGATGATCCGGAGCTACAGCCGCTCGTGCGGCGAGTGATGCGCATCCACGTCACCGAGGAAGCCCGCCACATCCAGTACGCCCGGGACGGCCTGCGGCGCAGCGTCCCGGCGATGCCGCGTTATCGCCGTGCCATGCTGGCGAACCTGCAGGGTGTCGGCGGGCCGTTCTACCACCACCTGTTCACCCTGCCGATCGTCTACAACCGGGTCGGCCTGGACGGACGTGAAGCCCGCCGGGTGGCCCGGGCCAACCCGCACTTCCACGCCGCCTGCCGCTCGTCGTTCGCACCATTGGCCGCCTTCTTCGAAGAGGTCGGGTTGATGGGCCGACTGGCGCGGCGGATGTGGCGGCGAGCCGGATTCCTGTGAGCCACAACGACAGCTGCGAGGTGGTCGTGCTGGGCGACCCGGCCCGCCTGCACGGACTGCTCGACGCCGCCCGGGTCGTCGGCCCGGATGCGGCGACCCGGTTCGACAGCGGCAGCGACACCTGGACGGTGATCGCCGCCGACGGTGAGCGGCTCACCGCCCGGGTGATCATCCACGCCGCCGCTTCGCCGGACGGCGTCGTCGCCGCCCACGGCATGCCCAACCGGTTCCGGATCCCCGGCCCGCACACCCGCCGGCAGGCCCGCTACGTGGCCCGGCTCGTCGACGGTCTGCGCCGCAGTGGAGCCAGCCGCATCGAGGCCCGCCCCGCGCGGGTGCGGGTGCGCCGGTATTTGGCGACCCGCGGGCTCTCCCGGTTCTATCTGACCGGGTCGGAGAGCACCGACACCGAGGTCTATGACGGGCCGGCGATATTGACCCACACCGGCCAGGACTACCCGACCAGGGTACGACTGGCGGGCCACTTCGATCCCATTGACGGCCAATACCATTGGCAAGGCACGTTTTTCGTCGACCTGCCGGGAACCAATGCGACCGGCTCCAAGGTCAGCATCCGGGTCGGTCAGCACACCGCGGACGGGCGGGTCGCCGAGCGGACGCCGTGGGGAACGCTGACGGTGTCCGGCGCCGGCGGATATCCCCCGTTCCCATTGGAGGACGTCGAAATCGCGATGCCGCCTCGGGTCTAAGCTCCTCGGAGAGTACGTCCAGCGACCACAGAGGAGACGACGTGCGGTTCACCTATGCCGAGGCGATGACCGACCCGAGCTATTACATTCCGCTGGCCAAAGCCGCCGAGGCGGCCGGCTACCACAGCATGTCGATCCCGGACAGCATCGCCTACCCGTACGAGTCGGACTCGAAGTATCCCTACACCCCCGACGGCAACCGGGAGTTTTTGGACGGCAAGGCATTCATCGAGACGTTCGTGCTGATCGCGGCGCTCGGCGCGGTCACCAGCACGCTGCGGTTCACACCCTTCGTGGTCAAGCTGCCGATCCGCCCGCCGGCGTTGGTGGCCAAGCAGGCCGGTTCGCTGGCCGCGATGATCGGCGACCGGCTGAGCCTTGGTGTCGGCACCAGTCCGTGGCCGGAGGACTACGAGCTGATGGGGGTGCCGTTCGCCCGACGCGGCAAGCGGATGGATGAATGCATCGACGTCATCCGCGGGCTCACCACCGGCGACTACTTCGAGTTCCACGGCGAGTTCTACGACATACCCAAGACCAAGATGACTCCGGCGCCGGCGAAGCCCATCCCGATCCTGATCGGTGGCCACGCCGACGCCGCCCTGCGTCGCGCCGCGCGCAACGACGGCTGGATGCACGGCGGCGGCGACCCGGACGAGCTCGACGGCCTGATCGCACGGCTGAAGCAGCTGCGCGAGGAGGAAGGTCGGTCCGGCCCGTTCGAGATCCACGTGATCTCTACCGACGGATTCACCCTTGACGGGATCAAGCGGCTGGAGGACAAGGGGGTGACCGACGTGATCGTGGGCTTCCGGATTCCCTACATCGTCGGCCCCGACACCGAGCCGCTGGACGACAAGATCCGCAACCTGGAACGGTTCGCCGAGCACGTGATCGCCAAGGCTGGGTGACGGCGATCACACTACGGCGCTCGCCGTGCGCAGCCTCACTCTGCCGCTCGGAAATATTTACGCGGCAGCGTCGTTGACTAGCTGTGTGCACTGACCGACCCCGGGCAGTCGCGTACTGCAGTTCTCCATACGTGACCTGCAGGAGGTATTGAACATGAACACGCAGCCCTGCCTGCATGCCCAGCCGCGCGGCGGTCACCGCGACGAGCAGCGGGCGGTTCAACTGCTGCGCGCCGCCGCGGCGTGTGGCGCAGGTCAAAGCGACGCCCGTCGCGAATGGATCCGCGCCTCGACCCAGTGTTGATTGGCTTGAACCGGCACGTTTTACCGCGGACCCTTCCGCGCGATAAGTAACTCGTCTACCCTTCTCAGACGCGCCTCAGAAACAGCGCGCGTCCTGGGAAGGGTCTGCCGAGATGGCTCGTCGCCGCAGCAAGGTCGTGGGTAGCAAGGTTGTCGGGGTCGCCGCGTTGCTGGCCTTGACCGTCCCGGCCGCGCCGGCGCAGGCCGACCTCGGCGACATGATGGACGTGCTGTTCGACCCGTTTGTGACCACTGCGGGCGCATTCGACGGCGAGGCCGTATTCGACGCGACCGTATGGGAGTCCTTCCTGTCGGCGGAGCACTGGGATGCCGCGCTGGCCGCACTGGCCGAACCGGGACCGGCGGTGGGCTTCGACTTCTACGCCGTGCTGCATGACGCCACCCAAAAGTGGATCGACAGCGACCTGGGCAGCCAGGTCAACGGGGTCATCAACACACTGTTCGGCTCGACGGTCATCGGCAACGGCGCCGCAGGCACCGAGGACAACCCCGACGGCGGCGACGGCGGCTGGCTGTTCGGCGACGGCGGCGCCGGCTGGAACAGCACCACCGACGGTGTGGCAGGCGGCAGCGGCGGTGCCGCCGGGATCTTCGGCGACGGCGGTGACGGCGGGACCGGCGGGGCCGGGGCCGCCGGCGGTGATGGCGGGGCCGGCGGCTGGCTGTGAGGCAACGGCGGCGACGGCGGCGACGCCGGCAACGGCCCCACCGCCGCAGGGCTGCCCGCCCTTGGGGGCGTCGGCGGCACCGCCGGCCTGTGGGCCGGCGACCACGGGGCGGTCGGCCGGTTCGGCGTCCTGCCGGGCGGCATCACCGGAACCGTCGCGCCGCCGGTGGAGGTCTCCAACGGCTGGCTTGTCAATCCCGATGGACAAGTTGTCATCTGGCACGGACTCAACCAGGTCTACAAGATCCCGCCGTATACACCGTCGTCCGATGGCTTCAGCGAGGACGACGCCGCCTTCCTGGCCGCCAACGGCTTCAACTCGGTGCGCCTGGGGATCATCTGGGCGGGGGTGGAGCCGCAGCCCGGTGTCATCGACTACGACTATCTGGCCTCGATCGAGCACACCGTGCAGATCCTGGCCAAGCACAACATCGTGGCGATCCTCGACATGCACCAGGACCTCTACAACGAGGAGTTCGGCGGCGAGGGCGCTCCGGACTGGGCCACCTTCAACGGCGGGCTACCCCACTTCGGTCTGGGTTTCCCGGCGACATATCCCCTGAGTCCCGCGCAGAACCATGCTTGGGATGCGTTCTGGGCCAACGATAAAGCCCCCGACGGGGTCGGGTTGCAGAACCATTACGCGCTGTCGTGGCAGGCCGTCGCGGACTACTTCAAGGGCAATCCCAACGTGGCCGGCTACGACATCATGAATGAGCCGTGGGCGGGCACGCACTGGCTGGGGACCATTTTGGGCAACCAGTACTTCGACGCCCAGCAGCTGACCCCGTTCTACGACCAGATCACCGCAGCCATCCGCTCCGTGGACCCGAACAAGACGGTGTTCTTCGAGCCGAACGCTCTCTTCGGCAGCACACCGGTGCCGACGTACCTGGGCGCGGTGGACGACCCCAACTCGGCCTTCTCGTTCCACCACTACTGCCTCACGACTGCATTGTTCCCGGGCACCAGCTTCGGCTGTGACTGGAACGCCGACATCGTGTTCGGATACGCGCAGGACTACATGCAGGAGCACAACATCCCGGGTTGGCTCAGCGAGTTCGGCGCCACCAACAACCTCGGCGCGATCGAGGCGAGCCTGCAGGGTTCCAACCGGTATCTGTTCGGCTGGTCCGAATGGGCCTACAGCGGCAAGGACATCACCAGCATCTCGCCGGAGGATCAGGCGCTGGTGTACAACCCGGGCCAGCCCCCGGTCGGCGACAACGTCAACTGGGACAAACTCGACCTGCTGGCCCAGCCGTATCCGCAGGTGATCTCGGGCACCCCGACCTCCTGGTCGTTCGACAACGGCGTCTTCACCTTCAGCTACTCCACCGATCAGGCCGACGGCTCCGGCAGCTTCGACGCCGGCTCGCAGACCACCATCTCCGTGCCACCCAGCCAGTACCCGAACGGCTACACCGTTAACGTGACCGGCGGACACGTCAGCTCCGGCCCGAACGCCCCGGTGCTGACCATCAACTCGGACGCCGGCGCGTCGACGGTGACCGTGACCGTGAAGCCCGCGGCAGGTTAGGGCCGGCGACGCTCCGGCAGCGGCAGCGGCGGAGCGCTGGCGCGCACGGTCTGGCGCACTTCGCCGAGACCCTGTACCTGTAGGGTCACCACGTCACCGTCGCGCAACCAGCCCGGGAACGGTTGCGGCAGAGCGGGATCCAGGTGTTCGAGCAGCGTGCAGGTGGGGACGGTACCGGACCCGAAGACGTCGCCGGGCGTCAGCGGCACCCCGCGTGAGGCGTAGCTGATGATCTCGCCGAAGCTCCAGTCCATGGCCTCGGTGGACCCGATGCCGATGATCACATCGTTGACGATCGCGGTGGCATGCAGGCTGAGTTTGCCGTTGCGGCGGTAGGGTTCGAGCTCGTCGGGGGTGACCAGGTAAGGCCCCAGGGTGACGCCGCTGTCCTTGCCCTTGCCCTGCCCGATCGCCAGCACGCCCTCGGCAGCTTGCAAATCGCGGGCCGACCAGTCGTTGAAGATGGTGTAGCCGATGATGGCCTGCTCGGCTTCGGCCACCGACAGGTCGGCCCCCGCCGGACCCATGATCGCGGCGACCTCCAGTTCGAAATCCTGGCAGACACTGCCGGGCGCCGTCGGCGCGTCGTCATAGGGCCCCAGAACCGTTGACGGGCACGCGAAGTAGAACGCAGGTATCCGATACCAGGCGTCCTCGAGTTCGCGGCTGCGGCCGGTCGCGGCCCGGCAGTTGCGCATGTGGTCCAAGAAGCAGAGGCTGTCGCGGATCGACGGGGGCCGCGGGATCGGCGCCATGAGCGTCACCTGGTCGAGTCGCGGCGTCGCCGACGGCGCTTCCAGCGCGCGCTCACCGACCTCCCGCAGACCGTCCGGTCCGAGCCGGATCAACTCCAGCAGCGTCGTGCCGGGCGCCGCGGCGTGGATCACCTCGCCGTGCAGCACCCCGCTCCGTTCGCCGTCCTCGCTTCGATAGGTCACCCACCGCACCGGTCAATCCTCACTCACCACGTCGTCGGGCGTCTTGTCGGGCCGCAGACCACGCCAGCTCGGTTGCCGCAACCGGCCGTCGGCCGTCCGCTCGCTGTAGCGCACTTCCCCCACCAGTGCCGGTCGCACGAATGTGACGCCTGCGGCGTCGGCCCGGTTCAGCGGTGCGTCGAAGGGGGTTTCGTCGGTGTGCAGCGGGGCCAGCTTCTTCTTCAGCGCGGCGAGTTGCCCCTCGGTGAATCCGGTGCCCACCCGGCCGACGAACGCGAGCTTGTCCCCCGCCGGGATGCCCATCAGCAGCGACCCGATCCCCCCGCCCCGAGCACCCTCGCCGGCGCGCCAGCCGCCGATCACCACCTCTTGGGTCCGCCAATGCTTGTCCTTGACCCACACCGCTGAGCGGCGCCCCGGCTGGTAGGGCGAGTCCCACTTCTTGGCCACCACGCCCTCCCAGCCGAGCCGGCGAGACTGCTCGAGTGCCTCGGCGCCGCCGGCGGCCAGCAGGTCCTTGACCACCAGACCGGTTCCCTGGGCAAGCGTTTCCAGCAGCCGGCGGCGGTCCCGGTAGGTCGCGCGCAGCAACGGACGCCCGTCGAGGTAGAGCAGGTCGAAGGCCCAGAACTCCACGCGGGCCGAGCGGGCGCTGTTCTGCATCGCCGCGAAGCTGGGAACCCCGTCGTCATCGAGGGCGACGACTTCGCCGTCGAACACGACCTGGTGCTCGGTGAGCTGTGCGGCCAACGAGCGCAGCTGCGGATATTCACCGGTGACATCGCGCCCGCTGCGGGAGCGCAGCCGGACCCGGCCATGGTCGGCCTCCACCAGCAGCCGGTAGCCGTCCCACTTGCCCTCGAAGGCCCAGAGCTCCGGATCCAGACCGGTCACCGGGCCGTGGGTGGCCAGCATCGGGGCCAGGTCGGTGAACGCGAACGTCTTCTGATCTTTCATCCGGTGTGCCAGCCACTGATCGCCACCGGTCCGGATCAGCGCGTAGCGGCCCGAGATCCGACTGCCGCGCAACACGACGATCACCTCGCCCTTTTCGGCGGAGTCCTCGAACTTCTCGGTCACATAGCTGCCCGAATCCCAGATGCGCACCGTGCCGGCACCGTATTCGCCCTTGGGGATGGTGCCCTCGAAGCCGCCGTACTCCAGCGGATGGTCTTCGGTGCGCACCGCCAGATGGTTGACCGACGTGGTCGTCGGCAGGTTCTTGGGAACCGCCCAGCTCACCAGCACCCCGTCGCGCTCCAACCGGAAGTCATAGTGCAGCCGGCGGGCGTGGTGCTCCTGGATGACAAAGCTATCGCCACCTCCCGGTCCAGGGGAGGCGGCCGGCACCGGTTCGGGGGTTTTGGCGGCGTCGCGTTTGGCCCGGTATTCGGTGAGCCGGTCAGGCGTGCGCAGTGGGGGATCCAGCTCGGCCAGCAGGTCACCGTCACGGGCGACGCGGGCCAGCACTTCGTCGTAGCGCAGCTGCCGCAGCCCACCGTCGTCGAGCTCCGCCCAACTGCGCGGGGCGGCCACCGTCGGATGTTCGCGGCCCCGCAGCGAATACGGCGCGATGGTGGTCTTCGACGCGTTGTTCTGACTCCAGTCGAGGAAGATCTTTCCGGCCCGGAGCTTTTTGGCCATGGTCGCTGTCACCAGCTTCGGCATGGCGCTCTCGAGTTGCTGCGCAACGCGTTTGGCCACCGCGACCGCCCCGGCGCTGGCCACCGGGCGGTCCAGCGCCGCATACACGTGTATTCCCTTGCTGCCGCTGGTGAGCGGGAACGTGTCCAAGTCCAGCTCAGTCATCAGATCGCGGATCGCACGCGCCACCTCGGCAAGCTGGCTCATCGTCACGCCCTCACCGGGATCGAGGTCGAACACCAGGCGGGTTGCCAACCCGGGTTTGAGCACTTTGCCGCCGTGCGTCCACTCGGCTTCGAAACGCCACTGCGGCACGTGGACTTCCAGCGCCGCTTGCTGGGCAATCCAGGCCAGGCCGTCGAGGTTGTCGATGATCGGATAGGCGGTGATACCGGAGCGGTGCTGCACCTCGGCGCGGGGCAGCCAGGCCGGCGCCGAGGAGGCGAGCTGCTTTTCGAAGAAAGAGTCCTGTGCCACGCCGTTGGGCCAGCGTTTGCGGGTCACCGGCCGTCCGGCGACGTGCGGCAGCATCACCTCCGCGATACGCGTGTAGTAGTCGAAAACGTCGGCCTTGGTGGTGCCCGTGGCCGGGTAGAGCACCTTGTCGGCGTTGGTCAACTTCACCCGTGTCTGGAACGGCTGTGCAGCCATGCTGCCAACCTACGTCGCGATAAAGCCGGTTTCGGGCACGTTCGGGTGGGCATACTTGCCTCATGCGTTCCATCTGGAAGGGTTCGATCGCATTCGGGCTGGTCAACGTGCCGGTGAAGGTCTACAGCGCTACCGAGGACCACGACATCAAGTTCCGTCAGGTACACGCCAAGGACAACGGCCGGATCCGCTACCGGCGAGTGTGCGAGGAATGCGGCGAAGTCGTCGACTACGCCGACATCGCGCGGGCATACGAGTCCGACGACGGGCGGATGGTGGTGATCACCGACGACGACCTCGCGAATCTTCCCGAGGAGCGCGACCACGAGATCGCGGTGCTTGAGTTCGTCCCGGCCAGTGACCTGGACCCGATGCTCTATGACCGCTCCTACTTTCTGGAGCCGGCGACGAAATCGATCAAATCGTATGTGCTGTTGGCCAAGACGCTGGCCGATACCGACCGGGTGGCGATCGTACATTTCACGCTGCGCAACAAGACCCGGCTGGCGGCGCTGCGAGTCAAGGACTTCTCCAAGCGTGACGTGATGATGGTGCACACGCTGTTGTGGCCGGACGAGATTCGCGACCCCGACTTCCCCGCCCTGGACACCAAGGTCGAGATCAAGCCGGCCGAGCTGAAAATGGCCGGACAGGTGGTCGAGTCGATGGCCGACGACTTCGATCCCGACCGCTATCACGACACCTACCAGGAGCAGTTGCACGAGTTGATCGAGGCCAAGCTCGAAGGCGACGAGGCGTTCACCCCCGAGGAGCGGCCCGCCGAACTGGATGCCACCGAGGACGTCTCCGATCTGCTGGCCAAGCTGGAGGCCAGCGTGAAGAAGCGCTCGGCGGCCAAGAAGTCGGCCGCCAAGAAGGCGCCGGCCAAGAAGAAGGCGCCGGCCAAGAAGGCCGCGGCAAAGTAGCCGCGTCGGCCGCCGCCGCAGATCACTGACGTCAGGGTGGGGCCTTGTTGAGAGCGCGTTCGGAGTTGATGCGGTGAGCGCGGTTTTGGATTCGGGTGCGCTTGCGGGTGGGCATCATGAGGCCGCGGCCCGCCGATGGTGGGACTGGCGGGGTTGTTGCCGGCGGTGTGCCGGTTGGCATGCGCAGGGCGGGGAAGAGCAGTGTGCTGCCCGGTCGGGTGATGTAGATATGGCCCGTGGGGCTGGTCCACTCCACTGTGCCGTCGGGACGCTGAGCATCGTGCCAGCCGCCGGGGCCGATCCAAAACGTCTTGAGCAGATGGTGTTTTCGGCATAGGCAGCGCAGGTTGGCGGGGTGGGTGGGCCCGAACGGATAAGCGATGGCATGGTCGACGTCGCAATAGGTGGCGGGCCGGTCGCAGCCGGGGAATCGGCAGGTGAGGTCGCGGGCCCGGACGAAGGCGGCCAGCGCTGCTGAGGGCCGGTAGTGCGGTTCGGCCGGCAGATCGGTCGGGTGTCGGAGCGGTTTGACGATGGCGCCGCTGTTGACGAGCTGGGCCAGCAGGGGCGCGGGTACGGTGCCGCCGCCGATGATGTGCCCGGAAAGGCCTCGGCGCGCTTGGCGTTTGGGGGCCGGGGCGGTTGGCGGTTCGTCGCCGTTGCCGAATCGCGGGTCGGCCGGGATGTCCAGCGCGGCCTGGTCGGCAAGGACGTAGACCGTGGTATTGGCCGCCCGGGCATCGGTGCCGGTAGCGGCGGGACAGTCGGGGTGGCCGCAGGCACACGCCAGGGTTTCGGCGCCGGCAGCCAAGGCGCCGAGGGCATCGGCGCGGCGCTGGGCCACGGTGCGCGGGTCGTCGTCGCAGACGGTGTGAGCCAACTGGGTCAGGCGCCGATCGAGGGCGGTGGCATCGGTGCCGAACAGCCGGCCCCACAGGGCCGTGGTGCCGTTTTCGCTGTTGCGGGTGTCGACGACGACTTCGCGGCCCCGGGCATCCCGCTCCTGGCGCCGGACGGCGTCGGGGTCGTACCGGTCGATCAGGGAGTCGATAGCCGCGGCGACCTTAGCCGCCGAGAGCCGCCCGAGGCCGGTGGCGATCTCGGCGAGGTCGGTATCGACAGCGTTCAGCAGGTAGGGGTTGGTGATCAGCGTGGTGCGCCAGACGATCGTGGCGACCAGCCGGGCGTTGATCGCCCCGTCGAAAAACAGCGCGGCAACCTTCGGCAGCCGCTCACGCAGCGCAGAGGCCAGATACATCTGCGATGACGCCATACCCTGACTGATCTGCTCGGCAGCGGCGACCTCCGCGGCTGCGGCATCCCAGTAATCGCATGACCAGCGCGACCGGTTCACCGCGTCACGCCCGCGGGTACGCCGCGCGACCAGCTCGCCGATCGCCGCCAGCCGGCGCGCCGAGGCCGCGGCCTCCACCCGGGACCACCCCGAGATGGCCGCCACCAGGGCTTTGTCGTCGGCCTCCGCCAACGACGCCGGCCCCGGCAAACTCTGATCGAACATACGTTCGATTGTACCCGAACCGGCGGGCGCTCGCACCTCGCCGATCGGACGCCCTGAATCCAAATTAGAACGTGTTTCAAAAAAGAGCTGCAGCTCCCGGCAGATTCTTGTTAGCGTGCCTACGTGATCCTCGACAAATTCCGACTCGATAACTCGGTCGCCGTCGTCACCGGCGCAGGCCGTGGCCTAGGTGCGGCGATCGCCGTAGCGTTCGCCGAAGCGGGCGCTGACGTCGTCATTGCCGCGCGTACCCGATCCCAACTAGAGGCCGTCGCCGAACAGGTCGAAGGTGCCGGGCGTCGCGCCCACATCGTCGCCGCCGATCTGGCCCACCCCGAAGAGACCGCCAAACTGGCCGCTGAAGCCGTCGGCGCCTTCGGCAGGCTCGACATCGTCGTCAACAATGTCGGCGGCACCATGCCCAACATGTTGCTGACCACCTCGGCCAAAGACCTCAAGGACGCGCTGACTTTCAACGTCGTCACCGCGCACGCCCTGACCACCGCCGCCGCGCCGCTGATGCTGGAACACGCCGGCGGCGGCTCGATCATCAACATCACCTCGACGATGGGGCGGCTGGCCGGGCGCGGATTCGCCGCCTACGGCACCGCCAAGGCCGCGCTGGCCCACTACACCCGACTGGCCGCCATGGACCTGTGCCCGAAGATTCGCGTCAACGGCATCGCACCGGGATCGATCTTGACCTCCGCGTTGGATGTGGTGGCGTCCAACGACGAACTCCGCGAACCGATGGAGAAGGTGACTCCGATGCGCCGACTCGGTGATCCGACCGACATTGCCGCTGCCGCAGTCTATTTGGCCTCGCCGGCGGGAAGTTATCTCACCGGCAAGATCCTCGAGGTCGACGGTGGCATCACGTTCCCGAACCTCGATCTGCCCATCCCCGACCTGTAGAGGACACCGCTATGCCCATTCGCGTCGCCCAGATCGGCACCGGCAATGTCGGTGTCCACGCCCTGAAAGCACTGATCACCAACCCGGAATTCGAGCTGACCGGGGTGTGGGTGTCCTCGGACGCCAAGGCCGGCAAAGACGCCGCCGAGCTGGCCGGCCTGGACACGCCGACCGGAGTGTCCGCGACCACCGATCTGCAGCAGATACTCGACGCCAAACCCGACTGCGTGGTCTACACCGCGCTGGCCGACAACCGGCTCGTCGAGGCGCTGGACGACTTCCGGCGCATCCTGGAGGCCGGGATCAACGTGGCCGGCAGCAGCGCCGTATTCCTGCAGTACCCGTGGCAGGTGCTGCCCGCCGAGATGCTGACCCCGCTCGAAGAGGCAGCCAAGGCCGGAAACGCGAGCTTGTTCGTCAACGGTATCGACCCGGGCTTCGCCAACGACCTGCTGCCGCTGGCGCTGGCGGGCACCTGTCAGAGCATCCAGCAGATCCGCTGCATGGAGATCGTCGACTACGCCACCTACGACAGTGCCGCCGTCATGTTCGACGTGATGGGGTTCGGCAAACCGATGGACGACGTCCCGATGCTGCTGCAGCCGGGCGTGCTCAGTCTGGCGTGGGGTTCGGTGGTGCGCCAGCTGGCGGCCGGGTTGGGCCTGGAACTCGACTCCGTCGAGCAGTCCCATGTGCGGGTGCCCGCACCGGAAGACTTCACCATCTCCGCCGGCGATATCACGAAAGGCACTGCGGCCGCATTGCGATTCGAGGTCCGCGGGATGGTCGACGGCCAGCCGGCGGTCGTCCTTGAGCACGTCACCAGGCTGCGCGACGACCTGTGCCCGGACTGGCCGCAACCGGCCCAGCCCGGCGGGTCCTACCGCGTCGAGGTGACGGGAGAGCCGTCGTATGCGCTGGACCTGTGCCTGTCCAGCCCCAACGGTGACCACAACCACGCCGGGCTGGTGGCCACCGCCATGCGCGTCGTCAACGCCGTTCCGGCGGTGGTGGCCGCCGAGCCGGGTATCCGGACCACCCTGGATCTGCCACTGGTCACCGGGCGGGGGCTTTACGCTCGTCCTTGATGACGCGCGCGGACAAGCCGGTACGGCGACAGCCGGGCTGGTATCTGCTCGGACCGGCGTTCGTCGCCGCCATCGCCTATGTCGACCCGGGCAACGTCGCCGCCAATGTCAGCGCCGGTGCGACGTTCGGGTACCTGCTGGTCTGGGTGATCGTCACCGCGAACGTGATGGCCGGCCTGGTGCAGTACCTCTCCGCCAAGCTGGGGTTGGTGACCGGGCTCTCGCTGCCCGAGGCGGTCGGCAGTGTCGCCCGCCGCCCGGCCCGGATCGCGTATTGGCTGCAGGCCGAGTTGGTCGCCATGGCAACCGATCTCGCCGAGGTGGTGGGCGGCGCGATCGCACTGAACCTCATCTTCGGCCTGCCGTTGATGTTGGGCGGGCTCATCACCGGAGCGGTGTCGATGGCCTTGCTGGTCGTCGGTGACCGGCGCGGACCGCGGGCCTTCGAGCAGATCTTCAGCGGGCTGTTGGCCGTCATCGCGATCGGGTTCCTGGCCAGCCTGGTGGTCGGTCCGCCGCCGGTGACCGACGTCGCCGGCGGCCTGGTGCCCCGCTTCGACGGAACCGAGAGCGTGTTGTTGGCGACCGCGATCCTGGGGGCCACGGTCATGCCGCATGCGGTGTATCTGCACTCCGGCCTGGCCCGCGACCGGCACGGGCGCCCGGAAGCCGGGCGAGCGCGGCAACGTTTGCTGCGGGTGACCCGCTGGGACGTCGGCCTGGCAATGCTGCTTGCCGGCGCGGTGAACCTGGCCATGCTGTTGGTGGCCGCCGCGAACCTGGCCGGGCGCGAGGGCACCGACTCGATCGAGGGTGCGCACGCCGCGGTACGCGATGCGCTCGGCCCGACGGTCGCGCTGTTCTTCGCGGTCGGGCTGTTGGCCTCCGGCCTGGCCTCGACGTCGGTGGGCGCCTACGCCGGCGCGATGATCATGCAGGGCCTATTGCGGGTGTCGGTGCCGCTGCTGCTGCGCCGCCTGGTCACGCTGATCCCGGCGCTGGCGATCCTGGCAGGGGGCATCGATCCCACTCGGGCATTGGTGATCTCCCAGGTGGTGCTCTCGTTCGGCATCCCGTTCGCGCTGGTGCCGCTGATCCGGCTCACCAGCGACCGCGCACTGATGGGCGCGGACGCGAACCGGCGGCTGACGACGGCGCTCGGGTGGGCCGTCACGGTGGTGATCGGCGTGCTCAACATGGCGCTGATCTATCTGACCGTCGCCGGGCCGGGCTGAGCGTCAGGCGGAGACGCTTTCGCGCGCCTTGGCCTTCTCCTCGTAGTGCGTGGCCCGCTCGTCGACCATCTTGAGGAACCCGTCGATCTGTTCGCGGGCCTGCTCACCGTCGGGGCCAAAGCCGTCGCGCTCGAAGACCTTCCAGAACCGCAGCACCGGCTGGACCACGTCGTCGTGGTGGATCCGCAGGTCGTAGATGCCGGCCTTGGCGATGAGCAGGGCGTTCTCCTGGAAGCCGGGCATGTTCATGCCGGGCATCGAGAAGCCGAGCACCTCGTCGCGGATGGCGCACATGGCCTCATCCGGTGCGATGTCCAGCGCCGCGTCCATCAGGTTGCGGTAGAACACCATGTGCAGGTTCTCGTCCAGAGCGACGCGGGCCAGCAACTGGTCGGCGACCGGGCAGCCCGAGGCCTTGCCGGTGTTGCGGTGCGACACCCGGGTGGCGAGTTCCTGGAACGACACGTAGGCCAACGCCTGCAGCGGGGTCTTGTCGCCGGAGTCATACCCGGCGATGGTGTGCTGCATCCGCATGTTCTCGAGGTTCACCGGGTCGATGCCCCGGGTGACCACGAGGTAGTCGCGCAGCGCGATGCTGTGGCGGCCCTCCTCGGCGGTCCACTGCCCGACCCAGGAACCCCAGGCGCCGTCCCGGCCGAAGCGGGTGGCGATCTCCCGGTGATAGGAGGGCAGGTTGTCCTCGGTCAGCAGGTTGACCAGCAGCGCGGCCTTGGCGACCGGGTCCAGCGGCGAGTCTTCGGGAACCCAGTCCTCGCCACCGAGGAACGCGAAGTCGCGTCCCTTGCTCCACGGCACGTAGTCGTGGGGCAGCCACGGTTTGGCTGCCTTGAGGTGGCGGTTGAGATTCTGCTCGACAATCGGCTCCAGCTCGTGCAGTAGCGCCGTCTGGACGTTCGTCATGTTTGCTCCATCCCGGATCGACATGTGGGCAGTCGATTGGCCCCCCGGCCTAACCTACGGTTCCGTAGGTTTGGCCCCACGGTAAACATGGAGCTTGGCACATGTCAACCTCCGAATTTCGCACTTTCGCCGCATTCAGCGACTGAATACGTGCGCACGGCCTTCCAAGCGGATGCCGCTAGCTGCTGGCGCGATTCTCCGATTCCCGCTTGAGCCCGTCGGCCTCCATATCGACGTATCGCCGGATGCGTCCGGCCGCGGCCAACCTGCCCAGCCAGGCCATCGGACCGGTCAGCGCGAAGGTCAGGACCGCCCGAACACCGGATTCGGTCGGTGTCAGCTCGTGGTAGCCGGTGGACCGCATGCCCGCCGCCGATGCCGTCCAGGTGAAGGACCGCTCGGCTATCAGCTCGCTAATGGTGAAGACCAACGGCCGGCCGGCGGGTTGCTGGACGCGCGCGGTGCTGCCCACTCGCAGTGGACCGGAGTCGAGTCGGGTGATCTCGCGCATCGACGCCGTCCAGTCCGGCCAGCGTTCGATATCGGCCAGGACGGCCCACACGTCGGCGGGCCCGGCGGCGATGTCGACGGTGCGGGCGTAACGCAAGCTGCTGCCTCCTTCCGCTCACCGGCACGCTACTCAAGTCCGGCAATGCGAAGGGTCCATTGGCGAGATTGCGCCCAGGGTCGTGATCAACTGCGTTCGGCGGCTACCCGCGCGCGTTCCCGCATCGAAGCGACCACTCCCCCGTCGGCCAGGATGTCGGTCCCGGTGAGATAGCCGCACTTGTCGCCGGCACAGAAGGCGAACAGCTCGGCCATCTCTTCGGGCGTACCCCACCGCGGGACCAATGCGTCGGGCATCATCGCCCCGACCCCGGCCTTTTCCTCGAGCCGGCCCATCTCGGTATCGATGTTGCCCGGTGACACCGAGACGATGCGCAGCCCGCGACCTCCGAAGCGCTCGGCCTGCGACGCGCAGTACCACTTCACGAACGCCTTGCTGACGGTGTAGGAGAAACCCGAGCGGGCCTGCTCGGGCGCGTTGTCGCAGAACGCCGTCAGCGCGGCCACGAAAGCATCGCCGTCGCGCAGCGCCAGCGGGAATTGGGCCGTGGGTATCAACTGGTCGGGCACGAGTTGTGCGGCCATCGAGGCCACGTTGACGATCACCGCACCGGGCTCGGCGGCCTCGTAGAAGACCTCGTTGACGACGACGGTGCCGAACGCGTTGGTCCGCATCACGTGCTCGGCGTCGCCCATGCTCGGGCTTACCCCGGCGGTGTGGATCACCGATGCCACGGGACCGAGACCGGATGCTGTTTCGAACAGGCGCGTGACCGCGTCACGATCGGTGACATCGCAATTGACGGTGGCCGCCGCGATGCCGAGTTCGTCGAGCGCGGCCTGTGCCGATTCGAGCCGTTCCCGGCTGACGTCGCACAGCACCACCGCGTGTTCTCGGCCGAGGATCTTGGCCGTCGCCACACCCATGCCGCCGGCACCGCCGGTGATCACTGATACTGAAGCCATAACCGGACGGTAGACGGCTGCACCCCGGTGCCGGTCGACTGGGTGATACGAGGAGCCGAAATGACCGATCTGTCAGGCAAAGTCGCACTGGTGACCGGTGCCTCTTCCGGGCTCGGTGCGGCCGCGGCGCAGCTGTTCGCGCGGCGCGGCGCATCGGTGTTCGGGGTGGCGCGCGATGCCGAACGGCTGGCCGCGGTCTTCGCCGATGTGCCCGGTGGACGGTTCGCCAGCACCGACATCAGCACCGCGCCTGCCTGCGCGGCGGCGGTAGGCCAGTGCGTCGAGCAGTTCGGCCGGCTCGACGTGCTGGTCAACGTCGCCGGCGCCCACCAGATGCGCCACACCCGCGACGTCACCGACGACGACTGGGCCCATGACCTGGCGGTCAACCTCAGCGGGCCGTTCTATCTGTGTCGCGCGGCGCTGCCGCACCTGCTGGAGGCGGCCGGCAACATCGTCAACGTCGCCTCGATCGCCGGAGTCGAAGGACAGGCGTACTCGGCCGGCTACTGCGCGGCCAAGCACGGCCTCGTGGGGCTCACCCGGTCGTTGGCCGTGGAGTTCACCGCGGAGAAGCTGCGGGTCAACGCCGTGTGCCCGGGCGGCATGCTGACCCCGCAGGTGACGAACTTCCAGCTTCCCGAGGGCGCGGACGTCAATCTGGTGATGCGGGTGGCTTCGCCGCGCGGGATGAGTGCGCCGAGCGATGTCGCCGAGGTGATCGCGTTTCTGGCCAGCGACGCCGCGGCGGCGGTACACGGCGCGGTGTACCTGACCGACAACGGCAAGACGGCCGGGTAGCAGGCTCAGCGCAACGGCAGCCCGGTCAGGGCCCGGGCGATGACCAGCCGCTGGATCTCACTGGTGCCCTCGAAGATGGTGAAGATCTTGGCGTCGCGGTGCATCCGCTCCACCGGGTAGTCGCGGGTGTAGCCGTTGCCGCCCAGGATCTGGATCGCCTCGTCGGTGACATAGACCGCGGTCTCGCTGGCGACCAGCTTGGCCATCGAGCCCTCCGCGTTGTCGAAGGCCTTGTTATTGCGGGCCATCCAGCCGGCCCGCCAGACCAGCAGCCGGGCGGCGTCGATGCGGCTCTTCATGTCGGCCAGCTTGAAGGCGACGGCCTGGAACTCGCCGATCTTGCGGCCGAACTGCTCGCGCTGGCAGGCGTAGTCGAGGGCGTATTCGTAGGCGGCACGTGCCACCCCGACGGCCATCGCCCCGACCGTCGGGCGGGTGCGCTCGAAGGTCTTCATCGCGGCCTGGCCCCCGGCCGACGCACCGGACTTGACGCGCGCAACGCGGTCCTCGAACTTCTCCCGGCCGCCCAGGATCATGTCCTCGGGCAGCCGGACGTTGTCCAGCACGATCTCGGCGGTGTGCGAGGCCCGGATGCCGTGCTTCTTGAACTTCTGCCCCTGGCTCAACCCCGGCGTGTCGGGTCCGATCACGAACGTGGCCTGGCCACGCGAACCGAGCTCGGGGTAGACCGAGGCGACCACGATGTGCACGTTGGCGATGCCGCCGTTGGTGGCCCAGGTCTTGGTGCCGTTGAGCACCCACTCACGGGTTGCTTCGTCGAAGCGGGCGCGGGTGCGGATCGCGCCGACGTCGGAGCCGGCGTCGGGTTCGGACGAACAGAACGCCCCCAGCTTGGGCTCGTCGGCGGTGCCGAACATCTCCGGCAGCCAGCGGCCCAGCTGTTCGGGAGTTCCGTTGCCCGCCAGGGCGGCCGCAGCCAGTCCGGTTCCCAGAATCGACAGTGCGATGCCGGCGTCGCCCCAGAACAGTTCCTCGAACACCGTCAGCATGCCGATCCCGCTCGGCTCGGCGGCCTGGGTGGCGAACAGCTCCGGTGAGTACAGCCCGATCTTGGCCGCCTCGGCGATGACCGGCCACGGCGTCTCCTCGCGCTCGTCCCATTCGGCGGCGGCCGGGCGGACGACGTCGGCGGCGAACTGGTGCACCCAGTCGCGGACCTCGATCACGTCATCGCTGAGCTCTATCGAGAACGTCATGGTTTCTCCTGGGAGGTCGTGGGACGGCGCGGACCGCCGGGTTGATTCTGGCACCTCGATCGCCCTCGATCAGCGCGCCACAACGCTACCGACGTAGTAGGCGCCGAGCCCACAGCTCAACGTCAGCACCAGGTTGGCCAGCCCGTAAAGCCGTGCGCCGGCGCCTGCCAGCTGCAGGGTTTCGTAGGAGAAGGTCGAATACGTGGTCAGCGCCCCGCACAGGCCGGTGCCGATCAACAGGTGCAGTCGCTCGTCGCCGACCGCACCGGTGAGTACACCCAGGACCAGGCTGCCCAACACGTTGGCCGTGAACGTGCCCCACGGGAATACGGTGTTGTGGCGGACTTGGACGAATCGGTCGGTCAGGTACCGCAGGGGCGCTCCCACCGAGGCGCCCGCGATGACCAGCAGCCAGGTCACGTGCGGTCGGCGGGTCGACCGACGTGCCGGACGACCTCGACTTCGTCGAGCAGAATCAGGCCCTCGGTGACCAGCTCGTCGAGTTGCGGCAAGAAGGCGCGGATGCGCTCCTCGGTGTCGACGATGATGACCGATACCGGCAGATCCTCCGACAGCGACAGCAGCCGGGTGGTGTGGATCGCCGAGGATGCTCCGTAACCCTCTACTCCGCGAAACACCGTCGCACCGGCCAGACCCGCCCGGCGAGCACGGTGCACGATCTCACTGAACAACGGCTTGCGATGCCAGGTGTCGCTTTCGCCGACGAACACCGTCAGGCGCAGCGCAGTTCCGTTCAGCTGGGTCATGATGTCCTCCTGATGATCAGACGACGGATCAGGGCCGCCGCGGTCCAGGCAGTGATCAGCGCCAGCACCGGGGTGGTGATCAGATAAACCAGGGCCCGCACCGGATGGCCGGCTGCGGCGAGGGTGTCGACATCCCCGGCGAACGTGGAGAACGTGGTGTAGCCCCCCAGCACCCCGGTACCCAGCAGCGGGCGCAGTAGCCGATGCCCCACCCACAGCTCGGTGATCGCCACCATCAACGCACCCATCAACGCGCACCCGGTGACATTGACAACCAATGTTGCCCAAGGGAACCCGCCAGCCGGGGTGGGCCACGTCAGTTCAAGCCCGTAGCGGGCGCAGGCTCCGATGGCGCCGCCGACGGCGACGGCCGCGACCACCGGTATTTGCTCGCGGACTGCGTGAGACCGTCGGCGTCGCACGAACAAATCCGGACCGGCGGTCATGTCACACCTCCAACCCCGCGCGCAATTCACGTGGTAGAAGCCATCAGCCGGGGCGGCGGTTATGGCGAGCTCCATCGCCGCGATCAACTATAACCACCGGTCGAACGGTGCGCGGCCCTGATTCGGGCTATCCGCCGTGCTCAGCGGCCTCCCGGGTGATCTGCTCGAACTGGTCTGCCATGGCCTCGGCCAGCGCGGTGGCCGCCGATAGCGGCCGCACCATCACCATGAAGTCGACGATCTTGCCGTCGTCGTCCACATGCAGGAAATCGCAACCGGTGAGCCGCTTCCCGGCCACCGACGCCTCAAACAGCAGGGCATGGTCACGGCCCGCCGGGTCGCCGATCTCGCGGACGTACCGGAAGTCTTCGAAGACCCGCATCACCGCGCGCAGGATCGCCGCGGTGATCGGCTTACCCGGGTAGGGCTTGAACGCCACCGGACTGGTGAACACGACATCGTCGGCCAACTGCGCCTCCATGGCCGCGGCGTCGCGGGCCTCGACGGCTTGCCGGAACGGGTGCATGCGAGGCCTCTCTGCGTTTTTACACGGTGGCCCACACGGTAGCGGCATCAACCGCCGTTGCGACATCCCGGGCAACCCCGGGGCGCAGCGGCTGCACACTGGCCGTCGAGCGAGTCGCCTCGGTGCCGCTGTCCGGCGCCCGCGAGCCGTCCCGGCGGGAGCGCAGCAGGTGGGGTGCCGCTGCGATCGCCAGCACCGCCGCGCCGGTCGACCCCAACGCCTGCGACCAGCCCAGCGGGCCCACCGGGGTGCAACCCAGCAGCTGGCTGATGCCGGGGATGCTGATCATCGCCGCGAAGGTCGCGAACGAACCGGCGGCGGTGAGCAACACCAACGGCGCGCGGGAATCGACCAGGGTCTGAGCCAGCTCGGTGGTGACCAGCGTGATCAATGCGACGGTGGCGGCACGCTGCGGACGTCCCGTCACCGAGGCCATCGCCCAGGCCGCGCTGGCGGCCGCCCCGGTGATCGCGCCGCGGACTGCGACGGCACGCATCAGCTTGCGTTCGTCGATACCATGCACGACGCGCTGCGCCGATCCGGCGGGCGTGCTCACCGCCACGGAGGTGGCCGGCAACGCGTCGGTCAGCATGTTCATCAGCAGCAGCTGGCGGTTGTTCAGCGGCGAGGTTCCGGTCAGGGCACTGCCGACGACACCGAAAATCACCTCCCCGACGTTGCCGCCGAGCAGGCCGGTCACCGCCAACTGCACCCCGCGCCACAGTCGCCGGCCTTCGTCGATGGCGTCCACCAGCGCGTCGATACGCCCGTCGGTCAACACGATGTCGGCACCGGCGTGCGCCGCGTCGCTACCGCGGGCCACCACGCCGAGTCCGACGCTGGCAGCCCGGATCGCCGCCGCGTCGTTGGCGCCGTCACCGACCATGGCGCAGACCCGTCCGCTGCGTTCCAGGGTCTGGACGACTTGCACCTTGTTCTCCGGGGACATCCGGGCGAAGATCACCCGCTCTGCCACGGCGCGTTCCTGGCCCTTGCGCGACAACGCATTCCATTCCGATCCCGTGATGACCTGCGCAGCGCCGACCGGCACCCCGAGTTCCGCGGCGATCGCGGTTGCGGTGATGGGGTGATCACCGGTGATGAGTCGAATGCCCACGCCCCGCTCGGCCAGGTCGGCCAGCAGTTGCGGTGCGGCGGCGCGCGGGGCGTCGGAGATACCGAGGAAACCGGTCAGGCTCAACCCGCTGCGGCACAGTCCGGTGATGGCGTCGGGATCATTGCGAAGCGACTGCACCTGCCCAGCGGTCAGCCGCCGGTGCGCCACCGCGATCACCCGCAGTCCCCCGGCGGCCAACTGCGCCACCGGGTCGCCGACATCCGGCCCGAGCCCGCGGCAGGCGGCCAGCACCACTTCCGGGGCGCCTTTGACCACCAACTCCCGGCCGGACACCGACGCCGAGAACGCGCGCCCGGAACGGAACGGCAGGTGGGCGTCCGGGGTCGACCACCGTGGGCCGGCGATGTCGGCGGCCGCTTCGATGACGGCCTGGTCGGTGGCGTGGGCGTGCAGGGCGCCCTCGGGGGCCGGTGCGGCATTGGCCGCGCAACGCAGCACGTCGTCGTCGCTGTGCCCCGCCACCGGGTGCACCGCCGTGACCCGAAGCCGGTTCTCGCTCAGCGTTCCGGTCTTGTCGAAGCAGACCACCTCGAGGCGCCCGAGTGCCTCCACAGAGCGGGGAATGCGTACCAGCGCACCGGATTCGCTCAGCCGCTGCGCCGAGGCGTGTTGAGCCAGGGTCGCCATCAGCGGCATCCCCTCGGGCACCGCCGCCACCGCCACCGCGATCGCGTTGCCCAGTGCCTGGCGAAGCCCCCCGCCGCGCAGCAGGCCGAGCACGCCCACCAGCAGCCCGCCGGCGGCGCTGGCGGGGAAGGCGCGGCTCATGAGCTGACTGAGCTGGTGTTGCAGGCCGACGACGGGCAGTTGTCCGGCGGCCAGTTCGGCGGCGCGGCGCGCTTGGGTGTCGGCGCCGACCGCGGTGACCAGGGCGACCGCGGTGCCTGCGACGACCGTCGTACCGGCGTAGAGCATGCAGCGCCGATCCGCGAGTTCCGCACCCGGGGTGGCCGCGGTCTGCTTGTCCACCGACAGTGACTCGCCGGTGAGCGAGGATTCGTCGACCTCGAGGTCGGTGGTCTGGATCAGGCGGGCGTCGGCGGGCACGACCTCATTGCTGCGGACCTCGATAAGGGCGCCGGGCAGCAGCCGATCCGCGTCGATCTCGCCGTAGCCTCCGCCGTCGTCGAGGATCCGGGCGGGCGGGGCCTGTTGCGCCAGCAGGCGATTCAGCCGGTTCTCGGCCTGGAGCTGCTGCGCGGCCGCCAGCATGCAGTTGCCGATCAACACCGTGCTGACCAGCATCGCGTCTACCGGCGAGCCGAGCATCGCGGTGGCCGCCGACGACAGCGCCAGCACCGGCATCAACGGATCGGACAGCTCGGCGCGCACCGCCTTGACGAACTGCCACACCATGGCGGGCGGCTGCTCAGCGAGTTCGGTTGCGGCCCTGCCCAGGTCGGGCGGCGGCAGGATGTCGCGAACCTCGTCGATGGACATCGTGTGCCATTCATAGGCCGGCGCGGGTCGCGGCGCTGCTGTCCGGGCCACCCCGCGGGCCAGCAGGTATCCCGAAACCAGCCCGGCCGCCGCCCCGGCGGTGACCGGCCCGGGGCCCCTGCCCCGGCCGGCCCGCACACCCGGAACCATGAGCACCGCACCGAGTGCGGTGGCGCCGGTGGACAACGAAATGCCCCGTTCGGTGGCCGCCCGTGCCGCCGGCAGCGCATGCAGCACCCGCCAGGCGCCGGTCAGATCCGCCAGCAGCAGGTCGGCGGCGAACGGCGGTGCAGTGGAGGCGGAATCAGGCATGACTCCGAGGCCGACATCGGCGCACGCCAACGCCTGCGCGGCGGTCGACGACAACACCGCCACGGTGCGCCCGTCCTGCTGCAGACCGGCCAACGCGGCCGCGAGAGCCTCGTCGAAGGCCCCGCCGCGGTCCGGGGCCAGCTCGTCGAACACCGGTCGCAGCTCGCCCAGCTCGGCCACGTCGAGGGTGACCAACTGCGCTCCGGAGGCCCGCGCCTCGGCCAGCAGCGCCGTCGTCAGCGGGTGGCGGGTGCCGCCGGCGAAGAGCACCCGGGGATCGATGAGCACCGCGTCGACCCGGTCGAGTCGGCGCAGCCCCTCCGGGCGCAGCGGCAGTGCCGCATGCTGCTCGACCAACGCTCGGCTCAGGGTCGCCGCAAACGCTTCGGTGGTGGTGCGCAGGGCTTTCGGCCCCGTCACCACCGCTGCGGTCGCGGCCACCGTGAGGCTGCGACTGAAGACGCCCGCCACACCGGCGCCGATCAACTGCACGAACGCCATCCGGTTGCCGTAGCGGTCGGCGGCCCCCTCCGGCAGGGGCACGGGGCGGGCGGGCAGCTGGACCTCGGCCTGCTCGGCGTGCCTGGCCAGCTGCGGCTCGTGGCGGCCCCAGGCCTGTGCTCCGGCCTGGTTCTCAGCGGCTTTGATGCCCTGCAACGCCAGATCCACCGCCAGCGCGGCCGGCGACAGCGTGGCGATGCGCGAACCGGTCGAGATCAGCGACAGCACCGTGTGGGCCGGGCCGGTACCGATCCGGTCGACCAGTTGGCGGCGCAGCCACGGCTGGTAGTTCACCAGGGCCGCTGCGGCGTCGACGGCGACGGGAGCCTGCGGTAGCCGCAGCGCCCATCCGGCGAGCGCGATGGCCAGCCCGGCGGCGTTGACCCCGACCATCACTCCCCGGGCTGCCAGCAGCAGACCATCGCCGGGTAAGGCGGCCGGCGCGGGGGCAGCCGGGATATCGGCGGCAGAACCGTCGTCCCGGCGGCACCGCCGTTCGGTCTCTGCGACTACGCGGCACAGGTCATTCAGCGAGGCCCGGTCGCCGTCGGCCGAAAGCTCCACCACGACCCGCGACAGCGGCAGGTTCAGCCTCGCCGACAGCACACCCGGCTGGGCGCCCAGCGCGTCGAGAACGTGGCGCCCGAGTTCTCCGCCACCGGGCAGTCCGCGCACCTCGATCCAGGCGCGGTCCTCGCCGCTCCAGCAGCGTCGGGTCAGCGATGCCATCTCGCCGGACCGCAGCCGGCCGGCTTCGCGAACCGGCACCGAGGCGACCTGCAGGCCGGCCGACGCGATGACGCCGACCGCTTCGGTGGCGGCCGAGGCGCCGCGAACCGTCGCGTCGACGAGTGTGGTGGTCGCCTGGATCCCCAAGGTGACCGGGCGTAGCAACAAGGATGTCCGGATCAAGTCGACAACAACCAATCGTGTGATCTGACGGTGGGCGCTGAGCGGCCCGGGCAGGTAACCCGCGGCAGCAACCGCCCAATTCTGTCGACACTTTGATGGTTACGCAACTATGCGAATGTGTCGTTCACCGAAGCCCGCCATGGGTGTTGGGCCAAAATGAATGCCGCCATGGCAAAACATCAAGAACGGCCACCCGAAGACATGACTTCCCCCAGCCGATCCGAAGAGCCGACCAGTCCGCAGCTCGCCTCGGCGGCCAGCACGTTCGCGCTGCTCAGCAGCCCGGCGCGGCTACACGTGCTCTGGCTGGCAGCGCAGGGCGCCTATGACGTCACCACCTTGGCGGGACGGGCCGGCATCAACGTCGCCACCATGAGCCAGCATCTGACCAAGCTGCGACTGGCCGGATTGATTCGCGCCAGGCGCGAAGGACGCCACCACATCTACACCGTCGACGATCCGCACATCCTGACGCTGCTCCAGCAGATCTTCGCCCACATCGCACCGGACGGCACCCTCGCGCCGGACCCGCCGTTAGGACCACGCGAGGATCGGTGACCCAGGCCTGAATGAGGCGGTCACGGTGCGAAAGTAGCGAGTCGGCTGGGCTCAGCGCCGAAAAGCACAGCCTCCATCAGGGTGTGGACCCGGGCCCGTTGCTCATCGGTGTCGTCGAAGTTGACCAGGCGGCCGATATCGACGACGAGGGCCAGCGCCGCATGGACACGAAACACCGCTTCGGTCTGTGCTGCCCCGACCTGCCCGAGCAGGTGGGCCCACTCGTTGACGTTCTGCCGTTGCAACGCCCGAAGATGGGTCTGGTCGCGCTCGGGCAGGTTGGCGAACTCGGCGAAGTAGATGTTGATCAGGTCGGGTGCGGCGAACGCCAGCGCGGTGTAGCGCTCGGCGATGCGGGTGGCCGCCTCGCGCGGATCGCTCGACTCGGCCAGCGCATCGGTGATGGCCAGCAGCAACCGGTCACTGGCACGCTGTAACGCGGCGACCAGCAGTGCGGCCTTGCCCGGGTAATAGCGGTAGGCACTGGAACCCTGCAAACCGGCGGCGGTGCCGATCTCCTCGATGCTGGCCTCGTAGAAGCCACGCTGCCCGAACACCCGAATGGCTTCGGTGAGCAGTCGTTCGCGTTTGGACGTGCTCGGCAGTCCCCGCTCGGATCGCCGCGGCACGGGACCGGCCGGCGCAGCGGGCAAGTCGACGGTCAGCACCGACCAGCACAACTCAGCCAGCAACGACTGCAGCGGCGCGGCGGCCAGCCGGGTCCGGTGCGCCGCGATGCTGCCGATGACGCTCAACGCCGCGGCGGCCAGCGTCACGGTGTCGGCGGCGGTGAGCCCCGGACGCAGCGCGGCCAGCGGTTCGGCCAGCGCGGAGTTCAGCGCGTCGTAGCTGCCCCGGATGCGCCCGCGATCCGCCGGTTGCAGGTAGCGCCGTTCCCACCGGTAGAACGCGCCCTCGCGCCGCATCCCGATAGTGGCCTCGATCAGCGCGCCGATGATCGCGCGCAACCGGTCCTGCGGCGACTGGTCCGGATCGTCGGCGGTCTGCGCCGCAGTCACCAGCGCCTGCGCGGTGTACTCGGCGGTTGCAACGAACAGCGCGTACTTGTTGGTGAAATGCCGGTACAGCGCCGGTCCGGAGATACCGACCTCGGCGGCGATCTCGTCGACGCCGACCGCGTGATAGCCGCGGTCACTGAAGGCGCGCGCCGCGGCCCGAACGATCTGCACCTTGCGGTCCCTGGGGCGACGCCGCACCGCGGTGGTGGCCGCGGATCCCCCGCCGGTGGTCACTGATCGCCCCCTCGTGTTGACAGTCCCGTACGATCCCCATAAGTTAACCCCAATTTACATTTTCGTCCACAGAGGAAGTGACGTGTTGCAGGCCCCGAAACTCACCGCCACCCGCGACGGCCGGATTCTGCGCGTGACGCTGACCAACCCGGAGCGGCTCAACGCGGTCGACTACGCGACGATGGCCGCCCTCGGCGACGTGTTCGCCGGAGCGGCCGCCGACCCCGAGGTGCGGGTCATCGTCATCACCGGTGAAGGCAAGGCGTTCTGCACCGGCGCCGACCTGTCGGCCACGGCCGGTGGCGTCACGCCCGACGAGGTGATGGATTGCGCCGGCCGGCTGGTCACCTCGATCGCCGAAACCCCGGTGCCGGTGATCGCGCGGATCAACGGACCTACCGCCGGCGTCGGGGTGGGCATCGCGCTGGCCGCCGACCTGATCTACGCCACCGAGCAGGCCTATTTCCTGCTGTCGTTCACCAACATCGGTCTGATGCCCGACGGCGGCACCACCGCCCTGGTCGCCGCCGCCGGCGGACGGGCCCTGGCCAACGAGATGGCCCTGCTCGGCGAGCGACTGCCCGCGACCGCGGCCAGGGACGCCGGACTGATCAACGCGGTGCTCACCGACGCGGAACTCGACGAGCGGGTCCAGCAGGCCGCCGAAAAGCTGGCCCACGGGCCGCGTCGCGCGCTGGAATTGACCAAACAAGCACTCAACGCCACCAACCTCGCATCACTCGAGGCCGCGCTGGCCCGCGAGAAGGCCGGTCAGGTGGAGCTGCTGGGCTCACCGGACTTCATCGAAGGCGCCACCGCGATGCTGCAGAAAAGAAAGGCGGTGTTCGCCGAATGACCGCACAGCCGTTGCGTTCCCGGCGCAACCACTGGATGAACCAGGTCGCGATTCACGCCGAGATGCGTCCGGACGCCGTCGCTTTCCGCTGCCGGGGCACCGACACCACCTGGCGCCAACTGCATGACCGATCGGAACGCCTCGCGGCAGCACTGTTCCGGCGCGGCATCGGCTTCGGTGACCGCGTTCTGATCGTGATGCTCAACCACACCGAGTACGTCGAGTCGGTGTTGGCGATCAACGCCCTGGGCGCCATCGCGGTGCCGGTGAATTTCCGTCTCACCGATCCCGAGATCCGCTACATCGTCTCCGACAGTGGGGCCAAGGGCGTCATCACCGATCAGTTGCTGGCGCCGCTGATCGATGCGGTCCGGCGGAACACCACCGGGCTCGAGGTGGCCGTCGTCCTGGGCGATGATTACGAATCGCTCATCAGCGAGCCGGGCGAACCGCATCCCGGCGCCGATGTGCCCGAAGACACCCCGGCGCTGATCATGTACACCTCGGGCACCACGGGAAGCCCCAAGGGCGCCATCCTGTCCCATTCGAATCTGCAGGCCCAATCGCTGACCTGTATCCAGGCCCTGCAGACCAGCCCGGACAGCGTCTATTTCTGCGCCGCACCGATGTTCCACATCGCCGGCCTGGGCAGCATCGCCCCCAACCTGGTGCTGGGCACCAAGACGGTGATCCACCCGCTGGGCGCGTTCAACGCCGCCGAGACCCTCGACGCCTGGGAGCGCGAGCGCGCCACATCGGTGTTCCTGGTACCGGCACAGTGGCAGCTCATCTGCGCGGATCCGACGGTGCGGCAACGGGACCTGGCTCTGGAGGTGATCAGCTGGGGCGCCGCTCCCGCATCGGACACGGTGCTGCGGGCGATGGCGGAGACCTTTCCGGACGCGCTCAACGTCGCGGTGTTCGGCCAGACCGAGATGTCGCCGATCACCTGCGTCCTCGACGGGAAAGACGCCATCCGCAAGCTCGGCTCGGTGGGCAAGGTGATCCCGACCATCGCTGCCCGGGTAGTCGACGAGAACATGAATGATGTGGCCCCCGGCGAGATCGGCGAGATCGTCTACCGCGGACCGACATTGATGCAGGGCTACTGGAACAAGCCGGAGGCGACCGCCGAGGCGTTCGCCGGCGAGTGGTTCCACTCCGGTGACCTGGTACGTGTCGACGACGAGGGCTTCGTCTACGTCGTCGACCGCAAGAAGGACATGATCATCTCCGGCGGCGAGAACATCTACTGCGCCGAGGTGGAGAACGCGCTGTTCGAGCACGCACAGATCCGGGAGGCGGCCGTGATCGGGCGAGCCGACGACAAATGGGGCGAGGTCCCGGTGGCCGTGGTCGCCGTAGTGGCCGAAGCTGCCGGCGACGCCCCGCTGACGTTGCGCGATCTGGAACCCTTTCTCAACGAGCGGCTCGCCCGCTACAAGCACCCCAAGGAACTCGTGCTGGTCGACGAGTTGCCCCGCAACGCCAGCGGCAAGGTGGTCAAACACCAGCTGCGTAAGACCTACGGCTAGGAGTGACAGTGGATCTCAATTGGTCGGCCGAGGAAGCGGCATTCCGCGACGAGGTTCGCACGTTCCTCGCCGAACACCTGACCCCGGAGCTGCGTCGCGCCGGAACCCTGATGACGAGTGTGTACGCCGATCACGAGGCGAGCATGCGCTGGCAGGCGATCCTGCACGAACGCGGCTGGGCCGCACCGGCGTGGCCGGTCGAGTACGGCGGCTGCGACTGGACACCGTTGCAGCACTACATCTTCAGTCGCGAATGCGCGCTGGCCGGCGCGCCGATGCTGTCGCCGATGGGTATCAAGATGGTGGCCCACGCGATCATCGGCTTCGGCACCGCCGAGCAGAAGGACTGGTTCCTGCCGCGGATCCTCACCGGCGAGGTGTTCTTCTGCCAGGGCTACTCCGAGCCGGAGTCCGGCTCGGACCTGGCCTCGCTGTCCATGGCGGCAGTCGATGACGGCGATCATCTGGTGTGTACCGGCAGCAAGATCTGGACGACCCACGCCGCGCAAGCGAACTGGATCTTCTGCCTGGTCCGCACGTCGCGCACCGGCAAGAAGCAGGAAGGCATCACCTTCGTGCTGATCGACATGACCACACCGGGTATCGAGATCCGGCCGCTGGTGATGACCTCCGGTGAGGAGGTGCAGAACCAGGTGTTCTTCGACGAGGTGCGGGTGCCGAAGGCCAACGTGCTGGGGCGGATCGACGACGGCTGGACCGTCGCGAAGTACCTGCTCAACTTCGAGCGGGGCGGGGCGATGGCCCCGATGCTGCAGGTGTGGGCCGACGCGGTGGCCGACCAGGCGGCCGGGCAGCCCGGTCCGGACGGCACCCCGCTCACCGACGATCCGGCGTTTCGGCTGCGGCTGGCCGATGTCCGGATCCGCACCGACATCTTGGAGATCCTGGAATTCCGCACCATCGCCGCGCTGGCCAAGGGCCACGACCCGGGGCCTGCGGCCTCGATGCTGAAGATCCTGGGCACCGAACTGAGTCAGACAATCACCGAACTGGCGCTGGAGGCCGCCGGTCCGCGTGGCCGCATCTATCAGCCGCACGCCACCATGCCCGGCGGGCCGGTCCCCGACTTCGTCGCACCGGACAGCGGCTACGTCAGCGGCCAGCCGTGGCAGGCGGTTGCCCCGCTGCGCTACTTCAACGACCGCGCCGGCTCGATCTACGCGGGCAGCAACGAGATTCAACGCAACATTCTGGCCAAGGCAGCATTGGGGTTATAGATGGACTTCTCGTTCACCGACGAACAGGAACTGCTGCGCACCACGGTCGACAAGTTCCTCGCCGACCGCTACGACTTGGAGCGCAGCCGCGCTGCGGCCAAGACGGGCACCGGCTGGCAGCCGAACATCTGGCGCGCCTTCGCCGACGATCTGGGCATCCTCGGGGCGACCCTGCCCGAGAGCACCGGCGGCCTGGGCGGCGGGCCCATCGAGCTGATGATCATCACCGAGGCGCTCGGGCATGCGCTGGTCATCGAGCCGTTCGTCGAGACCGTCGTGCTGGCCGGCGGGTTGTTGCAGCGCGCCGGCGGACCGCACGCCGAAGAATTGCTGGCGCGGATCGCGGCCGGGAACGCGGTCGTCGCGGTGGCCGTGGAGGAACCCGCCTCGGCCGGGACCTGGCATGACGTGACCACCACGGCGCGCCGCGACGGCGATCACTGGGTGCTCGACGGCGCCAAGATCGCGGTGTCGTCGGCGCCGCTGGCCAGCCAGCTGCTGGTGACCGCCCGGACGTCGGGTGCACAGCGGGACACCGCCGGCATCTCGCTGTTTTTGCTCGACTTGAACCAGACGAGTGTGGCCATGGAGCCGTTGCGCACCATCGACGACCGCCGGGCCGCCGATCTGACCTTCGACGGTCTGCGACTGCCCGCCGACGCGCTGTTGGGCGCCGAGGGCGACGCGTGGCCGGCGCTGGAGCAGACCGCCGACGAGGCCACCGCGGCGATCGTGTCCGAGGCGGTGGGTTGCCTGCGACGGGTGCTGGCCGACACCATCGACTACACCAAACAGCGTCAGCAGTTCGGCCAGCCCATCTCGTCGTTCCAGGTGTTGCAGCACCGCATGGTGGACATGTACTTGGAGGTCGAACAGGCCGTCGCCGCGCAGTACCTGGCGATCATGAAGCTCGACGCCGAACCGGCGGAGCGGGCCCGGGCGGTGTCGGCGGCCAAAGCCACCGTGGCTCGCGCCGCCCGGTTCGTCGGGCAGAGCGCGGTGCAGACCCACGGTGCGATGGGCATGACCGAGGAGTTGGCGCTCGGCCACTACTTCAAGCGGCTGACCGCGATCGAATACCAATTCGGTTCCCGCGACCGGCACCTGGCCCGGTATGCGGGCCTGACCGCGATCCGCTAACCGCGCCGT
This sequence comes from Mycolicibacter senuensis, assembly GCF_003284925.1. Classification (GTDB taxonomy): domain Bacteria; phylum Actinomycetota; class Actinomycetes; order Mycobacteriales; family Mycobacteriaceae; genus Mycobacterium; species Mycobacterium algericum_A. Next base: position 74,588 of record NZ_QMEX01000003.1, read on the forward strand.
CGCTGCCGGTAGCGTCGAGACATGGGTCTGGTTTTCTCCAGCACGGTGGCGGCGCCGCAAGCGGAAGTGTTCGCCTGGCATGAGCGGCCGGGAGCGTTCACCCGGTTGAGCACGCCGTGGCAGCAGATGCGGCTGATCGCCGAGGCCGACTCGGTGCGCGACGGCACAGCCGTACTGGCCCTTCCGGGCGGGCTTCGCTGGATCGCCGAACACCAGGCGGCCGGCTATGACCCGCCTCGGCGGTTCGTCGATGAGCTCGGTGGTCATGGCTTGGCGTCGCTGCCGACCAGGTTGGCGATGCGGTGGCGGCACACCCATGAGTTCGACGATCTCGGCGAGGGTGTCACGCGGATGACCGACGTGATCGACACCCCGATACCCGGGTCGATGCTGCGACCGATGTTCGTCTATCGGCATCGGCAACTGGCTGACGACATCGCCGCCCATCGCCGCGCCGGACAGCACGGGCTGGGGCCCATCACGGTGGCCGTCACCGGGTCATCCGGTCTCGTCGGCTCGGCCCTGACCGCGTTCTTGAGCACCGGTGGCCATCGGGTTATCCGGTTGGTGCGACGTGCCGCGGGCAGTTCCGATGAGCGGCAATGGAACCCCGATGATCCCGACCCGGAGCTGTTGGCCGGTGTGGATGCGGTGATTCATCTGGCCGGGGCCTCGATCGCGGGCCGCTTCACCGCCGGGCACCGGCGGGCGATCCGTGACAGCCGGATCGGGCCGACCCGCCGGCTCGCCGAGTTGGTCGCCCGGGGCACCGACGGGCCGACCACACTGGTCTGCGCTTCTGCGGTCGGCTACTACGGTTATGACCGCGGCGACGAGGTGCTGACCGAGGACAGTCAACGCGGGGACGGGTTTCTCGCCGATGTCGTCGCCGACTGGGAGGACGCGCTCGCCCCGGCAGCGCAGTCCGGCAAGCGGGTGGTACGGATCCGCACCGGTATTGTGCAATCGCCGCGCGGCGGGACGCTGCGGCTGCTGCGGCCGCTGTTCTCCGCGGGGCTGGGCGGGCGACTCGGCGACGGCCGGCAGTGGCTGTCGTGGATCGGGATCGACGATTTGATCGACATCTATCACCGCGCGCTGTGGGACACCGGCCTGTCGGGAGCCGTCAACGCCGTCGCCCCGAATCCGGTGCGCAACAGCGACTACACCGACACCCTCGGCCGCGTACTACACCGGCCCACGATGCTGCCGGTCCCGCGGCTGGGGCCACGTGTGCTGCTCGGCGACCAGGGTGCGCGTGAGCTGGCGCTGGCGAGCCAGCGGGTGCTGCCCGCGCGGTTACGCGATGCCGATCACCGGTTCCGGATGCCCGAACTCGAACAGGTGCTGCGGCATCTGCTGGGCCGCACCGGCTAGGAGGCCACCCCGGTAGGCGCGATCTCCAAACCGATGTGAACCTTGTCGATCCCACCGCGCACGACCGAGTGCGGAACGAACCACCACGCGTGCCACCAGTAGCGCTTGACGACCGCGCCGTAGACGCGCCTGGTCTCACTCTTGGGCAGCACCCGGGCCACCGCCTCGACCGGCTCGCCCTTCGGCGCACCGAGCACGCCGCACTTCTGGATGGTCACGCGTGGCGTGTGGCGGATGCGCCTGGTCTTCCATGAGCCGTCATCGGTGATCACCAATAGTTTGCCGTCGTCAGGCGCGGCCCACACCGCCGTCGGCTTGGCCCTGCCGTCCTTGGTGAAGGTGGTCAACAGCAGGTACTTCTCGCGGTACACGTCAGCGAACGTCGGCATCGCGCCAGGATAGCGCCGTGCGTCCTACCCCGACGGCGTCAGCGGCAAGCGCAACGCGCCCGGGGCGCTGTCGGGCACCGTCGGGTGCTGTGGGAACACCGGCGCAATGCGGCGATACGGCGCCCCGAGCGGTGGACGGGGGTCCGGTTCACCATGGTTGGGCCACAACGCCATGGCCCGTTCGGCCTGCGCGGTGATGGTGAATGACGGGTTGACCCCCAGGTTGGCGGTGATGGCCGAACCGTCGACGACATGCAGGCCGGGGTGGCCGAAGACCCGTTGATAGGGGTCGATGACACCCGTTTGCGCGGAGTCACCGATCGGGCAGCCGCCGATGAAGTGCGCCGTCAGCGGGATGTTGAGGGCGTCGAGGTAGGTGCCGCCGGCGAACCCGCCGACGTGATCGGCCATGCGTCGCGCCACGTCGTGCGCGATCGGGATCCAGTCCGGATTAGGTTCGCCCACACCTTGTTTCGCGGTCATGCGAGTGCCGAACAGGCCACGTTTGCGGTAGGTGGTCAGCGAGTTGTCCAGCGACTGCATCACCAGGATGATGATCGAATGTTCGGAGGCGCCGCGCGGGAACATGCTGTGCAACATCATCGTCGGGTGCCGTGCGATGGTCAGCATCAGCCGGGCGAAACGCCAGGGGCCGCCGTCGACCAGATGGGTGCCCATCATCGACAGCAGGTTGGATCCCTTGCCGTAGCGGCACACCTCGACGTGGGTGTTGGCCTCCGGGTGGATCGACGAGGTGATTGCCACGCCCTGGGCGAAGTCGTCGCGGTCGGGCGCGAACACCACCGGCACCTCTTCGGAATTGGTGCGTGTCAGCTCCCCCAGCCGCGGGGACAGCTCCGGCAGTGATCCGGTGTCGCGCAACTGGTGCAGCAGCCGCTGGGTGCCCAGTGATGCGGCGGCGAACACCACTTGGCGCGCGGTGAAATCCCGCTTGTGCTTGCGCAGCCACCGGCCGGTGCGCACCGTGCTGACGAGGTAACCGCCGTCGCCGTCCGGGCGCACATCGGTGACCATGGTCAGCGGATGGATCTGCGCGCCGGCATGTTCGGCCAGATACAGGTAGTTGGTCTCGGTGGTGTTCTTGGCGTTGTGCGGGCAGCCGGTGAAGCATTGTGCGCAGCCGATGCAGCCGGCGCGCTCCGGTCCGGCGCCGCCGAAGTACGGGTCCGCGACCGTCTTTCCGGGTACGTCACCGAAGAACACCCCGACGTTGGTGGGGTGGTAGGTGTCTTCGACCCCGAGCTCACGGGCCACCGCCAGCAACACTTCATCGGCGGGGGTGGTGTGCGGGGTGGGCGTCACCCCGAGCATGCGCCGGGCCTGCTCGTAGTACGGCGCGAGTTCGGCTTTCCAGTCGGTGATGTGCGCCCACTGCGGATCGGAGTAGAACCGCTCCAACGGCTCGTAGAGGGTGTTGCCGTAGATCAACGATCCCCCGCCGACCCCGACCGCGCTGGCGATGAACGTCTTGCCCAGCACGGTCAGCCGTTGCGGGCCGAAGCAGCCCAGTTTCGGCGCCCACATGGCCTTGCGGACGTGCCAGTTGTTGGGCGGGAAGTCGGTGGGGGCCCAGCGCCGGCCCATGTCCAACACCGCGACGCGGTAACCCTTCTCGGTAAGGCGCAGTGCCGCCACACTGCCGCCGAAACCCGAGCCGATCACCACCACGTCGTAGTCGTATGCCATTGCAGGATCCTTGCTGCGTTCGCGCGGGCACGGTCGTATGCCGGTAGTGAATCACGATGCCGACCGGGGTGATGACGCTTTGATGGTGCCGCGCTGTCCGGTTACCCCGTTGCGCGGCCGCGGACGGGGACGAGCAGCAGCAGCGACACCACCAAGGCCAGGCTGAGGGCCACGGCGTTGAGTGTGGCATCACGCGGGCCGTACAGGTGCAGCATGCCGAGGTGGTAGATCAGGTGCAGCAGGTTGAACACCGACCAGCTGACCGCCGTGATCACGATGACGGCGCGGTTGCCCAGGTGGTACAGCGCCAGGGCGCTCAGCACCGCCAGCGCCAGATACATGCCACCGACGTCTTTGGCGAAATGCTCGTTATAGGGGCCGAGCACCGGCAGCCACCTCATCCCGAGACCGGGAAAGGTGTCATACCAATGCAGCGGAGCGACATATGCCCACCCCCCGACACCGAGCCCCATGATGGTCAAGACGATCAGGCACAGGCGATGCACGATGCGTTTCACTTCTCCTCCTCGGTGAGCGCGGCCAGCCACTCGGCATAGGTCTGGCGGCCGCGTGGCCCGGGCCCGGTGGGCAGCAGGGCGCCGGTGGCCATCGCCTTTCCGGCCGCGCCGGGCACCCGAAGCGGAAGGACGAGCCGGTGCTCACCACGCCGCCGGATCAACTGCCGGGCCATGTCGACCACCGATTCCACCCGCGGGCCGGCCAGCTCCGGCGCCATCTGCCGGGGTTCCCCGGTGGCGAGGTCCACCAGGTGGGCGGCGACTTCGCGGACGGCGATGGGTTGCGAGCGCATCTTCGGGACCGGCGCGATCGGGCCGGGCAGCTGTGCGAGGACTTGGGCCGCGAATTCATGGAATTGGGCGGCCCGCAGGATCGTCCACGGCACGGCTCCGGCCTGCACCACCTCCTCTTGACGCAGCTTGCCCTGGTAGTAGCCGGTGGGCGCTCGGTCGATGCCGATGATCGACAAGGCGACGTGGTGGCGAACTCCGTTGCGTTGCGCAGCGGCCAGCAGGTTGGCCGTGGCGCTGCCGAAGGAGGCCTGCGCTTTTCTGGCGTTCATGGTCGCGAAGTCCGTGACATCGATGACGGCGTCGACGCCGTCGAGCGCGGCGTCAATGCCGGTGTTCGCGATCAGGTCGACGCCGTGCGCGCGGGCGAGAATCACCGGTTGGTGCCCCTGGCCGCGAAGTTGGTCGACGACGTGGCGTCCGGTCTTGCCGGTTCCGCCGGCAACCGCGATCTTCATGAATGGTCTCCTTCCCGGTCGGGCTACGAGTACTGACGAGGTAGCCCGGCCGAATGTGACGCGGTGAGCCTGCTGGCGCGGCGATCAGCCCATTCTCGCCGACAACGGCGGCGCGCACCGGCAGGATCTGTGCACAGCAGGGTGCATCTGTCTGGAGGTTTCATGGCTGATCGCTTCACCATCCCGCCCGCCGAGGTGTTGCGGGCGCGGGAGAAACTTGTCCTCGACCACTTCCACGACGAGGTGCGCCAGGACTGGGACGAGGTGCTGGCCACGTTTCCCCACCCGCACTACGAGATCATTCCCACGCTGACCGTGCACGACGGCGATGCCGAGGTCCGCGACTACTACCGCGACACCCGCATCGCCTTCCCCGACCAGGACCACGAGATCATCGCGCTGCGCCACAGCGCCGACGCGGTGATCGTCGAATTCTGGCTGCTGGGAACGCATCTGGGTCCGCTGGGAGCGATACCGGCCACCGGGTCGCGGCACCGCACCCGGATGACGGCCTACTTCGTCTTCGACGAGCACGAGACGCTGGTCGCCGAACGGATCTACTTCGACACGCTGTCGATGCTCAAGCAACTCATCGGCGGACTCAAGCTGCGCGACCCGCGCAACTGGCCGTTGGTGTTCCGCGGGGTGCGCGGGCTGCTGGCGATGGCGGCCGAGCCGGACCCGCTGCTGGTCAACACCGTGGCGGCCGATTTGACCGACTGATCACGGGCCTCAGTCGGCGACCACGACGACCATCTTGCCGGTCGCCTCTCCAGCCTCCATGACCCGATGCGCGTCGTCACGATCACCCGGGCGCCGGCTTCCACGGCCAGTTTCGCCGTAGCCTGAATATCGTTGGGGCGTGCTATTTTTCGCGAATTCACTCGCCGGAGTCACCGCCCGCTCACCCGGCCCAAGAAGTCCTTGATCAGGTCGGCTACTTCGTCGACAGCGGTCTCGAGCAGGAAGTGACCGCCGTCGAGCAGATGGATCTCCGCGTCGCGTGCGTCCCGGCCGAATGCCCGGGCGCCGTCGGGGCCGAAGATCGGGTCCGACTTCCCCCAGACTGCCAGCACCGGGACCCCGCTGGTGCGCAGATACTCGTGCAGCGCGGGGTACATCGGCGCGTTGGTCGCGTAGTCCCGGAACAGCCGGAGCTGAATCTCGTCGTTGCCCGGCCGCGACAGCAGTGCGTTGTCCAGAGTCCAGGTGTCGGGGCTGACCAGTGACTCATCCGGCACGCCGGTCAGATACTGCCATTTGACCGACTCGGCATCGAGCGCGGTGCGGATGGCCGCTTCGGTCTCGGCGGTCTGCTCACGCTGGTAGTCCCAGACGGTGGTCCAAAAGCTCTCGATGAAGCCATCGTCATAGCCGTTGCCGTTCTGCGTGACGATCGCGCTGATGGATTCGGGCCGGGACAGCGCCAGCCGCCAGCCGATCGGCGCGCCGTAGTCCTGGACGTAGATCGCATACCGGGTCAGTCCGAGCTGGTCGAGCAGCCCCTCGGTGAGTTCGGCGAGGGCGTCGAAGGTGTAGTCGAACTCGGCCGCCGACGGTGCGTCGGAGTAGCCGAAGCCGAGGTGATCGGGGGCGATGACGTGGTACTCGCCGGACAACCGGGTGATCAGCTCCCGGAACATGAAAGAGCTGGTCGGGAAGCCGTGTAGCAGCACGATCGCAGGCGCATCGGCGCTTCCGGCCTGCCGGTAGAACAATCGTCGCCCGTCGACGTCGGCGTACTGGTGCCGTACCGAAGCAACCATGACTAACTCCTTAAGTAGTTTTTGATAGTTAGAAGTCAAACACCCGAGGGTGTAACCTGTCAATAGATTTTTGGAGGTTATATGGATATCGTGGCGGCGGGCCCCGACGACGAGCTGCTGCTCCTGGACTTGCTCAACACCACCCCCGTCATCGACGGTGCGGCTCACGACGAACTCGAGGACCCCGCCACGGCGCAGGCCTGGCTGAGCGCACACGGCGCCGCCCTCACCCAGGCGCAGCTGGAGGAATTGATCGAGGTACGCACGGCGCTGCAAGCGGTGGTCCGCGGAGACGACGATCCTGCGGCGTTGGCGCCCTTCCTCACCGGAGTCGCGTTGCGCCCGGCTGTATCTGACGACGGCATCTCCTGGGCGCTGTCCACCGCCGAGGCCTCCGAGGTCGCCGCCCGGGCGATCCTGGCCTGGGATGCGTTACGGATCTCCAGCCCGGGACGGCTGCGGGCATGCGCTAATGCCGACTGCCAGCTGTTCCTGATCGATCGCAGCAAACCCAACACCGCGCGCTGGTGTTCGATGGCGATCTGCGGCAATCGCATGAAGGCACGCCGGCACTACCAGCGGCGTAAGGCGACAGCCACCGACTGAGGCCCGGCACGCCGATGACCCGTGCCGCCTCCTGGCCCGCCCGCGAATCACCGCAAGCCCGGGTACCGCGAGCACCGGATGGCCGACTACCATGAGCTGTCCCATTGGGCCTGTTGCCAAGAGGCTTCGACAAGCCCCGCGCCCCCGTAGCTCAGGGGATAGAGCACGGCTCTCCTAAAGCCGGTGTCGGCAGTTCGAATCTGCCCGGGGGCACTCACCATATCTGCACGTCAGCGAACCTTTCCGAGACATTGCCCTACGTCCCTTCACTCCCTTCTGGTCGGTGTTTGGTCGGTGATTGTTCGGTATCAGGCGGCACCGCCTGGTTCGCGATTGCGCGCCGCGCCGCGGTATCGAGGCGCTCAGCAACATCGTCGAGATCACTCGGGAAGAGGCCCGCGTAGTGGTTAAGGGTGGTCGCAGCCGACTCATGGCCAAGTAGGCGAGCCACGGCAACCACTGAGGCCCCGGCTTGAATGGCCAGCGATGCAGCCGTGTCCCGCAAGTTGTGCGGCGTGATGTTCAAGTCCAGCGCATCAACAGCATCATCGAAGACATCACGGCGGAAGTTCCGGTTACGTAATGGTGTCTCGTTTGCTGAGGGAAACACGAGGCAGTCTTGTCTGTGATCTGCCCCAAACTTACTGAGCTCCTCTGACACCACAGCCGGGATTGGCACCGTGCGGGCCTGATGGTCCTTCACCGGCGAGCTCTCACCCTTCGGCGCTTCCTCCGAGTACGCACGTGCGACGCGCAACGTCTTAGCCGCCAAATCAACGTCAGCCCAACGCAGCGCAGCGAGCTCGCCCCACCGGAGACCGCAGTAGCCCGCAACCAGTACCAGCAGCCGATCTCGAGGTACTTTCAGATGGTCGGCCAGCCGCCACAGGTCCTCATGGCTCAGGGGCCGCGGATCGTTCCCGCGGACCCTGGGCAGGCGGATCCCAGCAGCAGGGTTGCGGTGAATTGCCCCGTCGCGAACCGCGTAGTCGAACACCCGCCTCAGGACACCAAGCGAATGCCGAGCGGTCGCCGGCGATTGCTTGCGGGAAATATCAGCCGCCCACGCCTGAACTTCTGACGGCCTCACTGACACCAGTGGACGCCGGCCAAAGGTGCTCGCAATCTGCCTCCCGATAACACCGCGGATCTTCCGTTCTGTCGCCGGTTGCCTGGCCGGCTGCGCCCGCATCCACGTTTCACACCACTCACGGACCGGCCGCTCGCCAGCTTTGGGGTCCGCCCAGGACCCCGTCTTCAGAGTCTCAACCTGGCGCCGTTCCCATTCCTGCGCGTCACGCTTGCGATCGAATGTCCGCGAGGCAACGTAGCGGCCCCGATAGTAGACGCGAGCACGGTATACACGCGCGCCTTTCGGGCCGCTTCTAGCCTCAATCACATTGCTTCCAACCGTGATTCGCGTCGCCGATCTAGCCAGTCATCCACTTCCGCAACGTCCCACCGGAGCGCACTACCAATACGGATCGCCGGCGGCCCCTCGCCCCTCAGCCGCCACGACCGGATACAGCCAACACTTACCGTCAAGCGCTCGGCCAGCTCATCAATCGTCAACAGCCCAGCTGGCCGATGAACGCTCGCCCCTGCCCGGACCTCAGTAGCCATCGGGGACATCTCCTGAGCCGCCAACGATCTCACGCGCCGCCATCCGGCGGCTTGTGGCCGACTGTTGTGGTTGCTGATGCGTTCGTACCTCAGCACCGAGCCGCTCTTTGTGCACATCCACCTCGGCCCGGCCCACCGGAGGACGTTCTGCCGGCTGCGCATCCAAAGTCATCACCGTGGCGCCCCGTCAACTCGTAGGGACGCTCGGCGCCGGCAGCGCCGGGAGCAGCTGCCATGGGTCACTCACCAGCCCTGAATAGTGATGCGTGTAGGCGGCCACCACGGACTCAGTAACGAATGGAGCACGGAACCGTCGAAACTGCCCGTCGACATACGCGACGCCCAAGCCAGACGTTGCTCCCAGGGGCGAAGCATCGGTATCGCCCCGCCAATCGTCACCCAACACCGCCGTCGCCGCGTAGGTCGACTGAACCCCGAAGCACACCCTTAGCGATGCGTTGTCCCTGATATCGGTAGGCAACGATTCGGCCGTGGGCTTCTGTGTCGACAGAATCGTCACGACGCCGGCCGAGCGACCCTTCCGAACCAGATAGCTGACTGCGGCATGTATCTCCGCCCCGATAGCCTTCTTTTCCTTGGTCACCAGTTGACGGGGATCGAGGAACGTCTGACACTCATCCACAACGACGAACACCAACGGCGCCCAGGGCGTCGGGCCTCTGTCCCAGAAATTCGACGACCCGAACAACTCGTGGGCATGTCGAATCCGCTCACGCACAAGACATGTCGTGCCCTTGAGAATCGCTGCGATACCCTCCAAATCAAGGTCATCATTCAGGAACCGACAACTCCGATGCCGCAGACAACCTAGGTCATGTCCGCCCTTCCCATCGATGACAACAAACTGAACAGCCGGTGAAGCGCTGAACGTGGCCAACGTGCTCGTGAGCCACGCGGACTTTCCAGATCCCGGGACGCCACCCACCACGACGCCCGAAACATTGCTCAGCGCGAGCGCGCGGTGGACGCCGATCTCATCAACCCCCAAGCCCACCGCCCAACTCCTGGCACTCGGCACGGACGGCAGCTTGTATGGCTGCCGCAGCGGATCAACTGCTCTCAGCTGTAGCTCGAATACCCCAGGCTCCGGCTCCTCCACGACCACGACGGGTACCCCAATCGCCGAGGCCAGCTTCCCGGAGGTGGACTGCCACTGCCTGAGATCCTGGCCGGGCAGCCCAGCGAATCTCGCGCAGGCGCCATACGGAGCAGGAATCACCGATATCAATTCCGGCACAAACGATTTGGCATACGTGCGACGTGTCGGCACGCGCTTACTAACCGCGCCCTCAGCCAACATAGACCACATGGGTCGTCGGACAGGAAGAACTCTATTGAGGCCGACGAGCTCGAGCGTGGCAACCGTCCATTTGCTGTCTACCAGCCGGCCGACTGCCGTGGCGACCGCTGGCATGTACCCAGTTTGCACGTACATCGTCTAGTCCCCCGACGCAGCGCGCTTTGCCGCCGGTGCCCGAAGCACATCGGTCGCATTACCGGCAGGAACCAGCCGTTCAACAAACACCGTCACCGAAAGAACACCGCGAGGACTACCACCGCCAAATCCCTGACGCCCCTCAGCCCGCACCGCAACCTCCGCAATTCCTTCCGCACGGAAAATACCGCCGGCCGGAACGTTCTCAAGGGGCGTAGCAGTCTCGACGACCGCGCCATCCAGGCCCATGCCGTTGACCGAGACCGCTACGCCGGTCAGGCGGTGCACGTCCACTCCGGCACGCTGAATATTCGCATCAGTCTTGACTCCGTTCTCGTATGCTGCTCTGGTCCGTGACGTTCCCCCGGTACCAATCAGCAGGACCGATCCTGGGTCAACATTCAGCACCAATCGCGACATGTCAGACATATCTATTTCCTTTCATCTGCTGTGATTCATCAAAACCGCTCGTTCATGACCATCTGAATTGATTCGATACCGATCGCAGCCCCTGCCTCTCCCTTACGAAAACCGGCCAAAGTCAGCGGCCACGCGGCGGTGGTGCCGCAAGTCAGCCGACGGCGACACCGACGCAAGCAGCCTCAGCTCCACAGCAAGCGGCTCGCTGCAGAAGCGGCGTGCCCCGGTAGCTGCGCGGCGGTGTGCGGGTCCGGTCATGTATCCATGCTCGCCGCCCAGCACGACTCAGCACCACATAGCAACGCAAAGTTCAAAGCCGCAGATAGATGCACGAAACCGCTAGCGTTGTCAGCGCCTAGCTCTACACTCGCCGCATGACGGATCTGGAAACGCAGATCGCGAAAACCCTCCCTGGCCTACCGCCGCGGGTGGTCATCAGGGCCATTCAAATGGGGGCGTCATCACGTGATCTCCTGCTGGCAGCGTCACTTTCAGGCCAAGCGCAAGCGCGCGCCAAGACGTATCTGCCCCGATTGCGGCAGGCCGTAATCAGCCAGTTGCACCAGCCTCACGACGATCTGCGCAGTCAGGCCCTGGCAATTCTCGCCATGTCACCTTCCACGCGATTCTCCGAAGCAGAGGGCACCCGCCTCCGCTCGCTTCGCATCGGCCTTGCCGACAACAAGCGCGAAATTGGCTTACTTTGCCGCCAGCAGTCCACCATGCGCATCCATCTAGCAGAAACCAACCAGCGCCTGAACCGAGCAACCTCATCGAAGATGCTGGGCACTGCACCATTGAAATCACTAAGCCGCGCACACAACGATCTAATCCAAGATATGCGGACCGCTTTTCTTGATCTTCTCGCCCTAACAAAACTCCGGAGTCGAATTCTCATTCAGGTAACCGAAATTGTCGACCGATTCCTTTTTCTGGCTGGATGCGACGTATCAGAGATACATTCAGCCGGCGGCACATCGAGAACACTTCGCGCAATATACAAGAGAACGGCCCGCCTCAGCCATAGTCAGCCACACAAAAAAACCGACCAAATACTAACCGACTGCAAAGCGTTACTAGAACGAGTATCGCATTACGAAGAACGGACAGCCGTCCTTCGCCATTCAATAAGGCGTGACCTTGAAACCCTTCAGCGACCGCCAGGCCAGACAACCCTCCCAGCACCAGACTCTGCCGCAGCGTACTCGTGGCCTGCCCCGTACTGGCTAAACCTCCTGCCCGACAGTTCCATCCATTGCACGGCACAGTAAATCCAGAAATCGAGCCCGTGGATACCTTCAACCGGCGGGCCGGCCGCACTGAAACTTGGTACACAGCAGACCTCCACGTCGGCCATGACCTGGTGGCGAGCCTCCGCGGTTTCGATGAGACAACTGACCATGACTTGGAACTAAGTCGACGATGGGATGCTCTGATCGCTGAGACCGATGTCGTTTGGGTCCTAGGCGACATTTCAGGGGGCGGACGCTCCAGCCAGCAGCGGGCCCTACAGTGGGTTGCGCAACGCCCCGGGATCAAGCACTTGATCGCCGGAAATCACGACGGAGTGCACCCGCGCCACCCCGACGCCCACAAGTTATTTCCGCAGTATCTGGAGGTGTTTGCATCAGTGCAGCAGTCAGCGCGGAGGACATTGGCCGGCCACGATCTGTTGTTGTCGCACTTTCCGTATCTAGGCAGCCCGAGTCCCGAGGATCGAGGTGCCCGTCATGAGCAGTGGCGATTGCCCGACCTCGGCGCATGGTTGCTGCACGGCCACATTCACAGCACACAGCGCCGCGGCCCGGGCCGAACCGTCCATGTGGGTTTGGACGCTTGGGATCTGGCACCTGTATCACTCAACACAATTGCTCAGATCATCACCTGCAACCGGAAAGCCTAGGCAGGGCCACCGATTGACGGAGGGGCGCGCTGGTGGTGCTTCACCTCGCGCGCGCTGTGGAAACGCAGGTTGCCCCAGCTCACTCCCCCAGCGGGAAGATCGCCTCGGGGTCATAAGCACATCCGAGCAACTGCAAATAGTCGGCGCGGACCAACTGGCGGAGTACCTCGGCGAGGGCATCCAGTTTCCAGGCATCGTAGTCGGCACTCCCGTGAGATAACCCGTTGCGGATCTCGCGAATGGAGCTTTCGACGGTGTCGCAATCATCAACTGCAAGCTGGTCTTGCACGATTGGAAGATCGCCGAGCCTCCGCCGGATGTCCAGTCCCGGATGGCGATCGAATACCGCCCGCAGCGCTTCGTCCAACGACGCGTACGGCTTCTTGCTCAGCGCCCGCTTGGCGAAGCTGAGCTGCTGGGTGGTTAGCGCCCCATTGTCGCGAGCTCTTGTCAACGCCTCGACCAGGTCCTCGCGCTTCGTGGTGTGATCAGTGACGCGACGTTCCCAACTGTCACGGGTCTCGAAACCGTAAGCGGCCTCGATCCACTGCACCAGTTGCAGAACTCGCGAGCGCGGGTGCTGAGCACGATCGAGGATCGCCGGGTCATACCCTTCGATCAGGGGGTGTCGCACCACCCGCCTCGCCTGCACACTGCGCAGCACATCGAGTAGTGACTCACCGTCTTCACCGCCGACTCTGTAGCTGACGTGTGTGCGGAAGTCTTGGGCCGCGTAGTACGGGGTCTGGGACACGCGCGCTGTGAACACGGTGACTGTGCCTTGACCTGTCTCAAACTGCATGTGCGTCAAGGTCTCTGCCCGCCCGGTGGCGGCACTCACCAGCGTGAGCAGGTCTGTACACCATCCCCGGAACCACGCCCTCCCACCGAGCGCTTCACGCGACTTGATGGTCGCCCAGGGGGCAAACCTGACCCTGAAACGATAGGGATCAGCGATCGTTGCTGACGACGCAAAGTCCAACTTCACCGAGGCATCTTCGTCGCTCCACTCGCGGAATATTCCGCCCTCGCTCCTCGCCGACCACTGCGGAGTTCCGTCGAGCGACGGCGGATATGCGGTGTGCGTCAACGGAACGAATCCGCAGAGCAACTCCAGACCCGTCGTCTGGAATCGGACCTCATGGAACGTCGGAGTGTCCTCCCCGCCGAGTCCGCGACCGACGAGTGCATAGGCGGCATCCAGGTAGGTCCGATTCCGCCACTGCGTCGATACCTTCACATCGATCAGAACTGCGGTCCGGCCCACCGCGTCTATGTATCCGGTGACCCGATCTCGCCTTTCGCTCGCAGGGAACGCCCCTCCAAACGGTCTCGCGCACGCCGGCAGCGTGTACGCCGCAGTACCACGCGGGAATTTGCCGCCAGCGAGCTCGATCGTCCCCAGGACGTCCTGCCCGTCAAGTTTCCAGATGCAGTTGTACTCACCCGACTCCACTGCCCCCGACGGAAGCGCGCTATCGTCCTTGGCCACCGCTCCATCCTGTCGTCTCAGCTCCCATGGCGGCTACTTCTTCTTCGCGGAAGTTAGCGCCTTGAACGCCGCGTAGAGAGCTTTGAGCCGGGCATCTTCGTCGACGTGGCCCTTGAGGCCAAATACGGCATCCACAGCACGATCGAGCTGGGCGTGCGCCTTCAGCAACTCGCTAGTCATGTTCTGCGGGTCGTACGCTTCAGCGAGGGTCCGGTCCGGGTGCAGTGCACGTGCTGCCAACACGGCCTTGCCGCCGGCGCAGATCGCGACCCGTTGTGCTGCGGTGACCTTAGGTAGCGGGAAGTTGTTCCACATGATGGTGCTGGAGAACGACGGATCGGATTTCATCCGGCCGCCCACGGCTTTCATCCAGGTAATAAGCATTGCTGAGCTCGCGACGGCGAATAGGAATCCGTCCGGGTCATCGGCCGCGTAGATCTTGTTCGACACGATCGTGTCAGGTTGCAGCAAGCCGACGGGCAGGTAGTGGCGTGTGCCCGAGGAGACTTCGGGGATACCGACGAACTGCTTGTCGGATTGGAAACCGATCTGGCGAAACAGCCGTGGCCTGTCGGCCCAGTCGCGGGTAGTAGCAGCCTTCGACTCCAGCCGTGACTGTCGGACTCCTCTGAGCCGACGGCGAAGCTCCGCTGATGCTTTCAGGTGCATGGGCTTCATGTCGACCAACCACAAACACCAGCGCGGCTTGTCATAGAGCATCTCAGTGGTGCCCGGGTAGGGCCGTAGGTACGGGCTCATGTTTTCGTCCGCGACCGCAGCCGGATAGTCCTCCGCCGTAACGATGAGGAAGCCGCCGTCGGTGGGTTTTGAACCGTAACAAACCTCGGGGAGCGACGGCGAAATCGGCTGTGTCGATTTCCCGACGAGGAAGTCTGGACCGTCAAGCAGGTAGCCGTTGATGTTCTTGGCGGGCATCGCTTCCGGGGCGCCCCTGAGATCTTTGTAGGTATAGATCACAGGGGCAGGGGTGTTACGTCCGCCGCGGTCGAAACCGATGATGATGCAGTGAACGACAGCGGCGTTGGGCGCTTCTGACGTCCACGCGAAGGTGCGATGGGCGAAACGGATGCGCCAGCCAGCTTCGAAGATCGGGCCGAACACGCGATGCGTCTGATCGCCCTGCGCGATCGAGTTGGTCGAGACGAACGCGAACCTACCTGCGATTTGGCCGTAGTAGTCGATCGCCTTCTTGTACCAACCGGTCACGTAGTCCATGCGGCTGGTTTGGCTGGTTCCCCAGACCGCCTGTAGCTCGGCGAGCTGCTCAGCGTCCCGGGAGTGGTCGCCCAGAAATGGCGGATTGCCGAGCGTGTACACATCGCTGCTTGGAGCGATGACTTCCTCCCACGGCAACTTCAATGCGTTGTCGACCGTGATGTGTCCGGATTCGATCAGCGGCAGCGGCTCAGGGGCCAGTGCGATCGCCAACTCCATCGCTTTGTTCGCCTGATGATTTACCAGATGCAGCGCCAGTCCGGCGATGCGCGCCGGCCAGTCGTCGATCTCAATGCCGAAAAAATGGTCGATTTTGACGCGGATGAGGTTCTCGGCGTACAACTCGTGCTGGTAATCCTCGCCTAGTTCCTGTAGGCGGATCAAGATGCGTAATTCCAGAGCCCGCAGCTCGCGCAGAGTGACGACCAAGAAGTTTCCGCACCCGCAAGCGGGGTCGAAGATGCGGAGCTTTCCTAGGGTGGTGAGCAGCCGCCGTAGGGACACCTTGTTGTGGTAGCCGTCGGTGAACCGCTGGGTAAGTTCGTCCAGGAACAGCGGGTGGATTACCTTGAGGATGTTCGTCTCGGTCGTGTAGTGCTCACCGAGTTTATCGCGGGCTTCCTTGTCCTTGACGGCCTGGAAAAGTGATCCGAAGATCGCCGGCGAGATGGCGTCCCAATTGAAGGCGCAGCACACCAGCAGGGCATCTCGAACTTCCTTGCGAAAGGCCGGGATCGGCAGCGGATCGGCGAAAACCCCGCCATTGACGTACGGGAATCGCGCTACCAGTTCATCGAGCGATGGCGACCGGTTGACCACTTCCGTGTTCATCGCCTGGAACAGCACGCTGAGCTGCGCCCCGAGGTCGCTTCCGTCTTCACTGGTGCGCGATTCGATGAATTCGTAGAATAGGTCGCGTTCCCAGATGGCGGCGTCGTCGGCGTACAGGCAGAACAAGGTGCGCGTCAGGAACACTGATACCTGCTGGCCGTGCAGCCCCGCAGATTCGGCTTCCTCATAGAGGGCAGCCATCAGTTGCGCAGCTTTGATTGACGCCGTCTCCTGCTGGCGAGAGCCGAAGCCGCGGACCTCGTATCCCGCGAGGAATCCCATCACCTCGGCGTTCGCTGGCAAGTCGCCGAGCGCGAATTCAGTGACGTCGTCGACGGCGCCATCAGCGGAAAGCTCCAGATCCAGAACCCGGAACTTGGTGAAGTCGCTGGTGATCACGTAGCGCGGGTACTCGGCCTCGCTGAGACTGTCGAGGTAATCGAGTGCCTGTCGCTCGGCAGCGACGAGGTCTTCCCCCGCGGACTTCATCTCGACCACCGCAAGGCCGGGGATCAGCGCGTCGATGAAGCCGCGGCCTCCGGTGCTGCTGCGTTGCGCTCGCTTCTCGTAAAGGGCAGTACGAGTTCTGGGCATGCCGTAGGCCTGCAACAACTGCTGAACGAACTGCTGACCTTCTCCGCGTTCGTAACCCTCGCTGTTCTGCCATTCCGAGGCGAACTGTGCGCAGCGGTGGCGTATCTCGTTCAGAGAAAGAGCCTTCGGCATGGGCTGAACCATAGCGCCCAGCCACAACGGTCTCCGGTATTCCCCCGACATGCCGTAGTCGGCACAAAGCCAGCAGTCTTTCTGCGTAGTCATCCATGCCCGGGTTAGACGCCGCCATCGCCCTAACGGTTCCTCGTCCTCACACCCGTCGCAGCTGCGGCGTTCGACGCCCAGCTGGCAGCCGGCAGCGCCGCAGTGCTGGCCTGCTGATTCGGCGGGGCGCATCTCCGGGCGTACCCGCCGACGCCGGCGGAACGGGCAGCGGTGGAGTGGCTTGGGCCGGAGTGACGTTCGCGGGTTGTCGACCCATGAAGGTGATGGCGAGTGGCCGGAGCTTTGCTAACTATTCGTCGTCGAACAGACCGGCCATCCTGATCAAGACCGAGTCCGGGGCGCGACCTTGAAGCATCTGGACACGACGGATTCGGAGTCAGTCGACATAACAAGCGAGTCGCCACCCAAATCACGACCTGCCAGTTGTGCCGCCCGAGACCAAACACGCCGGACCGTAGGGGATTCCGGACGGATCCATGACGACAACGATCGGAGCGGACGAAGCCGGCCCCCCTCGGGTAATCTGCTGCATGGCGTGACATTCGGCTCCGGGGAAATCAATCGGCGCCGCGACACCAGGCACGGTCGTTCGCTGAATTCCCTCCGACGAGCCAGGGATGGTGGTGGCGGAACGGTCAAAGACCATCACTGCTGTTGCACCAGCCGCACAAGCAAAAGTCAGCAGAACAGCGAACGCAGGTATCATCCAACGACGCAGTATGACTGGGCCTTGGAACCACGACCACGTGACACGTACACGAGCAAATGGTGAAAGCCGAAATGGTTCAGCTAAGCGTCGACCACTAAACATCATCTATCAGTCCTCGAGTCGGATTTCCTTTGGCAGTAAGGCTTCCTTGATCCGTCACACTTTCCCGTACTTAGTTCCGATAAATGCGCGGAATTTTGCCGCGATGTCTTTAGTCGTCACCGAATGGCCGGCAAGCTCCGAAAGGAGCGTTGCGAGATGCCAACTTTCTAGATGTGCGTAACGGGCGTTGAAGATGGCAATCTCGTCAACTTCGTAGCCCGCGCAGTTCGCCAACAGCGCATAACTAACTAGCTGATACAGCATTCGCGCATCGAGGCCGTAACGCGGTACACCGGCGCGGGTTCGTCGGCCGACGACTGCCTTGATCTCAATGAGAGTCGTCCCAACCATAAGATCTGCATCAGCGGCCAGCCCTTGGCATCCTAGATCCGGACTCATCACCCTAGTGCCAGCACTCATTCGCACTTCGATAAATGGCATCAGAACTCCCTGTACATGTCGGTACAGAGAGTAGATATCCGCGTTTATCTCATCGGGCATAAGTTCATCGAAATCGGCCATCCGCCGCGGACGTAATTCGTCACCCATCTGCCCGAGCGGCGAACGATCGAGGGACACACCACGCACGAGCTCAGTGAATAGCGCCAGTATCCAACATTTTTGCATTAGTGCGGTCAATAAATCCGAATCGGAGCAGCGAGCATGTGAAAGCCCACGCGACGCAGCCTGTAAAAACTCGATCGCGTCGACCACGGCCGATTGCCAGTCGACTCTAGCCGCTTCGGGATGAGGTCGGCTCTCCAGTTGAGCAAAACAAGCTCCAAGCGCAGCGAGTGGCGCATCGTAATTCGGTTCCACAGTGTAACGAATTAGATAGTCAAGGGCTGAACCGAGCGTTCCGGCAGGCACACCCCTCGGCGGTTCAATGCATTCTTGCGTCACCGTCTTGCGAAAGCTTTCGTAGACCGCGTCGCAGTGCGGCAGCTCTGTCGCAAGCCATTCGCGAAGTGGCGTTCGACGCCGTACAAGCTCTCCAGTCAAAGTTCCCGGTATCGCTGGCATAGCACGAACGTACCCAGGCCTACTGACAGAACGGGGAAAATCCATGGCAGGGTTCCATACACATCATCATGTCGAGCAGTTCTTCGAGAGCGCCGTAGATCAGCGCCGCATGACAGTAGAAATACCTCCCCGACTTCGCTTCTGGCACTCAGCGAAGCTACAGCCGTACCAATAGCTGTCGCCGCAGGGATACACGGCGGGAGAGAAATGTGACATCCTTTTCCCATGGCTTCGAACGCCAACCAACCCGAAGCTGACCGCCTCGATGCCCAACGGACCCCGGACGCCACCGCAGCCGCGGAGTCACCATGGGACACACTGGTTGGCCCATTTTTTGACAGTGGCGGGGCGCAGACCCGACTCGGGGTCTCGCACAAAGCCGTGCATGAGATGGCGGCCAAGCACGCGGTACTTGCGTGCCCGACGACCGACGGTGTCACCGTCTACCCGACCTGGCAATTTCTCCCCGACGGCGCGACCATCCCAGCGCTCGCCGATGTCCTATCCACTCTCACCGCTGGTACTGACGACGCCTGGATGATCGCTCTCTGGATGCAGGCACGCTCAGATCTGCTCGACGGGCACCGCCCCAGCGATGGGCTGCGCAAAGGTGGAGATCCGCAGCGCGTTCTGGTTATGGCCCGCAACAGCGCAGCGCAAACTATGAGTCGGCGCGCCAAGACAGTGCCCTTGCCAGCGAGTCTGCCGATGCTAGGCAGCCCGTGACCTGGGTGGGGGATGCTCCAAGAAATCGACACCGCAACCGGCAAGGACGCGAGTGACCCCTTGCACCCCTAGAGATTCGGCAGCCTCCAAGACCTCCACAATCAGCGCCGGTCGCCAGGCGACAATCCGATACCAATCACTCCGACTGATCTCACCCAGACAGTCGCCATGCGTGTCTACTGCGGCCACCACCTCGTCTGACTCGTCAGCCGTCAGCCCGCGAACAGTCAGCACAGCGTTCCAGATGTGCTCACGCTCGCTCGTTGGGTTCCGGCGTTTTTTTGACCACATGATCTGACGACGCCCCTTGGAAGCCTGCTCCCATTCATGCCAGACACGCCACTCACCAGGAGGCGTGACAGATAGCACCTCGCCTGTATCGGTATCGATCACGGCCCAGTCCCCATCTGCAGCCGGCATAACCGACCAGTGACGTGGTGTCCTGACCCCGAACCCACGAGCATCGACTGAGACCGAGAGATCTGCCAAAACTTCAAATGGCGTCCGGTTCCGTTCGGCACGGCCAGTTTTCGATATTTGCCCTGTAGCTATCTCGGCGCCCATCTTTGCAGCAGCGTCATACGTCGCCTTTGCC
Source organism: Mycolicibacter senuensis (assembly GCF_003284925.1). Taxonomy (GTDB): domain Bacteria; phylum Actinomycetota; class Actinomycetes; order Mycobacteriales; family Mycobacteriaceae; genus Mycobacterium; species Mycobacterium algericum_A. The sequence continues at coordinate 94,596 of NZ_QMEX01000003.1, forward strand.
AAGTATTGACCGATGTACTCCGCGCCCTCGTCGGCTACCTCACGGACATCCACCGCCACCGATCCAGGCAATCGATACCCCGCACGGCACAACCCTGTCGCCCATCGTGAATGAACACGAGAAGCAAATACATTGCGTGCCAACCAGTCTCGGTCGACAGCACCACCAACCCAAACAGGAAGCTCGGTAGCCAATCCACCGGCCATAGACGACGCCGAAAACACCAGCGCGTGAATATGTAGATGCCAACCATGACCGCCATCCTTCGGTGCCCCGTAGGTGGCTTCCACCACCCGCGTCAAGCCGGCGACATCGAATCTTTCAGCGTCACCCATGATGTTGGCAATCTTTACAAGGCCGCCGCGGCGCTGCTCGGTACGGGATCTCTGCCCTGTCCAAGACCGCTGGCCGAAAGCCGATCTCCAGCCCGAACTCAACGCGTCCCACAAATCCACCAATTGGTCGCGACTGGAGTGGCGCATCGTCAGCGTGAGCAGGTAAACCTTTCCACCGCGGCGGTAGCACTCGCGAACCCCTGCCGCGACTTCCTCCGCCCGAGTGTGAGCAATTACGGCCGAGCACCTCGGACACGCCCACACCGATCCGCACGTCATCAGGCCGCGGTAGCTCGCGACCATGCGGCCGTCAACCTTTCGCCGTTGGATCACAACCCCTTGGCCATCGTCGGGATCTCCTACCGCATCGTTATGGAGCATCCGACCGCAGCATCGCACGGATTTCAGCGATGATGCTTGCCAAAGCAGCGCACGACCGGCCCACCGGACCCGGCGGCGTTCAGCAGGATCAGCCCCCCTCAACATGGTGCCGTCAGCCGCCGACTCCGGTGTGAAGCAATAACTCTGAGTACTACCAAGGGCGCTCGCTGCGCTCGCGCGGTCGACGCTCTGGCCCTCCGCGCAAGCGCTCCGGGCCGACGCGTCGCCGACTGCGTAGTCGTCGCCGGGTGCCGCCATTGACGTCACTGTGGGGTCTCCCCGTCTATGTCGTCCCGTTCATCTCCATTTTCCGGAAGGTCGTTCCGAAGCCAGGTGCCTTCTTTGATTGCCCGCGAGATATCCTCGTCAGCAAGCCAATACGCCGACATCAGGCTCCGCCAGAGCGCGGCCGCTTCCGCAGCACTCAACGTGTAGTAGCCGCTCGGCCCTGGCGGATCGACGTCAATGTGGATACGCAGATCCGATAAAACGTAGACAGCCCACCCTTCCAGGGACTGCACAACTCCTACGGAGCCAAAACCGTGGAGCAGCGTCTCGTTCGCAAGTGGCTCAATAGATTGGACAGCGCCGACCAAAACCGCGATCAGGCTCCGTAACTCGTTGCGCGACAATCCATGAGCTAAGGTTGCACAGTCGTGTGGCATTCGGACGACAACGAGGCCGTCGGCGTCCTCGACAGACCATCCGTCCGGTAACGGCTCGGTCATTCTGACCAGTCCTTCCGTAGATCTCGGAGCTCGTCCGGTTCAAAGGCGCTACTGAGAGAGCCGCTGGTTTCCTCGATGGCTCTTTGACGCGCTTCCAGCCAGGCCAGTCGCGCCCGCTCGGCCTGCTGAGTTACTGCGACACCTACCGCTAGCGCCTCCTCTATTCGGAGGTCAAAGTAGCCGTCCGCGGCGCTCGCCGGCACGATAAATTCAACCTCATGCCCTTTGGCACGGATGCTCCATCCGCGGGGAAGCCCACCGGTCGCCGTTGCCCCTTCGGGTTCCGTTACCGGAGCAGTGCTAACGGGTTCTGCGCTCATTGAGCTGAGCGGAATTCGTTCAAGGTTGCGACCGACGTACGCGTTGAAGCGTTCGAGCAATTCTGCCGCTACCTGGTACGTGATGTCAGCACCGCGCAGATCGGGGTGGTCCTGCATGACAGCTCGAAGGGCCGCAACTTCCTCGGATGTAGCGCCCGGCTCGGCGCCCGTGGACCATCGGTTCCGCCCAGCTAACAGATGCGCGAGATATAGTTGGACCCGCAGCACGCGTGCGTCATGTCTGCTGAGCACGCGTCGCCCGTCCTGATCGCCCTCCGGGAACGAAACCACGATATTGGCACCGTCGACGTCGACCGACCATCCCTCCGGCATCGGACTCATTTCGCCGACGCCTTCACGTAGAGGGCAGCAAGCAGTTTGACCCAGATTCGGGCATCGTCCGCATTGATCGCATCAAAAGCACTATGAGCGGCGTCCTCTACGCCGGCCGCGGTACTGACGACGGGATCCAAGGACACGAGCCATCTAGTGCCGCGCTGCACCGCCCGCACAGCCGGCCATCGCCAACCGGGCAGCCACGCCTCTACTGCCGATACCGAATGATCTTCGCTCAGTTCGCGGATCACGACAGTCGATTCTTTGCGACCAGCACCCTCCACGGAGACGCCCTTGCCGTGTTGGTCGACCCCGCTATCACGAGTGACGTTCGAGCCAACGCGTTCTTCGGCGACGTCAGTTGCCGCTCGGACAGCCCGTGCCTGCTCCGATGAACGAATCAGAGCCATGCCGATCGCAAATGCGTCGACATCAGACAGCTCAAATTCCAGCAACGGCTGGTTGCGGTCGATGTGTTCAAGATAGACCCAGGATCCTAAGGCCTCCACAACCCAGTCCGTTGGTAGTTGGGTCATCGCACACCACCCCGGATCGCCAGAACGGTGCTGTCATCGAGCGCCCGCGATACACTCGTCACGCGCGCAAGAACGGTGGTTTCCATATTCGCCTCCGTGAGGCCCCCTGGTTGCAGCCGGGGGGCTTCGCTCGTTACTAAGCCCGGAGTTGAACGCTGATCTGCGGTCGGTGCTTGGTCGGTGAATCTACGACACGCCGTGGTTTCAGTTAGCACCGAATAGTGCTATATCGCCAGCTCCGAAGAGCTTTCGCGACCTGGACTACGAGAGCTTGCAGGCTCTCCTAAAGCCGGTGTCGGCGGTTCGAATCCGCCCGGGGGCACCACGTTCCGAACTCGCGCCGATCAGGCCCCGAACAGATCCGACAGATCAAAGCTCGGGGTGCTCGCGATCAGGTCCGCCATGTTCGCCCACTGCTGAGTCGCCTGCTCACCCAGTTCAGTCGGCCAGGCGTCGGTGGCGGTCAGGATCGCCGTCGCGAAGTCGTCCCGGGCGTTGAGCAGCCCGGCCAGGATGCTGGTGTTGGGATCGAACAGCGCGTCGTTGATGGCCGGGATCAGCAGCTGCGGCATCACCACCGACAGCGCGGTCTGGGCCAGCGCCAGCGTGATCGGCAGGTTGATGTCGCTGGCCAGCAGCGGCAGGTTGTTCCACACCGCCGTCAGGCTTTCCATCGGGTGGTCCATGATGCTGTTCCACACCGCATCCCAGTTCGGGCTGAGCGCCTCGGTGAACCGCAGCGCGATCGGCGTGAAGGGCTCATGGCCGAACACGGCCTCGTAGTTCTCGTCACCCATCAGGCCCTGCAACCCGTTCATCAGCAGGTTCTGCAACACCCAGTCGGGCTGGGCGTGCATCCGCGACACATCCAGGCCGTAGCCGTAGGACAGCACCCGCTGCGCCATGTCGGCGGCGAATTCCTCCGGGCTGACGGTGGGGGTGTCGTCCGGCAGGACGCCGGCCAGATCGCTGAGCTGCACCACCTGCGTCTCCACGCTCAGGCCGAGCGCATTGCCGGGGTCGGTGACGTTCTCGAACCGGGCGAAGATCTCCCCGGTGTTGATGCCGCCGGTGTCCAGCCAGTTGGCCACACCCGGGTTGGTGCCGCTGATGACGTAGTAGGTGTAGCCGTCCTCGGCGTGGTAGGTGGTGGTGTGGTTGAGCGTGGTCTGCGCCATCACGTAGGGCAACGCGCCGCCGTAGACGTTCATCAACTCGATACCGCTGTAGGCCGCATCCACCGTGGGCACCTTCACGACCAGTGCCTCACCGGGATCCAATTCGAAGTTGCCGCCGGTGACGACCGCGCTCTCCAGCCCGGCGCCGTAACTGGTCTGCGGACTCAAGTCGAACATGGTGTTGGCTGGAACGTTCATCCCCACCGACGCCCCGCCCTCGATGGCACGGGTGTTGAACGGGCCGATGACCTGAGCGAAGGCACTGAACAGCGTGGTGAGCATCGAGTCGATCGAGGTGATGCCGCCCGGTTGCTCCAGCGTGGCTCCGACCGGGTCGTCGCTGGGGAAGAACCCGCCCTCGGGGATGGCGAAGAACGGTGGGCAATCGGCCACACATTGCAGGGTGACGTGACCGGGGCCCTTGCCCCAGTCGCCGAGCATGTCCCGGATCAGCAGCGATGCGGCGCCGCCAACGGTGGCGTCGGTGGAATCCATGAAGTTGACGGCGCCCTCCGGCGCCTCCGGACCGATGTAAACCGTGAAGGTGCCGTCGGGGTTGACCACCAGCCCGTGACCCATCTCCAGATTCTCGATGGCCTGCGCCGACCCGCCGGTGATGGCCTGGGTGCTGATCACGAAGTGCTCGGTCCCCCCGCCCAGGGTCCCGTTCAGCACATATGTCGCACCGGGTGCCAAACCGGCGGTCACCCGGTAGTAGATGTCGGGCGTGAAGAAATCGAAGTACTGGCGGGGGTCGGCGGCATTGCCCGCGATCGCCTCGGGTGATTGGAAGAACACCCCGTTGAACAACTGGGTGACGCGGGACAGTCCGGCGCTGAGCAACTGGTAGTTGGTGTTCTGCAGCATCGTCATCAGGTTGTCTTCGCTGCCGGGCACCGCGTAGTCGAGTTCCATATTGACGCCGACGAGCCGCTGCATCTCCGCGATCAGCTCATCGATTGCCGGCTGAAACCCAGCCGTCGACGTCAACGCCACCGCCGGCGTGGTCCGGGCGGTGACCGCCGGGGTGCCCACCACCATCGACAGCGCGGTGCCCACTGCTGCTGTGGCGAACCCGTACCGCCGGATTAGGCCGCAACGGTCGCCTTCGGTGCTCCCGGTCATCTGCACGGCCACTCCTTCGGATTGAGCTCTCATTATTTGCACATCCAATTAATGGCGAACTCTCATTCGGGACCCTACGTCGGTATCCCAAGGCGTGCAACAGCTCACACCCGAATTCCGCTACTGGTGTCGCGAAACCCTTTGATATGCCATCGGCCGGTGGCGCCGGGTAGGTTGCGCTGCATGTTCAAGCGATGGGTTTCTGCGTTCGGCGCGGTGACGACCGCTCTGACATTGACGGGATGCGGGCTGACCGTGACCAAGGCCGGCCCGGACCCGCTGGCACACCTGGCGCCGCGCAGCACCCCCAACGGCATGGTGTTGGTGTCGCCGGATAACTTCGTGCGGGCCATCACCGACCAGGAGTTCACCAACGTCGTCAATGAGAACGGTTTCGGTCGGTTCTTCCACATGCGTGAGCTCACCCCGATCGACCGGCAGCTGGTGGTGCGATCCAACCGGGACACCCTGTATTCGGCGGCGGTGTTCGACCTGCAGGCGGCTCCGGTGACGATCACCCTGCCCGACCCCGGTGAGCGGTACATGTCGGCGCAGGTGATCAACCAGGACGAATACGTCACCGACATGTTCTACGGCAGCGGCGAGCACACCCTCGACCAAGACCACGTCGGCACCCGCTACGTGATGATCACCGTCCGCATCCTGGCCAACCCCAAGGACCCCGATGACCTGCGGGCAGCACACCGCTTGCAGGACCAGATCACCGTGGCCCAGCAGGAGTCCGGAACCTTCGAGGTCCCCCGGTGGGATCCGGTCAGCCAGAAGAAGGTCAGCGACGCGCTGCTGGTGCTGGCCGAGACCATCCCCGACACCCGCGGCATGTTCGGCAGCTTGGCCGACACCGACCCGGTGCGGCACTTGATCGGCGCCGCAGCGGCCTGGGGCGGCAGCCCGGAGACTGAGGCGCTGTACCTGAACGTCACCCCGGCCCGCAACGACGGCAACACGGTGTATCGGCTGACCGTCAAGGACGTCCCGGTGAGTGCCTTCTGGTCGGTCAGTGTCTACAACAAGAACGGCTATTTCACCGAGAATCCGCAGCAGGCCTACTCGGTCAACGACGTCACCGCGACGAAGGCCGATGACGGATCGGTGACCATACAGTTCGGCGGCTGCTCGGCTGATGTCGTCAACTGCCTGCCGGTCACGCCGGGATGGAACTACCTGGTCCGGCTCTATCAGCCCGAGCAGGAGATGCTGTCCGGGAAGTGGGCGTTCCCCGAGGCGCAGCCGACGGAGACGGCCGGCGACCGGACCACCCCGACGCCCACGGCATCCGCCCCCGCACCGCCGGCGCGTCCGCCACGCTGACGGCATGGCGGCGGCCCGGCGCCGCCACCGTTAGTCTGCAGATTGTGGTGATCATCAGGCAGTCGCCGGGCTAGGTGACGGCGACACAGCACGCCTACTTCGCGTACGGGTCCAACCTGTGCGCACAGCAGATGGCGCGCCGCTGCCCCGAAGCGTCGGATCCCCGGCCGGCGACGCTGGCCGACCATGACTGGCTGATCAATCAGCGCGGTGTGGCCACCGTCGAGCCGTTTCCCGGATCGCGGGTGCACGGGGTGGTGTGGCGGGTGTCCGATCGCGACTTGGCCGCGCTGGACAGCGCCGAAGGTGTCCCGGTGCGCTACCGCCGCGACCGGCTGACCATCGACACCAGCGACGGTTCGTCGCCGGCGTGGGTCTATATCGATCATCGGGTGCAGACCGGTGCGCCGCGCGACGGTTATCTGGAGCGCATCATCGGCGCGGCCGTCCAGCATGGGCTTCCGCCGGCATGGATCGAGTTTCTGCGGCGCTGGGATCCGATCCAATGGCCGCTGCGCCTTCCGGCCGCCGAAGAAGCCGGACCGCAGTCGCTTTCGGCGTTGCTGGCCGAACCCGACGTCATCGAGGACAGTCGGCTGCGGTCGCGGTTCGGCTTCCTGGCCATTCACGGCGGGGGCTTGGAGCAGATGACCGACGTGATCGCCGAACGCGCCGCCGACGCGGCCGGGGCATCGGTGTATCTGGTGCGGCACCCCGACGGGTATCGGCGGCACCTGCCGTCGACGCGTTATCTCGCCGCGGAGTCCCCGCGGCTCACCGAATTTCTCGACCATGTCGACGTCGTGGTGTCGCTGCACGGCTACGGCCGGATCGCACGCAGTACCCAGCTGCTGGCCGGTGGCCGTAACCGCCGCCTGGCCGAGCACCTCGCCCGCTGCCTGGTGCTGCCCGGTTATCAGGTGATCACCGACCTCGAGGCGATCCCGGTGGGGTTGCGCGGCCTGCATCCGGCGAACCCGGTCAATCAGGTCCGCGGCGGCGGGGCCCAACTGGAACTGTCGCCGCGGGTCCGGGGGATCAGTCCGCGCAGCCAACCGCCCGGCCCGGACGGCCTGTCGCCGGTCACGTCGGCGCTGGTGCGAGGCTTGGTGCTGGCGGCCCAGTCCTGGGATTAGGAGGTAGGTGGTGGTGGTGGACAGGCGGTTTCGCTTCGGTGTCGGCGTGCACGCGATCAGGTCCGCGACCGCGCTGGCCGAGACCGCGCGGCGGCTGGAGGGGTTCGGGTTCGATGTTCTCCACGTGCCCGATCACCTTGGCGCCCCGGCCCCCTTCCCCGCGTTGGTGGCGGCCGCCGCGGCCACCACCAGCATCCGGCTGGGCACGTATGTGCTCAACGCCTGTTTTTACAAGCCGGCCCTGTTGACCCGCGACATCGCCGACACCGACCTGCTGTCCGGCGGTCGGCTGGAGGTCGGCCTGGGCGCCGGGTATGTCCGGGCGGAGTTCGAAGCCGCCGAACTACCGTTCCCGACGGCCGCACGCCGCATCGCCTACCTGGAACACCTCACGACGTATGTGGCGACTCACCAGCCGGACGTGCCCATCCTCATCGCCGGCAGCGGCGACCGACTGCTCACCGTGGCGGCACGGCACGCCGGCATCATCGGACTGACCGGGGCACGGGTGGCCGGCGCGGATGACGCACTGGCGGAGCGCGTGGCCTTCGTCCGCGCCGCCGCCGGCGATCGGTTCGACACGCTGGAACTGAATCTCGCCATCACGGCTGTGCCCACCGATGCCTCCGGGATGCCCGACCTGTCGCTGACTCGCCGATTCGCCCCGACCCTGTCGGATCAGGAACTGCTGGCCATGCCCGCCGTGCTGTCGGGGTCACCGCACGAGATGGCCGACACGCTACGGGAATACCGCCGGCGCTACGGGGTGAGCTACTTCACCGTGCAGCAGCACCACGCCGAAGCCTTCGCGAAGGTCATCGCCGCGCTGCGGTGACCCGGAGTCGCCGCCGAGCGATCCCGCGGCGTCAGCAGGAGCCCGGCCAGCCCGCCAACGCCACGTCGGCCAGCGCGTGCAGATCGGCACGACTGACTCCGCCTCGTGCCTGGATTGCGATGCCCTGACACACCGTGGCGATCCAGCGGGCAAGCAGCAGGGTGTCGACGCCGGACAGCTCGCCGTCGGCCACCGCCGCGTCGAATCGCTGCGCGAGCCGGCGCACCGACGCCTCCCGCATTTCGGCCACTCCCGGGCCGTCGTCGACGGTGAAACAGCCGCGCGGGTTGCCGCTGACGGCGTCGGCCGCCCCGTGGACCACCGCTGCGGCGACGCTGCGGGCGGTCGGCAGCGCGAGCGCCTCGACCAGGTAGCCGCCCGGCCCCGCGACGTACCGCTGCATCGCTCGCTCGTACAGCTGCTCCTTGCAGCCGAACTCCGCGTAGATGCTGCGGCGGTTGACCCCGGTCGCGGCGCTGATGTCGGAGATCGAGACGCCGTCGAAGCCGTGGGCCCAGAACAGCTTCATCGCCTCGTGCTCGACTTGATCGGGGTCGAACTCGCGTGGCCGGCCCACCGCCATCGCGCCCCGCCTCTCTGTGACTCCGACCACACCGGGAATGCATTCGCTTCGGAACGGCCTTGAGCTCATAGTACTAAGTAACACGTCGGTTCGTAATTAGCTGAAAGGCCACGACATGAGCACAGCACCCCTGACGGGACGGCGGGCACTGGTCACCGGAGGTTCCCGCGGCATCGGTGCGGAGACCGTACGGCGATTGACCGCCGACGGCGCCGCGGTGGCGTTCACGTATTCGGCATCGGCGGCCGAGGCCGACAAGGTCGTCGCCGAGGTCACCGCCAACGGCGGAAAGACGGTCGCCATCCAGGCCGACTCCGGCGATCCCGCCCAGGTGGTGGCCGCGGTCGAGCAAGCCGCCACCGAACTCGGCGGGCTGGACGTGCTGGTGAACAACGCCGCCGTCGCGCACGGGGCGCTGGTCGATGACTTTCCGGCCGAGCAGTTCGACCGCCTCGTGGCGGTCAACATCGGCGGAATGTTCTGGGCGACACGCACCGCGGTGAAGCACCTGGGTGAGGGCTCGCGGATCATCAACATCGGCAGCATCAACGCCGATCGGATTCCGACCGCCGGGTTCTCGGTATACGGCATGACCAAGGGCGCGGTGGCGTCGTTCACCAGGGGCCTGGCACGCGAACTCGGACCACGCGGCATCACCGTCAACAACGTGCAACCGGGCCCGATCGACACCGACGCCAACCCCGACAACGGCGGCGCCTTCCCCGAGGGCTTGAAGAAGCTCATGCCGCTCGGCCGCTACGGGCACGTCAACGATGTCGCCGCCATCGTGAGCTTTCTCGCCGGCCCCGAGTCCGGATTCGTCACCGGCGCGAACTGGAACGTCGACGGCGGTTTCACCGTGTAGCCGCCGGGGCCGGAGCTCAGCCTCGACGCCCCGCCGACACCAGCGCCCACACCGAGCAGCCCAGTGCGCCGACCACGCTGACCGCGCCGATGTACAGCCCGTAGCCCGCGGTGATCGGCGCGACGACGTTGAGCCGGTAGAACGCCACGCCCAACGCGACGATGGCCAGTGAGACCACCAGTGCGGCAACCGATGCCAGTCTGCTGAACAGCCCACGGCCGATCATCGCACCGGCCACCAGCAGCACGGCGGCCAGCAGCACGATCAACTGGCCGACGCCGAAGCGGGGCGGCAAGGCGATACTGCCGGCGGTGCCGCCGATCGCGCTGGCACGCCCTCCCCCGTGGGCCGAGGTGGTCAGCCAGGGCAGCCACGCACTGACCGACAGGATCGCAGCAAACAGTGCGACGAGCCAGCCCGGGTGTACGCGAGTCATGTTGTGACACTAGCCCGCATCGACGCGCTCGCCGTGGCCGCGACTGCCCCGGTAACGGGATGGCATGGCGCCCAACCGCTCAAGCCGGCGCGAACACCGTGACGAACTTCTGCAGCGACTCGTTGATGTCGCTCTTCAGCGCGGCGGCCACCAGCATGCCGATCGGCCCGAACAGCGCCGGTCCGCCCAGGTGGACATCGAAGCTGACCTTGGAGCCGTCGCCGGCCGGGGTGACCTTGGCGAGCAGCTTGATCTTGACCCCGCCCTTGCCGTCGCCGTTGAGGGTCATCCCCGTCGGCGGTTTGTAGTTCACGATCGTCCACTTGATCCGGTTGGGCATGCCTTTGACCTCGACGATCGACTCGAGTGTCGTGCCCTTCTCCAGGGTTTCGGGCAGCACGCTGCGCCACACCCGGTGGATGGTCAGCCACTCCTTGTAGCGCGACAAATCCGAGGCGTGCCCCCAGGCCTCCTCGGGAGGAAGTGGGACGTCGATGGAGCCGGAGAGCTTGGCCATGTGATTCTGTTCCCTTCTTGTCCCGGTTATCGCGTGTTCATCGCTGGGTCAGTGTGATCGCTGGGTCATTGTGTTCGTTGCCGACTCTCGCCACAACTTGGGTCGCTCGCCGAGCATGGCGCCGCGCGCCCACCACACCGCCTCGATGGCGACCGCACCGACTGCCCCGACACCGAGTGCCAGCGACGTCAGTGCCACATTGGAGGGATCCAGCAGGAACTTCTCCCGGGCCAGCGGGATCGCGAAGATGCCCACATAGGCCAGGCCACAGCAGATCACCAGCGTCAGCCGCCACCACTGATACGGCCTCGCCACGACGGCCAGCACCCACCCGGCGGTGGTCAGCAGGGTGATCAGGGCCGTGGTGGAGGCCTGGATCTGTTGCACCGATGTGGCTTCACTGCCGCGGTAGGCCAATAGGTATGAGGTGAACGTGGCGATGCCGACCACCAGGCCGGCCGGCAGCGCCCCGCTCATCACTCGCTGTACGAATCCGGGGTTCGCCCGTTCGTTGTTGGGCGCCAGCGACAGGATGAACGCCGGGATGCCGATGGTGAACCAGGCGGCGACGGTGACGTGGATCGGCTGAAACGGGTACAGCAGCGGCTCGGTGCCGAACAGCGCCGAAGCCAACCCGACCAGGCCGACCAGCAGAGCGAGCAGAACCGAATACACCGTCTTGGTCAAGAACAGGTTCGCCACCCGTTCGATGTTGCCGATCACTCGGCGGCCCTCGCCCACCACGTAAGGCAAGGTGGCGAACTTGTTGTCCAGCAATACGATCTGCGCCACCGAGCGTGCCGCCGAGCTCCCCGCTCCCATCGCGACACCGATATCGGCGTCTTTGAGCGCGAGCACATCGTTGACGCCGTCACCGGTCATGGCCACGGTGTGGCCATGGGCCTGCAGGGCGCGCACCATGGCGCGCTTCTGATCCGGGCGAACCCTGCCGAACACGGTGTGCTCGTCCAGCGCGTCGGCCAACCGGTCCGGCTCGGGCGGCAGCTTGCGAGCGTCCACCGCATCCCCGTTCAATCCCAGCTCGCCGGCCACCGCGGCTACCGAGACGGCGTTGTCACCGGAGATCACCTTCACCGAGACCCCCTGCTCGGCAAAATATTCCAACGTGGGCCGGGCATCCGGCCGGATCTTCTGCTCCAGCACCACCAGCGCGGCCGGAGTGACCTGCCCCGGTGCGTCCGGGTGATCGACGGGCAGGTCGCCGACCCCCAGCAACAGCACCCGCAAACCCCTCGCCCCGATCCGCTCGGCCTGTTCGGCCGGCGCCGACGACGGCTCGAGCAGCACGTCCGGAGCCCCGATGATCCAGTTACCGTGTTCGCCGTATGAGACACCGCTCCACTTGGCAGACGACTTGAACGGTTCGAAGGCGTTCGCCACCCAACCCGGCGACGTCGGGAACGCCGCGGCAATGGCCTGCATGCTGGCGTTGGGCCTGGCGTCGTCGGCGGCCAGCGCCGCCAGCGCACGATGCACTGGAAGACCTGCGCCACCGTCGAATTCGATGACCTCCGAGATCTGCATGCCGTTCTCGGTCAGCGTGCCGGTTTTGTCCGTGCAGACGACGTCGACGCGGGCCAGCCCCTCGATCGCCGGCAGTTCCTGCACCAGGCACTGCCGCCGTCCCAGCCGGATCACCCCGACCGCGAATGCCAGCGACGTCATCAGCACCAAGCCCTCGGGAACCATCGGCACCAGCGCCCCGACCATCGCCAGCACCGAGGCCCGCCAGCCCACGTCCGTGGTGAACAACTGCGTGTAGATGATCAGCAGCCCGGCCGGGATGAGCAGATAGGTGATGAACTTCAGAATCTGGTCGATGCCGTTGCGCAGTTCGGATTTCACCAGGGTGAACTTGGTGGCCTCCTCGGCCAGCTTGGCGGCGTAAGCCTCGCCGCCGACCCGGGTAGCCCGGTAGGCGCCGCTGCCGGAGATCACGAAACTGCCCGACATCACGTGGGCACCGATGCTCTTGGCGATCGGCTCGGCTTCACCGGTCAGCAGCGATTCGTCGACCTCCAGATCGGACGCCTCGACGACATCGCCGTCGACGACGATCTGGTCACCGGGACCGAGTTCGATGACGTCGTCGAGCACCACCTCCCTTGGCGGCAGCTCTGCCGTCCCGGATTGCCTGCGCACCACCGGTTTCGCCTGCCCGACAATGGCCAGCTTGTCCAGCGTCTGCTTGGCGCGGATCTCCTGGACCATGCCGATGACACTGTTGAAGACGATCAGCAGTCCGAACAGCCCGTTGATCAGCGAACCGGTGGTGAGCACGATGGCGAACAGCACGCCCAGGATCGCATTGATCCGGGTGAAGACGTTGGCCCGGACGATCTCGTGCAGACTGCGCGCGGCACGCACCGGAATGTCGTTGGTCTGGCCGTCGGCGACCCGCTGGGCGACGTCGTCGTCGCTGAGCCCCGCGGCGGCCCGCGCGACGGTCAAGACCGCCACCACGGCTCGATGTCGCCGGCCGCCGGCCGGATCCGCTCGCCGGGCCCATGCGGCGGTCCCAGCTTCGCCTCTCCTCCGTCGAGCCTCACTGAACCGCGGTGTTCATGCGGCGGTCCCAGCTTCGCCTCTCCTCCGTCGAGCCTCACTGAACCGCCGGGACGCGGGACGGCCACCGCCACCCCGGCCGGCTCGGCAGCGGCCAGCAACCGTTCCACCGGCTCATCCCAGCGATGCGGCGCAAGCCGGAACGTGCACCAGTGGATCGGCACCAGCGTCGCACCGTCGACGTCCAAGTGCGCCCGGACGGCCTCCTCGGGGTTCATGTGCACGTCCGGCCAGGCGGTGTTGTAGGCGCCGATCGGCAACAGGGTCATGTCGAACGGACCGTGGTCGGCGCCGATCTGCCCGAAGCTCCCGGTGTAGCCGGAGTCGCCGCCGAAGTAGACCCGATGATCGGGCCCGGCGATCACCCAGGAGGCCCACAGCGTCATGTTGCGGGTCAAGAACCGGCCGGAGAAGTGGCGGGCCGGCGTGCACACCAACGTGAGTTCGCCCAACGAAACCTGCTCATCCCAATCGAGTTCGACAACCCGGTCAGCGGGAATGCCCCACGCCCGCAGGTGCGCACCGACGCCCAGTGGAACCACGAACGGCGCCCGCTGGCTGCGGGCCAGCGCGGTGACGGTGTCGATGTCGAGATGGTCATAGTGGTCATGGCTGATGACGATCGCATCGACCGCGGGCAGCGCCGACAACTCCACCGGCGGCGGATGCAACCGCTTGGGGCCGACGGCATCCGACGGCGAACAACGCTCACTCCACACCGGATCGGTCAGCACCCGGTAGCCGTCGACCTCGATCAGCGCGGTGGCGTGGCCCAGCCAGGTGACCGTCAGTGGTTCGGCGGCGCCGGCGAAGTCGGGGACCACCAGCGGGACCGGCGCCACCGGCCGGCTCGCGCCGCGGTCGGCGAACAGCTCCCGCAGCATCAGCCGCTGTTGTTCGCGATCCATGTTGACCATCGAGGCCCGCTCGATGTTGTGGAAGACCCCGTCGCGGTAATGCCTGGAGCGGGCGGCCACCGCGTCGATGGCGTGCGGTGCGGCACCGAGGGCCCCGGGCGTGCCGCGCAGCGCACGAACCGTCCATCCGCCGGCGGCCAAGGACGCGGTGGCGGCGGCCAGCCGAAGCGCACCGCGCAACATGTTGCCGAGTCTAAGGCGGTGACCGGCGGTTTCCGGATCCGTGGCGTTTGCGCTCACCGCGGGCTCCGGTCAGGCGCCCTGGAACTTCGGCGGCCGCTTCTCGATGCGGGCCAGCTGCGCCTCGATCACGTCCTGGCTGGCCCAGGCCCGGTCGAACAGCTCCTTGTGCTCCGGCGTCTGTTCCTGGTAGGCGCCGTCATCGTTGAGCACCCGCTTGGCGTGCTGCAGGGCGAGCGGCGCCAGCCCGGCGATCTCCTGCGCCCAGGCCTGCGCGTCGGCAACGGTGCCCAGCCGGTTGGCCATGCCGGTCAGCAGCGCCACGTCGGCGGGCAGCTTCTCCGCGGTGAGCATCATCGCCCGGGCCCGCCCGTAGCCGACCAACGAGGTCAGCCGACGGATACTCCAGTTGTCCAGTGCCAGGCCGTACTTGGCGACCGGGAACTGGAAGAACGCCTCGGGGGCCACCACCCGCAGGTCGCAGACCATCGCCAGTTGCAGACCGGCACCGATCGCGGCGCCGTTGATCGCGCCGATCACCGGCAGCGGGACGTCGCCGATGCTCTGGTGCAGGGCGCGCAGCTTGTCGGGGTAGTCGGCGGCGAACGCATCGCCGGACAGATCCGCGCCGGCACAGAACACGCTGCCCTGCCCGGTCAGCACGATCGCCCGGACGTCGTGGCTGGCGGCGTCGACGATCGCCTCCCGCAGTTCGGTGACAAGCTGGGAGTTCAGCGCGTTGCGCCGTTCGGGACGTTGCAGCTCGATGGTGGTGACGGCTTCGTCGCGGGTAACTCCGATCATGACGCACCAGCCTAATTAGGCTCGTGGTGTGAGCAGG
Organism: Mycolicibacter senuensis; assembly: GCF_003284925.1. Lineage (GTDB taxonomy): Bacteria > Actinomycetota > Actinomycetes > Mycobacteriales > Mycobacteriaceae > Mycobacterium > Mycobacterium algericum_A. Next base: position 109,763 of record NZ_QMEX01000003.1, read on the forward strand.
ATCGGGGCCGATGAACTGCGGGACGCGGTATTGGACCACGGCTCGTTCATCAGCTGGGATGACGAGCCGCTGGCCTTGCCGGTCAGCGACGATTACGCCGCCGAACTGGCCGCCGCCCGGGCCGCCACCGGCCGCGACGAGGCGGTCATCACCGGCGAGGGCCGGGTGGGCGGGCGCCGGGTCGCGGTGATCGCCAGCGACTTCGACTTCCTGGCCGGCTCGATCGGGGTGGCGGCCGCCGAGCGGATCACCACCGCGATCGAGCGGGCCACCGCCCAGCGGCTGCCGCTGCTGGCCTCTCCGAGCTCGGGCGGCACCCGGATGCAGGAGGGCACCGTCGCCTTCCTGCAGATGGTCAAGATCGCCGCCGCCATCGAGCTGCACAAGCGCGCCCACCTGCCCTACCTGGTCTACCTGCGCCACCCCACCACCGGTGGGGTGTTCGCCTCCTGGGGATCACTCGGGCACATCACGCTCGCGGAGCCGGGGGCGCTGGTGGGTTTCCTGGGCCCGCGGGTCTACGAACAGCTCTACGGCGCACCGTTCCCGCCTGGCATCCAGACCGCCGAGAACCTTCAGGCCCACGGTGTGATCGACGGCGTGATCCCGGTGAAGTGGCTGCGGCGCACCTGCGCCCGGGCGTTGAAGGTGATGCTCGACGAACCCCCGGCGCCACCGGCGAGCCCGGCCTGCGAGCCGATACCCGATCTGCCGGCCTGGGAATCGGTGTGCGCGTCGCGCCGCCCGGATCGGCCCGGCGTGGGTTTTCTGCTGCGACACGGCGCCACCGAACAGGTGTTGTTGTCGGGCACGGGAAGCGCCGAGCGGGGCGCCACCATGCTGCTGGCGCTGGCCCGTTTCGGCGGTCAGCCCGCCGTGGTGCTGGGGCAGTGGCGGGGCCCGGACCGGCTCACCGACCCGATCGCACTGCGCGACGCCCGGCGCGGCATGGCGTTGGCCGAGGACTTGCAACTGCCGCTGGTGCTGGCCATCGACACCCCGGGGCCCGCGTTGTCGGTAGAGGCCGAGCAGGGCGGGCTGGCAGGCCAGATCGCGGCGTGCCTGGCAGAGCTGGTCACGCTGCGGGTGCCGACGGTGTCGGTGCTGCTCGGTCAGGGCAGCGGCGGGCCCGCGTTGGCGATGGTGCCGGCGGATCGGGTGCTGGCGGCGACGCACGGCTGGCTGGCACCGCTACCCCCGGAGGGCGCCAGCGCCATCGTCTTCCGCGACACCGAGCACGCCCCGGAGCTCTCGGCCGCACAGGGCATCCGCTCGGCGGATCTGAAAGCGCACGGGATCGTCGACGTGATCGTGGCCGAGCGCCCAGATGCCGCCGACGAGCCGATCGACTTCGCCAAACGGATGTCGCGGGCCATCGCCGTGGAGCTCGACGCGTTGCGGCGAGTGCCGGCCGAGCAGCGGATGGCAGCCCGCTTGCAGCGTTACCGCCGGATCGGGCTGCCGGGCTGAGGGCACTAGCCGGTGATCATCGCCACGGCGATTCCCGCCAGCGCCATTCCCATCACCTGTCGGAGCCGCACCCGCTCCCCCAGTAGGAGGACCGCCAGGATCACGGTGGCAGCCGGGTACAGCGAAATCAGCACGCTGGCCAATGACAACAGTGCGTGCTTCAAGGCGAACAGCATGGTGACGTTGGCGGCAGTGTCGAGCAGCGCGATCAGGAACGCCAGCCGCAGCGGTGTCCCCGTCGGCACCCGCAGATTGCGGCTGGTCGCCGCGACCACGATCACCAAGATGGTGGCCGCGCCACGTGCGAACAACAACGGCCACAGCCCGGAATCCGACGGAGTGCGATCCAAGAAGACGAAGTTCAGACCCAGGGCCACCCCCGAGGCGACCGTCAACCAGAGCACGGCGCGGGTAAGGCCCGGACGGTGGACGCCGTCGTCCCCGGAGTGCCAGCTGATCAACACCACCGCGCCCAACGCCACCGCGATGCCCGCACTGGCGAGCATGCCGGGCCGCTCCCCCAGCACCCGTCCGACGCACACCGGCACACTGGCATCCACCACCGCCGCCAGCGGCGAGACCACCGAGATCGGGCCGGCCGCCATCGCCGCGTAGAACCACCAGATACCCAGGGCCTGGCTGAGCCCGCCGAGCGCGCCGAGCATGACGGCGCCCAGCGTGATGTGGCCGCCGCCGATCATCGCGAGCGCTCCCAGCATCACCATCGAGACCGGGGTGGACACCAGCACCACCCGCAGTGCGGCAACCCGGCGCGACGCGACGCCGCCGACGAAGTCGCTGATCCCGAAACTGGTGGCTGACGCCAACGCCAGCCCTTGGGCGGCCGGCGAGCCGATCACCCCGCAACCTTGGCGTCAGATGTGTCCATCACGGCGAGAAGTGTAAGCGCGCAGCGGTGTCCGACCCGCGGCCCTGACCGCCGCCAACAGGGCGTTTGCACGCAGTTTCATTAGAATTCGGCTGCGCTTAAGCCAACGAGCGCCGCCAGGCGTCATGCAAGGCGGCGTAATGCCCCCCGGCGCGGATCAAATCGGCCGGCGGCCCGTCTTCGACGACGGTGCCGTCCTCGATCACCAGCACCCGGTCGGCGATCTCGACGGTGGAGAGCCGGTGGGCGATCACCAGCGCGGTCCGCCGGGCCAACACCGTGCGCAGCGCCTGTTGCACCATCCGCTCGCCCGGAATGTCCAGCGCCGAGGTCGCCTCGTCCAGAATCAGCACCGCCGGGTCGGCGAGGAACGCCCGCGCGAATGCGACCAGCTGACGCTGGCCCGCCGACAGCCGTCCGCCGCGCTTGGCCACGTCGGTGTCATAGCCGTCCGGCAAGGCGGCGATGAACGCCTCGGCGCCCACGCCGGCCACGGCGGCGACCACCTCGGCGTCGGTCGCCTCGGGACGGCCGAACCGGATGTTGTCGGCGAGCGTCCCGGAGAACAGGAAGTTCTCCTGAGTCACCATCACCACGTGCCGGCGCAGCTCCGCCTGCGTGAGATCACGCAGGTCGACACCGTCGAGCGTCACCGAGCCCGATGCCGGGTCGTGGAACCGGGCGATCAGCTTGGCGATGGTCGTCTTGCCCGCACCGGTGCTGCCGACCAGCGCCACCGTCTGGCCGGCCGGGATGCTCAACGACAGTCCGTCCAGCACCGGCGCATCGGACCGGTAGCCGAAACACACGCCGCGCAAGGCGATCTCACCGCGCACCTCGGCGAGGGTGACCGGAGTGTCGGGGTCGGCTACTCCGGGTTTCTCGGCGAGCACCGCGGCCAGCTTCTGCAGCGCCGAGGTCGCCGACTGGAAGGTGTTGAGGAATTGGGTGATCTCCTGCATCGGGTCGAAGAACATCCGCAGGTAGAGCAGGAACGCGGTGAACGTCCCGATCGTCATGTGCCCGTGCAGGACTCGCCAGCCGCCGTAGAGCACCACCATCCCGGTGGTGAGGTTGCCGACCAGCTTGACGCCGGGCGAGAAGACGGCGACCAGTTTGAACGCCTTCTCATTGACGGCGCGGTAGCGGTCGGCGACCTCGGCGAACAGTTCGGCGTTGCGTGCTTCGCGCCGGTAGGCCTGCACCGCCTTGATACCGGTCATGGTCTCGACGAACTGCACGATCACCCGCGCGGCGTGTTCGCGCACCGCGGTATAGGTCTTCGACGACTCGGCCCGAAACCACCGCAGCAACGCCACCAGCACCGGGAAGGCGCCCAAACACATCAGGCCCAGCCGCCAGTCCAGCACGACCAGCAGCACCGCGGTGCCGGCCAGCGTCAGCACGGCACTGACCAGGCTGTCGAACCCGCCCAGCAGCATCTCCTGGATCGCGTCGACGTCGTTGGTCAGCCGGCTGACCACCCGCCCCGAGGTGTAGCGGTCGTGAAAGCCGACGTCGAGGCGCTGGAAGTGCCGGAACACCCGTCGCCGCAGCTCCAGCAGCACCCGCTGGCCGATCCTGCCCGACCACTGCAGGAACAGCATGCGGCTGCCGGCCTGCACGAGCACCACCGCGCCCAGCGCGACGATGATCGCCGTCAGTACCGCCGTCGAGCCGTCGGCCGCGATGGGCGGGATTCCCCGGTCGATACCGCGCTGCGCCAGAACCGGAACCGCAAGGCGGGCAGCGTTTTCCACCACAACGATCAACGCCAGCAACACGACCGCGACGCGGTAGGGGCGCAGCAGCGACCACAGCAGGCCGCGCGCTGCGGCCCGGCCGGCGACGGCCGTCACCGCCGTGCCCACTCGACGAGGTGTTCGGCGCCGTCATCGAGCTCGTCGTCGGCGGCCAGCAGGTAGCGGTACCGCGGCACCGTCGCCAGCAGTTCGGCATGGGTCCCGACCGCTGTGATCTTCCCGTGCTCCAGCAACGCCACCCGGTCGGCCAGCGCCACGGTCGAGGCCCGGTTGGCCACCACGATCGCGGTGATCGGCGGTCGACCGTCGGCGCCGCGCAGCACCCGGCGCAACGCCGCCGTCACGGCGGCCTCGGTGTGCACATCCAGTGCCGACAGGGTGTCGTCGAGCACCAAGATCGCCGGCGCGGCCACCAGGGCCCGCGCCAGCGACAGCCGTTGACGCTGCCCACCCGACAGGCTCATCCCCTGCTCACCGATGCGGGTGTCGAGGCCGCACGGCAGGTCATAAACGAATCCCGCCGACGCCACCTCCAGGGCGCGGGCCAACTCCGCGTCGGTCGCCTCGGGCCGACCCAGCCGCAGGTTCTCGGCCACCGACATGGAGAACAGCGTGGGGTCGTCGAATGCGGTGATCACCGCCGAACGCAACGCGGCCAGCGTCAGTGAACGGATGTCCCGCCCGCCGATCAGGATCTGCCCCTCATCGGCGTCGTAGAGCCGCGACAGCAGCATCGCCAGCACCGACTTGCCGGATCCGGTGGCACCCACCAGCGCGACGGTCTCGCCGGCTTCGACGGTGAGATCGACCCCGCGCAGCACCCACGAGCCGTCGGGACCCGAATCGCCGAAGCGGAACCCGACGTCGCGCAGCTCCAGTCGCCCGGACGGCGGCACCGGATCGTCGCCGTCGGTGATCTCGATCGGGGCGTCGAAGATCTCGGTGACCCGGTCGGCCGCTGTCATCGCCTCCTGGGTGGCCGACAGCAGAAAGCCCAACGACGACACCGGCCAGACCAGCGAGAGCATCAAGGTGATGAAGGCGACCAGGGTGCCCATCGTGACCTGGTGGTGTCCGGCCGCGTACGCACCGACCGCCAGCACCACGATCAGCGTGAGGTTGGGGATCACCTCCAGCAGCGTCCAGAACTTCGACGTCACCACCACCTTGTCGACGCCCAGGTCGCGCAGCCGCTCGGCCTGCGCGTCGAACCGGGCGAACACGTGGTCCTCGCGGCCGAACGCCTTGATCGTGCGCAGCCCCACCGCCGATTCCTCGACATCGGTGGCCAGCTGGCCCGCCTGGTCCTGCGCCCGCCGCGACAGCCGGGTGTATTGGCGCCGGAAGTGCTGCACCGTCAGCGTCACCGGCACCATCGACACGCAGGCGAGCACGCCCAGCGGCCAGTACAGCAGCAGCAGGATGGTCGTCACCGCGACGATCTGCAACGTGTTGAGCACCAGGAACACCAGAACGAATGCCAGAAACCGGCGGATGGTGGCCAGGTCGTTCATGATCCGCGACAGCAGCTGCCCGGACTGCCAGCGCCCGTGGAAGGTCATCGGCAGGATTTGCAGCCGGGCGTAGAGGTCCTTGCGAAGGTCGGCTTCGACGCCCATGGTGGCGTGCGCGACCAGCCATCGCCGCACGAACCACAGCACCGCCTCCCCGACCCCGAGCGCGGTGGCCGCCGTCCCGAGCACCCACAGTCCCGGCTGGTCGCGGTGGGCCACCGGCCCGTCGATGACGGCCTTGGTGACCAGCGGGATCGTCACGGTGGCAGCCAGACCCACGACGGCCACCGTGACCATGGTGATCCACCTCGCCCGGTAGGGCCGCAGGTACGGCGCCAAGCTGCGCAACGCGGACGCCGGCTTCACCCAATCGACCTTAGATCGAAGGCGGCGACCCGCGGCGCATCCCTCGCTTGATGGCAATGTTCAGGCAAAATGGCGGCCATGAACAATCCCGCCAACGCTGCCGCCGCCCCCCGGGTACTGGTGGTCGACGACGACTCCGATGTGCTCGCCTCGCTGGAGCGCGGACTGCGACTGTCCGGATTCGAAGTGGCGACGGCGGCCGACGGCGCCGAAGCGTTGCGCAGCGCCAAGGAGACCCGCCCGGACGCCATCGTGCTCGACATCAACATGCCGGTGCTCGACGGCGTCAGCGTGGTGACGGCACTGCGGGCGATGGGCGATGACGTGCCGGTCTGCGTGCTGTCCGCGCGCAGTTCGGTCGACGACCGCGTCGCCGGGCTGGAGGCCGGCGCCGACGACTACCTGGTCAAGCCCTTCGTGCTCGCCGAGCTGGTGGCCCGGGTGCGGGCGATGCTGCGGCGGCGCGGGTCGGCCGCCAGCTCGTCGTCGGAGACCATCACCGTCGGCCCGCTGGAGGTCGATATCCCGGGCCGGCGCGCCCGGGTCAAGGGTGTCGACGTGGACCTGACCAAACGCGAGTTCGACCTGTTGGCCGTGCTCGCCGAGCACAAGACCGCGGTGCTCTCCCGCGCCCAGCTTCTCGAGCTGGTGTGGGGCTATGACTTCGCCGCCGACACCAACGTTGTGGACGTGTTCATCGGCTATCTGCGGCGCAAGCTGGAAGCCGGCGGCGCGCCACGGCTGCTGCACACCGTGCGCGGGGTCGGATTCGTCCTGCGCACGCAGTGAGGACCACGATGAACGTCATGAACATGCTGCGGCGCATCTTCGCTCGAACGCCGTCGCTGCGCACCCGGGTGGTGCTGGCGACCGCCATCGGCACCGCCATCGTGACGGTCATCATCGGCGCCATCGTGTGGGTCGGGATCACCAACGACCGCAAGTACTGGCTGGACCGTCGGCTCGACGAGGCGGCCGGCCTGACGGTCCCGCTCATCGGCCTGGGTGAGCTGCCCCGCGCGGCCGGCGGGACCGACGCCGTGATCACGCTGCGCCGGGCAGGTGAGGTGACGTCGAACTCCGCGGTGGTGTTGCCCGAGCTGGAGGCGGGATACGCCGACACCGAGATCGACGGCGTGCGCTACCGGGTGCGCACCGTCGACATTCCCGGGCCGGGTCCGCGGTCACTGGCGGTCGGCGCCACCTACGAGGCCACCATCGCCGACACCAACAACCTGCACCGCCGGGTGCTGCTGCTGTGCACCTTCGCGATCGGCGCGGCCGCGGTGCTGGGCTGGCTGCTGGCGGCGTTCGCGGTACGGCCGTTGCGTCGGCTGGCCCAGCAGGCCCGGTCGATCGACGCCGGTGACGAACGACCGGAGATCGAGGTGCGTGGCGCCAGGGAGGCCGTGGAGATCGCCGAGGCGATGCGCGGCATGCTGCAGCGGATCTGGACCGAACAGGACCGCACCAAAGAGGCGTTGGCGTCCGCGCGCGACTTCGCCGCGGTGTCCTCGCATGAGCTGCGCACGCCGCTGACCGCCATGCGCACCAACCTCGAGGTGCTGACGACGCTCGACCTGCCCGAGGACCAGCGCAAAGAAGTCCTCAGCGACGTGGTCCGCACCCAGTCGCGGATCGAGGCGACCCTGTCGGCCCTGGAGCGGCTGGCCCAGGGGGAACTGTCCACGGCCGACGATCAGGTTCCGGTCGACATCACCGAACTGCTCGACCGGGCGGCGCACGACGCGATGCGGGTCTTCCCGGACCTGAACGTCTCGCTGGCGCCGTCACCCACCTGCATCATCGTCGGGCTGCCGGCCGGGTTGCGGCTGGCGGTCGACAACGCGATCGCCAACGCGGTCAAGCACGGCGGCGCCACCCAGGTGCAGCTCTCAGCGGTCACCTCGCGCGCCGGGGTCGAGATCGCCATCGACGACAACGGCAGCGGGCTTCCCGAAGAAGAGCGCCAGGTGGTGTTCGAGCGGTTCTCCCGCGGTTCGACGGCATCGCATTCCGGGTCCGGTCTCGGGCTGGCGCTGGTGGCTCAGCAGGCCGGGCTGCACGGCGGCACAGCGACCCTGGAGGACAGTCCGATGGGCGGGGTGCGGTTGGTGCTGCGACTGCCGCCGCCACGCTAGCGCACCCGCCGGGGCGTCAGGTCTATTCGCGCCGACTGTCCCAGCGTTGGAAGCCGGCCGCCGCGGCGGTCTGCTCGTCCTTGAACCACACCTCGGCGATCGTCGCCTCATAGGACGGGCTGTCGGGGCCGTGGTAGAGCATCGAATCCTCGTTGCCTTTGATGGTCCAACCGGCCGGCCCACTACCACCCGCTCCCGCCCGCGCCGATCCGTCGCCGTAGGGCCTAGCCGCGACGGCGGCACCACCGACTGCTGGAGGCGTCGGCACCTCGCGTTTGACCCGCCGGATGGCGAAGGCGAATGTCAGTGTCAACCCCAGCAGAAATGACAGGCCCATCAGCCAGCAATTAGCGCCGTGCATCAGTCGGCTCCCATCTCCGGCGAGCCGGGCAGGGCCGCGATGGCATCCTCCCGGCTGGTGCGGCGGATCGACACGATCGTCAGTAACCAGGCGATCGCCGAACCCACCACGAATGCCAGCAGATACCACAGCCACTGCATGACGAAATCCATCGCAGATTCTCCTTAGCTAACCGTGATCGCGACACGACGGTTGTGGGCGCGGCCGTCCGGTGTCGCGTTGCTGGCGACCGGGTCGGCCGACCCGAACCCTATGGCGGTGACGCTGCTCGCCGGGACACCCTGGGCAACAAGGAAATCGGCGACCGATTTGGCCCGGTCGGTACTCAACGGCACGTTGATGCCGTCGTTGCCGGTGTTGTCGGTGTAACCGCTTACCGTCACCTGGGCGCTGCGACAACCCTTGAGCGTCTCCGCGACCCGACTCAGTTGCCGGCGGGTGTCCGGCGACAGGGCGTAACCGTTGGTCACGAAGGTGACGGGCGTGGCCATCAACGCGGTGACGTCGGCTTGTAGGTTGCCGCAGTCACCGGCTGGGGCAGGAGCCGGTGACCCGGGCGCTGCGGGCGTGCTGGGGGCCTCGCGACGCGGGATCTCTCGGCTGGGAGCCACCGGGGTGGGAGCCTCCGGTGCATCGGGCAGGACCAGAATGTTGTTGGAGATCACCAGATTTGGCCAGGCCGCGGTCGCGGCCGCCTCGACGGCTGACCTGACCGCGCCGGATGAGGCGGTACCGATCAGCGCGACGGTGCCACCGCTGATCCTGAATTTGAAGTCCGGCATGGTCGCCGAGGCCTTGAATACCGAGCCCAGGGCGGCGGCGTCGGGCACCTTGACACCCGGTTTGATGTTGAGGTTGTCCACCAATTGCACACTGCTGCCGTACAACCCGGTGAGCATGTCGATCAGTCCGGTTCGCGTGGCGATGTCGGGAAGCTCGCCGTTGAGAGTGATGACATTGCCGTTACGCAGAATCGACAACGGGGCAAACGATATTCCCGGTGCATTCGGCTCCGGTGCCGCCGGCATCGATAGCGACGGCACGGGGACCCCGGGCAGGGTGGCGTCGCCCGCGGTGATGCCGATTCTTCCTCGATCCGCCACTGCCAGTCCGATCAATGCCAGTAGCAACGGAATTGCCGCCAAGGCCACCAACCATCCGGGCCCGGGTGGTCGACGGTAAAAGCGCGATTTCGCTCGCCAGCCGGTCGCGGTCCGGTTTTCGGGGCCCGGCATGGATCCTCCTCGAAGGTCGAAAAAGCACCTCGTACCCAGGACACCGCGAGTGTAGGAGCTCTGAAGGACCCTCGGAGGTCTTCAGTCGATTTTTGCGGACTCAGCGCGTCCCGGGGGCGCCGATTGTGAGTTCGTTGACGATGTTGACACGCGGCCAGGCGTCGCGGGCCGCGGCCTCGACGGCGGCCGCCTCGCCCGGCTTGGCCGCGGTGCCAGCCAGCGTCACGCTGTCACCGGCGGCGTGCAACGCGAAATCCCCGATCACCCCCGCCGCTTCGAATACCGGGGCCGACGCGGCCAGATCCGGTGTCGCGGCGCCCGGCGTCACACCGAGCCGATCGACGACGGTGACATCGTCGGCCGAGGTGATCACGGCGTCCAACAACGCCCGTCTGGCCGCCGGATCCGGCACGTCACCGCTCAGGGTGATCTCGGTGCCCTGGCGGATCACCGACAGCGGCACCGGCATTGCGGCGGCGGGATCAGCGCCCTCCGGCGAAGCGCCCCGCAGCCCGCAACCGGTCGCGCCGAGCAGCACCGCGACGAGCGCCGCCGCCGCCAGCCAGCCGCGCACTCAGCGGGTGCCGAGCAGATCGATCATGAACACCAGTGTCTTGCCGGCGAGTTGATGACCGGTGCCGGCCGGGCCGTAGGCCAGCTCGGGCGGGATGACCAATTGGCGCCGACCGCCCACCTTCATGCCCGGGATGCCGTCCTGCCAGCCGGCGATGAGCCCGTCAAGCGGAAACTCCAGCGGTTCCCCCCGGTTCCACGAGCTGTCGAACTCGGCGCCGGAGTCGTAGTCGACTCCGAGGTAGTGCACGTTGACGAGTGCGCCGGGAGCGGCCTCGGCCCCGTTTCCGACAACGATGTCGGAGATGACCAACTCGGTCGGCGGCGGGCCGGCCGGAACGGTGATCTGCGGTTTGCCCGGCTTCGTCACGGCGGTTACCGCCCGCCGATGGTGACGTAGTCGCGCTCGGTGGCACCGGTGTAGAGCTGACGCGGTCGGCCGATCTTGGAGTCGCCCTCGTCGTGCATCTCGCGCCAGTGCGCGATCCAGCCCGGCAGCCGGCCCAGCGCGAACAGCACGGTGAACATCCGGGCCGGGAAGCCGATCGCCCGATAGATCAGGCCGGTGTAGAAGTCGACGTTCGGGTAGAGCTTGCGCTCGATGAAGTAGTCGTCGGTCAGCGCCGCCTCTTCGAGATCCTTGGCGATGTTGAGCAGTTCGTCGTCGCCGCCGAGCTTGCCGAGGATCTTGTCGGCCTGCTCCTTGACGATGCGCGCCCGGGGGTCGTAGTTCTTGTAGACCCGGTGGCCGAAGCCCATCAGCTTGACGCCGTCCTCGCGGTTCTTGACCTTCGTGACGAAGTCGCCGACGTTGCCGTGCTGGTCACGGATCTGCTCGAGCATCTCCAGCACCGCCTGGTTCGCGCCGCCGTGCAGCGGCCCCCACAACGCGTTGATGCCGCCGGAGATCGAGGTGAACAGGTTGGCCCGCGACGAGCCGACCAGCCGCACCGTCGACGTCGAGCAGTTCTGCTCGTGGTCGGCGTGCAGGATGAACAGCATGTCGAGTGCCCGCACCACCTCGGGGTCGACCTCGTAGGGCTCGGCCGGCAGGCCGAAGGTCATCCGCAGGAAGTTCTCCACCAGGGAAAGCGAGTTGTCCGGGTACAGGAACGGCTGCCCCTCGGACTTCTTGAACGCGTAGGCGGCGATGGTGGGCAGTTTGCCCAGCAGCCGGATGGTCGATACCTCGACCTGCTCGTTATCGGAGGGGTCCAGCGAGTCCTGGTAGTAGGCGGAGAGCGCGTTGACCACGCTGGACAGCACCGGCATCGGGTGGGCATTGCGCGGGAAGCCGTCGAAGAACCGCTTCAGGTCCTCGTGCAGCATGGTGTGCCGCTGGATCTTGCCGGTGAAGGTCGCCAACTGTTCGGCAGTGGGCAGTTCCCCGTAGATCAGCAGGTAGCTGACCTCGATGAAGGTGGACTTCTCGGCGAGCTGCTCGATCGGGTAGCCGCGGTAGCGCAGGATGCCGGCATCGCCGTCGATGTAGGTGATGGCGCTCTTGACCGGCGCGGTGTTGGCGTAGCCGTTGTCGAATGTGGTGTAGCCGGTCTTGGCGAGCAGCGAACCGATGGCCAGGGCATCGGACCCGTCGGTGGCGTGGACGATCGGCAGCTCTAGCTCGCCCCCCGGGTACTTCAGGGTGGCGGTGTCGTCGGTTGCGGCCACAAGGAACCCCTTTGCACTATTCGGCTGACCAGTCGATCGAAGCGTGTATAGGAAAAGGTAGTCGGTTCCGGGGCGAAGCGCCCGCCCGGGGCCGAGTATCACGGGCCGGTCATTGCGCCGCTGCCGGTCCCGGCCGGTGATAGCGGATGAAGGCCGGCGCCGCGAGTGCGGCGAGCAGCACTCCGATGACCACCAGCACCCCACCGCCGGCGGCGGCCGCGGCCGTTCCCACCACCGCACCGGCCGCCCCGTGAACAGCATCGGCGAGGCGGGGCCCACCGGCCACGATCACGGTGAACACGCCCTGCAACCGCCCCCGGATCTCGTCGGAGGCGACCTGCTGCAGCATCGTCGAGCGGAACGCCGCCGACACCATGTCCGCGGCGCCGCCGACCGCCAGAAAGCCCAGCGCGACCCACAACACCGGACCCGGATGCCCGTCGGCCCGCGCGACCGCCAGCCCGAAGCCGGCCATCGCCGCGCCCCACACCACGATCGAGATGACGATCGCCAGGCCCTGGCGGCTGATCCGCGGCAGCCATCCGGAGAACACCCCGCCGGCCACCGCGCCGACCGCCATCGCCGCGGCCAGCAGTGCCATCGTGGTGCCGCCGTCGACCGGTCCGCCGAAGTCCGCAGCGGCGATCTGCGGGAACAGCGCCCGAGGCAGTCCCAGCACCATCGCGATCAGGTCCACCACGAACGACATCAGCACCACGGTGTTGCCGGCCAGATAACGAAACCCGTCCAGCACCGCCGCCAACCCGAAACGCGAGCCGTCGGTTGATCCGGCGGGCGGCATGGGCGCCAGCCGAAAGGTCGCCCAGATCGGGAAGAGGCAGGTGACAGCGTCAACCAGGTACAGCGTGGGCAGATCCACCCAGCCGAGCAGCAGCCCGGCCAGCAACGGCCCGACGATGGCCCCGAACTGCATCACGGTCATGTTCAGCGAGTTGGCGGCCGGTAGGTCGCCGCCGGCCACCAACCGCGGAATGGCGGCGGCGCGGGTGGGCGAATTGACCGCGTAGAACCCCTGCTGCACGGCCAGCAGCGAAAGCACCACCCAGACGTCACCACCCAGCACCGCCTGCACCCAGAGCAGCAGCGACGCGGCCGCCAGCCCGCAGGAGGCGATGATCAGCAGCTTGCGGCGGTCCATGGCGTCGGCCCAGGCGCCGCCGAGGAGCCCGAAGACCACCAGCGGCACCAGCGCGAACAGACCCGACAAGCCGACATACGCCGAACTGCCGGTCAGCGCGTAGATCTGGACCGGGACTGCGAAGATGGTCAGGTTCGCGCCGATGACGGTCGGAATCCCGGCCAGCCACAGCCGCCGGAAGTCCGGGTTGCGCAGCGGTGTGGTGTCGGCGAACAGCCTCACCGCAGCGGACCCGAGATCACGGCTGCAGACGCTCGACGCGTCCGCCGCTCACCCGAATCCGGTTGTGCAGCCGGCCTTCTCGGCCCTGCCAGAACTCCACCACCTCTGGCGCGATGACATAGCCGGCCCAGCTGGGCGCGACCGGAACGTCGTCGGTGTCGGCGAATCGGGCGGTCACCTCCACGAGCTGATCGAGCAGGGCCGCGCGCGAGGCGATCGGATGCGACTGGTGCGACGCCCAGAAACCCAGCTGCGAGGCCCGCGGCCGGTTCACCCAGTATTCGGCCGGGATCGCTGCGTCGGTCTTGGTGACCCGGCCGCGGATATGGACCTGGCGGCCCAGTTGATACCAGGGGAACGTCGCCGACGCGTACGGTGTCGCCGCCAACTGGGCGGCCTTGTCCGAGCCGTCGTCGGTGAAGAAGGTGACGCCGTCCTCGTCGAGGTTCTTACACAGCACCGAGCGGCTGGCCGGCCGGCCGTCTTCGACCGTGGCCAACACCATGGCGTTGGGCTCGGGGATGCCGGCGCGTTCGGCGTCGCCGATCCAGTTGCGCAGCAAAACCTGCCAGCCGTCCTCGAGCCAGTCGACGTCGAGGTCGCCGCAGTTGTCCTTCTCCCGGTATTCCACTCGCATCGCCGCCAGGTGCTCGTTGTCGGGGCCTGTCCTGTGCACCGCCCAACGCTACGCCGCAGCTCCGGTCCAGCCGGCGTTACCAGCCGGTAGGAACGGCCGGATGCCGGGGTGGGACAATGCCACACATGAGTGCTGCAGTCCCGGAGAATTTCGTAGCCGGCCTGGAGGGCACGGTGGCCTTCACCACCGAGATCGCCGAACCCGACAAGGACGGCGGCGCGCTGCGCTACCGCGGTGTCGACATCGAGGACCTGGCCGGAAAGGTCAGCTTCGGCGATGTGTGGGCGCTGCTGGTCGACGGCGACTTCACTCGTCCCCTGGCACCCGCTGAGCCGCTGGAACTGTCGGTGCGCACCGGCGACGTCCGCGTCGACGCCCAGGCCGGGGTGGCGATGCTGGCCCCGCAGTGGGGATTCCAGCCGCTGCTGGACACCGATGACGCCACCGCACGCGATCAGCTGGCGCGCGCCGCGGTGATGGTGCTGTCCTATGTCGCCCAATCGGCGCGCGGCTCACAGCCACCGGTCTCCCAGCAGACCATCGACGGCTGCGCCACCATCACCGAGCGGTTTATGACCCGCTGGCGCGGCGAGCCCGACCCGGCCCACATCGATGCCATCGACGCCTACTGGGTGTCCGCGGCCGAGCACGGCATGAACGCCTCGACGTTCACCGCCCGGGTGATCGCCTCCACCGGCGCCGACGTCGGCGCGGCGCTGTCCGGCGCGATCGGTGCGATGAGCGGCCCGCTGCACGGCGGCGCTCCGGCCCGGGTGATCCCGATGATCGAAGATGTGGAGCGCTCCGGGGACGCCCGCGCGGTGGTCAAGGGCATCTTGGATCGCAAAGAGAAGTTGATGGGCTTCGGCCACCGGGTGTACCGCGCCGAGGACCCGCGCGCCCGGGTGCTACGCGCCACCGCCAAACGGCTGGCCGCCCCCCGCTACGAGGTGGCCGCCGCCCTGGAGCAGGCGGCACTGGACGAGCTGCGGGAGCGCCGGCCGGACCGGGCCATCGAGACCAACGTGGAGTTCTGGGCGGCGGTGATCCTGGACTTCGCCGAAGTGCCCCCGGCGATGATGCCGGCGATGTTCACCTGTGGGCGTACCGCGGGCTGGTGCGCCCACATCATGGAGCAGAAGCGGCTGGGCAAGCTGGTGCGCCCATCGGCGATCTACGTCGGCCCGGGGCCGCGCGGCGCGGAGTCGGTGGCCGGCTGGGATCGGCTCGCCAAGGGCTGACCCGAACGCGATCCGCGCCGGGATTCAGCGGCGCCGCAAGGCGCTGAGCAGGTTCTGCAGCAGCGGCACGTCGGAGTATTCCTCGACCTGCTCGAGCATGTCCGGGACCCGGGTGAACTTCACCCGGGGCCGGTTCTGCGCCTGACCGCGGGCGATCTCCGCCTTGTCGATGGCCTTCCAACCGGCGGCGTCGATCACCTCGGGCCGGCGGGCGCGCACCATCCGGGCGACCGCCCGCGGGCCGCCGATCGGCTCGCTGAGCTGGCCGGCGTTGTAATCGGCGACCAGGCTCTGGATCGTCTTGAGCGAATCGGACTTGTTGGTACCGATGAAACCATTGGTGCCACGCTTGATCCACCCGGATACATACGCGCCCGGAACCGGCTGTCCGGTGACCGGGTCGACCACCCGGCCGCCCTCGTTGGGAACCACACCGGCGGCGTCGTCGAACGGCAGGTCGGCGATCGGGGTGCCGTGGTAGCCGATCGAGGTCAGCACCAGGCCGGCCTCCAGGCGACGCACCTCGCCGGTTCCGGTCACGGTGAATTCGACTGCGGTGGCCCGCTCTTCGCCGAGCACCCGGGCTGGGGTCAGCTGGTAGGCGAACCGGATGCGCGGCTTGGTGATCGGAGCCGACGCGTCCCCGAGTTTGGTCAGGATCTCCAGCTTCTGCCGGGTGAAGTTGTCGCGCACGGTCGCCAGGTCGTTACGCACCCGGGCGTGGTCGTCGGCGTCGAGCACCACCTCGGCGGCCTGGGTCAACCCGACCAGTTCCGGCAGGGTGAACGCGGAGGCGATCGGGCCGCGGCGGGCGACGATCACCACTTCGTGCACCCGGGAGTCGCGCAGCACCGCCAGTGCGTTGTCGGCGATGTCGGTGCCGGCCAGCTTGTCGGGGTCGGCGGTGAGGATTCGGGCCACGTCGAGGGCCACGTTGCCGTTGCCGACGATCACCACCCGCTCGTGGCCGAGGTCGACCGACAGGTCGGTGAACTCCGGATGCCCGTTGTACCAGCCGACGACCTCGGTGGCGGTGCCGGTGCCGGGCAATCCCATGCCGTCGATCTCCAACCGTCGGTCGTGCAGCGCACCGGAGGCGTAGAGCACGGCGTGGTGATACTCCAGCAGGTCGGCATGGCGCAGGTGGGTGCCCACCTCGACGTTGAGGAAGAAGTTGAAGCCGCGCCGCCAGGAGATCTCGTCGAACAGCTTGGTGGCCAGCTTGGTGTGCTGGTGATCGGGGGCGACCCCGGCGCGCACCAGGCCGTAGGGGGTGGGCAGCTTCTCGAACACGTTGACCAGCACACCGGGCTGGGTCAGCAGTTCATCGGCGGCGTACATCGCGGCCGGCCCGGAGCCGACGATGGCCACCGTCAGCGGATACTTGCCGCGCCGGTGCACTTCGGCGGCCGGCAGGATCGGCGCCAGCTTGGACGTCGGCGGCAGCTTCACGCCCTCGGGGCGCTTGGGGTAGTACGACTTGTTGATCTCGATGAACGGCAGCTGCTGCGCCGGCAGCTGCGTATCGGGGTAGATCGCGTCGACCGGGCAGGCCCGGATGCAGGCGCCGCAGTCCACGCAGGCGTCCGGGTCGATGTAGAGCATCTCGCTGGTGGCGAAGTCCGGTTCGTCCGGGCTGGGGTGGATGCAGTAGACCGGACAGGCGAAGACGCAGGATGCGTCGTTACAGCATGCCTGGCTGATGACGTGCGGCATGAGGCGGCGGGTTCGCTGACCTATGCGACGCGCGACAGGTGCGCGCGCTGCGGCTGGGCCCGGAAGCGCGACGGCGCCCCGTTGATCCGACACATCCGCCAGATCAGCTTGGCGACCGGGTTCATCAGCCCGGTGTCGTGGCAGAGCATTCGCACGTCGGCGAACATATCCTGCAGCATCCGCCGCGCGTCGGCCGACCCGAAGAAGACGTCCTTGCGCACCGAACGCGGAATGTCGAACTCCTGCCAGAACTCCTTCGGCGGAACGACGATTGCCGAACACAGCACCCGCATGGTGACCGGCACGAACAGCGACAGCCAGAAACGCTTGCGGCGCGGCAGGTTCGGGACACGCTTGTTGAGGTATTCGTGCGCGAACGAGATGTGCCGCGCCTCCTCGGCGACGTGGATCGCCATCACCTTCTCCATGATCGGGTGCAGCGTCTTGCCCTCGCGCAGGATGTCCTTCTGAATGTGGTCGATGGGCTCCTCGCCGGCGAGGATGCCGAACCAGAACGGGATCGGCAGCGGGCCGGCGACCAGCGGAATGAACGCCGCCAGCCACTTGAGGAACCGCGGCATGCCGGGCACGTCGGCGCCGATGTGGTTCACCATCTCCTGGAACATCAGGGTGTGGTTGCACTCCTCGACCGACTCGTGCAGGCAGTACCGGTACTCCGGTGAGCCGTTGGGCACCCAGAACGCGTAGTTGAGCAGGCCGCGGATCAGGATGGACTCGAAGTGCAGGCCCACCTTGGCGACGTTGGCCTGACGCCACATCCCGATCTTGATCTGGCGTTCCTCGGGCTGCGCCTGGTACCAGGCGTGCTTACCCAGCGGGTCGGTGGCCGGCAGGATCCACCGCGGGTCATTCTCGAACACCTTGAATTCCGGGCTGTCCCAGTCGATGTCCAGGTACGGGTTGAAGTGGCGCCGCACCGAACCTTCCGACAGCGTGTTGAGCATGTCGACGTAGGCGGCGTCGTCGGTGACCTCCATGTTGGCGCGCCAGCGCCGCACGATGCCGGTTCGCGCCGGCTTCTGAGCCGTCTTCTGAGCCATCGGGAACACCCCCACTGATGTTTTACATTTGGGCTTCGTATGTACAACGGTACCGCAGGTATCGGGTACCGTCCAGAGCTTGAATACCCGTTGTGGCCGTGACGGGTGTCAAGCGCTTCATGTGATTTATGTCACACGAAACCTGCTGTGCAGACCTCCGCCGGACGCTGTCTACGCTAGAGCCCATGGCTGAGCAGCTCACGATCCCGGACAACATGAAGCCCGCCGACGGACGGTTTGGCTGCGGACCCTCCAAGGTCCGGCCGGAGCAGCTGAACGCGCTGGTCACCACCGCGGCGCCACTGTTCGGCACCTCGCACCGGCAGGCGCCGGTCAAGAACCTGGTCGGCCGGGTCCGCAGCGGTCTGCGCGAGCTGTTCTCGGTGCCCGACGGCTACGAGGTGGTACTGGGCAACGGCGGCTCCACCGCGTTCTGGGACGCCGCGGCGTTCGGGCTGATCGACCAGCGCTCCTTGCACCTGACCTACGGCGAGTTCAGCGCGAAATTCGCCTCGGCGGTGGCCAAGAACCCGTTCGTGGGCGACCCGATCATCATCAAGGCCGAGCCCGGCAGCGCCCCGGAGCCGACATCCGACCCGTCTGTCGACGTGATCGCCTGGGCGCACAACGAGACCTCGACCGGCGTGGCGGTACCGGTGCGCCGGCCCGAGGGCGCCGGCGAGGCACTGATCGTGATCGACGCGACCTCCGGCGCGGGCGGTCTGCCGGTCGACATCACCCAGACCGACGCCTACTACTTCGCGCCGCAGAAGAACTTCGCCTCCGACGGCGGGCTGTGGCTGGCGATCATGAGCCCGGCCGCGCTGGCGCGCATCGAGGCGATCGCCGGCTCTGGCCGCTGGGTGCCGGAATTCCTGTCCTTGCCGATCGCGGTGGACAACAGCTCGAAGAACCAGACCTACAACACCCCTGCGATCGCCACGCTGGCGCTGCTGGCCGAGCAGCTGGACTGGCTGCTGGGCAACGGCGGGTTGGATTGGGCGGTGAAGCGCACCGCGGATTCGTCGCAGCGGCTGTACTCCTGGGCGGAGTCCCGGCCGTTCACCACCCCGTTCGTCGCCGACCCGGCGTTGCGGTCTCAGGTGGTGGGCACCATCGACTTCACCGACGACGTCGACGCGGCAGCGGTGGCGGCGGCGCTGCGGGCCAACGGCATCGTCGACACCGAGCCCTACCGCAAACTGGGCCGCAACCAGTTGCGGGTGGCGATGTTCCCGGCGGTCGATCCCGACGACGTCAGTGCGCTGACCCAGTGCGTGGACTGGGTCGTGGAGCGGCTCTGACCTCTCGTGATCAAGTCGTTATAACCCCAGCGTGTCACCGCCGTCCGGGCGGCTCACTGCACTAAAGTCCGCAGCTAACCGGGCCTGCGCAAGGAGAAGTCATGCGGGAACTAAGGGCGATCGGCCTCGACGCCGACGGCAAGCACATCATCTGCGAGAGTGTCGGCGACGACGATGACAGCACCGAGATGTTCCGGGTGCGGATCGACGACCGGCTGCGCGGCGCCGTGCGCGGCGAGGGCAACCGGGTGGGGCAGACCCAGATCGACCTGGGTATGAGCATGCTGCGCCCGAAGGACATCCAGGCCCGCATCCGCGCCGGTGCGTCGGTCGAGCAGGTGGCCGCAGCGGCCGGCGTCGACGTCTCCCGGGTGGAGCGGTTCGCCCACCCGGTGCTGCTGGAGCGCTCCCGAGCCGCGGAACTGGCCACCGCCGCCCACCCGGTGCTGGCCGACGGACCGGCCGTGCCGACCCTGCTCGAGGTCGTCACCAGCGCGCTGATGAGCCGCGGCCTCAACCCCGATCAGAGCAGCTGGGACGCCTGGCGCAACGACGACGGACGCTGGACGGTTCAGCTGGCCTGGAAGGCGGGCCGTTCGGACAACGTCGCCCACTTCTGGTTCGCCCCCGGCGCGCACGGCGGGACGGTGACGGCCCTCGATGATCCGGCGATGGAGCTCATCGACCCGGACTTCGACCGTCCGCTGCGGCCGGTCGCCCCGGTCGCCGAACTGGACTTCGAGGAGCCCGCAACCCCGCCGGCGGTCGACGAGCAGCCGTCACATCAGCGCCCGGCGCCCCGGGCCCGGCGCAGCAAGCCGCCGGTCCCGGGTTGGGAGGACGTACTGCTCGGGGTGCGCTCAAGCGGTCAACGCTGAGCAACCAGCACCAGCAGCACCAGCCACGCCCCAGCCACGCCAAGGCCGGCGCCCAGCGCGAACCAGCGCAGCACCGGGGTGCGTCGCCAGCCCCACACCGTGGGCGCCAGTCCGCCCACCGCGACCAGGTTGAGGACGACGGCCACTGCCAGGTGCACCCGGATCAGCCCCAGGCTCAGCACCGCGATCGCAGTCCCCGACACCGCCGCGACGAACGCCGCCACGGTCAACCCCGTCGCCCACGGCGTGGTCTGGCTGGGCGTCATGCCGGCAGCCTAGTGCGCTCGTAAAACGCCAGCGCCGCCGCCGTCGCCACGTTGAGGGAGTCGGTGCCACGCGACATCGGGATGCGCACTCGCAGGTCACTGGCCCGCATGGCCTGTTCCGACAGGCCCGGCCCCTCCGCGCCGACCAGCACCGCCACCGGGTCGTCCTGCACCTTCGCCATGGCCGTCGACAGCGCGTCGGCCCGCGGATCCGGTGTCATGGCCAACAGCCGAAACCCGCGATCACGCAGCATGGCCAGATCGGCCGGCCAGTGCGCCGAACGGGCGAACGGGACCAGCAGGGCGTGCCCCATCGACACCCGCACCGCGCGCCGGTACAACGGATCGGCGCAGCCGCTGCCGAAGATCACCGCGTCCACTCCGAGGCCGGCGCCGTTGCGGAAAATCGAGCCCAGGTTCTCGTGGTCGTTGACGCCTTCGAGCACCGCGATGGTGCGAGCACCGGCGACCAGATCGGTCACCGTCGGCTCGGGCACCCGCGACGCAGCGGCCAGCACACCACGGTTGAGGTGAAATCCGACGACCTCGGCCATCACCTCCGGGCTCACCCGGTAGTAGGGCACGTCGGGCACAACGGCCAGATCATCCGCCAACTCCGCCAGCCGGCGGTCGGTGCCCAGCAGCGCCCGCGGCGAGTACCGCGAGACGAGCATCCGCCGCACCACCAGCACACCTTCGGCGATCACCAGCCCTTTACCCGTGGGCAGGTCCGGGCGGCGGTCGACACTGTTCAAATCGCGGAAATCGTCCAGCCGGGAATCGCGCGGATCATCGATATCCACGACGTCGAGGACCCTGGCCACCGGCCGAACATTACCGGCGAGGCGCTAACGTCAACGGCGATGACCCCCCAGCCGACCCCCGCGCCTGCGACGGAGCCCTCTCCCGAGCCGCCGCCGTTGCCGCCCGCCCTGCTGCGGGCATGGCCGGTGATCGGCGCCGGGGTGGCCGGCTTCGGTTGCGCGACCATCGCGGCGTTCGCGATTCCGGCACTGGAGTCGTGGCGGCCGGTGAGTGTGGCCGGGCTGGGGGTCGGTGCACTGGGCACCACGATCTTTCTGGTGCAGCGCGCCGCGGCGCGGCGCGGCGCGCGCGGCGCCCAGACTGGACTGGAACACGAATAGAAGTTGCGGCCGATTCAAGGAGGAATGAGATGGCAGCTCCGCTGCTCAAGGCTGAGATCGACATCAACGCGCCGGTCACCGAGGTCTGGAACTTGATCTCCGACTTCCGGCGGATGCCGGAGTGGAGCCCGCAGTGCCGGTGGATGAGACCGCTGGGCGCGGTGCGGCCGGGGACCCGCACGATCAACTTCAATCGGCGCGGGCGAATGTTCTGGCCTACCACCTCAGTGATCACCGAGTACGTCCCGGAGCGCAAACTGGCCTTCCGGGTCACCGAGAACCACAGCGTATGGAGCTATGAACTCGAGCCGACCGCCAATGGCACCCGGGTGGTCGAGAGCCGGCACGCCCCCGACGGGATCACCGCGGTCTCGACGTTTGCGACCAAGAACTTCATGGGTGGGGTCGAGAGCTTCGAGCAGGAGTTGCTCGACGGCATGAACGCCTCCTTGCAGCGGATCAAGGCGGCCGCCGAAAACCGCTGAAGCGCCCCGCAAGTGGGGTAACGTCCATCGTCACCGGCGAAACTGGAGGGAGCCCCGGACATGGTGGGAAGCGCGAGTTCCAGCCTTGGGATGCTGAGCGGCGTCGCAGCCACCGCGGTGCTGCTGGCCGCCGGTCTGACCCCGGTGGCCACGTCACCCGAAATGAGCACGCGCGCCCTGTCCGCGGTGTCGACCGAGGTGGCGCTGGCCACCAGCGCAGTCGTTGACAGCTTCGACGCCCTCGCCGGGCTCGCGCCTTTCGACATCTCCAGCGTTGCAGGTGGATCCGACGTCCCCGGTGATGTCGACGTGTTCAATGTGCTGCCCGGGGCCGCCGATGCCCTCGACGTTCCCGGCTCCGCCGATGCGTTCGACATCGTCGGCCTGTTCAACGCGGAGGTGGCAGCCGCGGTAGGACTGTTCAACCGCGTGATCAGCCTGCCCATAACGTTGTTCAACGACTTCGAGAACCTGATCACCAGCCTGATCAACCTCGACTTCGGGATGGCGTTCAGTCAGGCGTTCAGCATTCCGCAGGACATCGTCAACTACGCGCTCGGGCTACCGGGTGCGGTAGTCAACACGGCCTTCAACATGCTCTTCGTGCTTCCGGGCGAGTACCTGTTCAACTTCGGTTAAGGACTGGTTGGCAATCGGCCTCGCTAGGGGTGAACGCCGCGGCGACGACTGGGCTTTCATCAGCTCCGCCTTCACACCACCATCCCGCATGATGGTCATGTTCTGGCGGGCCGCCAGGACTAACCGCGCGGCGGGAAACCGCTATCTGGCAAGGCGAGGACTCCAGCGGCCACAGGTGAATTGGGCTGCAATCAAGGAAATGCACCGTCGCGCACGACTCAGGTAGCAGCACTAGCGGTGGGCTTAGGTAGCCTCCGGCTCCCCCGGTCCAGCGGGGAGTTCAGCAGCCGTCTCGACGGCGGCGTCCGATTCGGTGACGTCCGATTCGGTGACGAGCGGTTTCCGCGCCACTTCAGTCTCGGCGGGGGCTTCGGCGGGTTCGGCCGGTGCGTCGGCCGGTTCGGCCGGTGCCTCAGCGGGCGGGGCCGCGGTGGCCTCAGCATCGTCGGCACCCTCGGCATCGTCGGCACCCTCGGCATCGTCGGCACCCTCGGCGTCGTCGGCACCCTCGGCATCGTCGGCACCCTCGGCATCATCAGCACCCTCGGCGTCGTCGACGATCTCGAACACCCCGTCGTCGTAGGGGTCGTGGACCGGGGAGCCGGTGCCCGCCGGTGCCGGGGTGTCACTGTGGGCGCCGCAGCCGTACTCGTTGTCGACGACCCGGCCGTCCGCGGACATCTCATTGCCGCATACCCCGAACCCGGTGCCGAGCACACCGGCAAGCGGCAGATAGAAGCCGCAGTCTCGGCAGACCCGCTTGGTGGACCGCGCCATCGCCGAATCCGGCCCGTAGTCGCCGTCGTGCCAGCGTTGCGCCGCCTCGGCGCGACCCAGCGGGCTCAACAGCCAGCGCCGGCCCAGGCCGAGCTCGCCGGCCACCTCGTCGAGGTCCGGATCGCCACTGGAGGTGTAGCCCGGCACCAGTCGCGGATCGTCGGCCGCCGGCGCCAGCAGATCTCCCGGACCCAGGTCACCGGGGCGCACCCGCTGATCCCACGGCACCCATTCCGGCGACAACAGCGCGCCGGGACCCGGAACCAGCACCACCTCGCTGACCGTGGAGTGCGCTGCGCCCGGGACGGCGGCCACCACGACGGCCCACTGCCAGCCCTGATAACCGGGCAGCACGGCGCCGAACCGGTGGGTGGCGGCGGTCGCGTCCTCGTAGTCGACGCCCAAGTGCTCACCGACGGTGTCGGCGCCGCTGAACTCGACGACGGCCGCGCGGGCCTCGTCGACGGCCGCGGCCAGCACCGCGGGCACCGCGATGGCCGCGCTGGCTGAATCTGTGCCGGGAGACGTCACGGGGGTCCTTCCGTTCAATTACGCCCCTATACTGCCGCAGCGCGGCCTGCTCAGCCACAGGCAGGCACGATCGCGGCCTGCGCGGCCGGGCGGCGATGATAGGGAAGAATCGACGTGTGTCTGCACGGCGGCGTGATCTCCCCGACCCGGGCCGGCGTCGCCGCCCGATTTCGGCCACCGGCCGGGGGCACCGCGGCGGCTCGGCCGGCGAGCACCCCGGCATGGCCAATTACCCCAGCGACAGCGCCGGTGGCCGACGGCAGCGCAACCCGATGCCCAGCGCCAACCGCTACCTGCCGCCGCTGCATGACACCACCGAGGCGCCGCGCCGGCAGCGCCCGTCCGACGATCCCGGTACCGCCGACCGCGTCACGGTGACCCGGGCCGCCGCGGCCCGGAGCCGCGAAATGGGGTCTCGGATGTACGGGCTGGTGCAACGCGCCGCCACCGCCGACGGCGCCGACAAATCCGGGCTGACCGCGCTGACGTGGCCGGTGGTGGCCAACTTCGCGGTGGACGCGGCGATGGCGGTGGCGCTGGCCAACACCTTGTTCTTCGCCGCGGCCGCCGGGGAGAGCAAGGGCAGGGTGGCGCTCTACCTCCTGGTGACGATCGCACCGTTCGCGGTGGTGGCGCCGCTGATCGGTCCCGCGCTGGACCGCCTGCAGCACGGCAGGCGCGCGGCGCTCGCGATGTCCTTCGGGTTGCGCACCGCCCTGGCCCTGGTGCTCATCGGTAACTACGACGGCGTCGCGGGCACCTTCGGATCCTGGGTGCTCTACCCGTGTGCGCTGGCCATGATGGTGCTGTCGAAATCGTTCACGGTGCTGCGCAGTGCGGTGACACCCCGAGTGATGCCGCCATCGATCGATCTGGTGCGAGTCAATTCCCGGCTGACGATGTTCGGGCTGCTCGGTGGAACGATCGTCGGCGGCGGCATCGCCGCGGGTGCCGAGTACGTCTTCACCCGGCTACTGCAGCTACCGGGGGCGCTGTTGGTGCTCGTCGCGGTGTCGGTGGCCGGGGCGGCACTGTCCATGCGGATCCCGCGGTGGGTCGAGGTGACCACCGGCGAGATTCCGACCACCTTGAGCTACCGCCTCGACGAACGGCCTCGCAGCTGGCCGGAGCAGGTCCGGCGAGCCGGTGGGGCGCTGAGCCAGCCGCTGCGCCAACCGCTGGGGCGCAACATCATCGCCGCCCTGTGGGGCAACTGCACCATCAAGGCCATGGTCGGTTTCCTGTTCCTGTACCCGGCTTTCGTGGCCAAGCAGCACGACGCCGACGGCTGGGTGCAGCTGGGCATTCTGGGGCTGATCGGCGCGGCCGCCGGGGTGGGTAACTTCGCCGGCAACTTCGCCAGCGCCCGGCTGCAACTGGGCCGCCCCGCGGTGCTGGTGGTGCGCTGCACCATGGCGGTGACCGCTGTCGCGCTGGCGGCCGCGGTGGCCGGAACCCTGGTGATGGCGGCGGTAGCCGCCCTGGTCACCTCCGGCGCCAGCGCGGTGGCCAAGGCATCGCTGGACGCCGCGCTGCAGGACGATCTGCCCGAGGAGTCGCGGGCCTCGGCGTTCGGCCGCACCGAGTCCACCCTGCAGCTGTGCTGGGTGCTCGGCGGTGCGCTGGGGGTGCTGGTATACACCGACCTGTGGGTGGGCTTCACCGCGATTTCCGCACTGCTGATCCCGGGCCTGGCCCAGACCATCCTTTCCTTCCACGGCGATTCGTTGATCCCCGGCCTGGGGGGCAACCGTCCGGTGCTGATCGAACAGGGCGGCGCCCGCCGGGATTCGCTGAGACAGGGGTGATGAGCAGGTGAAACGTCTGACGACCGTGTTGGTGACGGTGCTGGTGGTGGCCACGGCGGCGCTGGCCGGGTTCGCCACCTGGTGGTTCACCCGCGGCGGCGAGCCGACGCCGCCGCAGATCAGCGCCTACTCCAACGGGCGCGTCACCCACGCCGGGCCCTACATGTTCTGCGATGTGCTCGACCTCAACGAGTGCGTGCTGACCGAGACGCAGGGCACGCTCGCGGTCGACGAACGCAATCCGGTGCAACTGTCGGTCGACACGGTCATCGGGCGGGCACCGTGGCGGCTGCTGCGGCTCTACGACGATCCGGCCGACGCCACCGGCAAGATGTATCAGCCGGGCAGCACCCTGGCGGTCACCATCCCCACCGTCGACCCGCACCGCGGACCGCTACGCGGTCTGGTGGTGCAGTTGCTCACCCTGGTCGTCGATCGTGACACCGACGAGAAGTTTGCGGTGCCGCACGCCGAATGGGCGGTCGGGCTGCAGTGGCGGGATCAACGGCAGGATTGACGGCGCGGCCCGCTGCGCCCGGTTAAGCGCCGTGCCCGGCGGTCACCCGCTCGGAGTCCGGCACCGGCCCCGGCGGGGTCCCGTCGCCGAATGGCCTGCCGCCCAGGGCTTCTCGGCCGTGGGGTGACAGCCAATTCGCCAGGTCCGGGCCGTCGGGGACGATCCCGGAGGGATTGATGTCGGCATGCACGATGTAGTAGTGCTGTTTGATCTGCACGAAGTCGATGGTGTCGCCGAACCCGGGCGTCTGGAACAGGTCTCGCGCGTAGGCCCACAGCACCGGCATCTCGGACAGCTTCTGCCGGTTGCATTTGAAGTGCCCGTGATAGACCGGATCGAACCGCGCCAGGGTGGTGAACAGCCGCACGTCGGCCTCGGTGATGGTGTCGCCCACCAGGTAGCGCTGATCCGCCAGGCGTTCGCTGACCCAGTCAAGTGCGGTGAACAACCGGTCATAGGCGGCGCTGTAGGCCTCCTGGCTGCCGGCGAAGCCGCACCGGTAGACGCCATTGTTGATCTCGGTGTAGATCCGTTTGGACACCTCGTCGATCTCGGCGCGCAGCGGTGCGGGATACAGCTGTGGGGCACCGTCGCGATGATAGGCCGTCCACTCGGTGGAGAAATCCAGCGTGATCTGGGCGAAGTCGTTGGTCACCACCGCTCCGGTGGGCACGTCGACGATCGCGGGCACCGTGATGCCCTTCGGGTAGTCCGGAAACCGCTTGAAGTACGCATCGGCCAGCCGCGGGATCTGCAACACCGGGTCGACGCCGCCGGGGTCAAGATCGAACGTCCAGCTGCGCTGATCGTGCGTGGGCCCGCAGAACCCGATGGAGATGGCACTTTCCAGTCCGAGCAGCCGCCGCACGATGATGGTGCGATTGGCCCACGGGCAGGCCCGCGCCACGATCAGCCGGTAGCGGCCCGACTCGACGGGGTACCCGTCGCGGCCGTCGGCGGTGATCCGGGTGGTGATGTAGTCGGTGTCGCGGTTGAATTCGCCACCGGCAGCAACATAGGAGGCCATGGTCACCAGCGTGCCAGCCCCGCGCCGCCGACGCTCGGGGAATGCGAGGCTCGGCAACCGTCCAGATGGACGCCCCGGCGGGCACGGTGTGGTCGGTGATCACCGATGTGACGCAGATCGGCCGGTTCAGCCCGGAGACCTTCGAAGCGGAATGGTTTGGTGGCGCGACGGGGCCGGTCGTCGGCGCCCGGTTTCGAGGATGACCTCAGCTTTGCTGCACAGCAGAGCCGACCGCGAAGCGCCGGGCCAGATCGGGCTCGTCCGAGGCGCCCGGCTCCCAGTGCGCGATCCACGGCCCGGTGCCCTCCGAGGGGTCGAGAATGCCGTCTTCCAGCCAGGTATAGCGGTCCTCGAGCACTGCGCGGGCCAGCGCGGCGTCGGTGTCGTCGGTGTTGGTCCACAGCGCGGCGAACAGCGCCTCGACCCGCAGCCGCGACTGCTGACAGAACGCGTCGGCCAGCTGGTAGGCCTGCTGCCCTTCGGCGGGATCAGCCATCCGTTGCGCTTCTGCGTGCACGCACACCGCTGCCATCGCGAACAGCTCCGCGCCGATGTCGACGACGCGGCCCAAAAAGCCCTGCTTCTTCTCCAAGCCGGCCTGCCAGCGCGCCATGCCGTAGAACGTATTGCGCGCCAGCTTGCGCGAGTGCCGTTCGACAAAGCGCAGATGCGCCGCCAACCGACCGAACTCGCGGTAACCAGTGGGACGCTGACCTTCGCCGAAAACCAACTGCGGCAACCACTTCGAATAGAATCCGCTGGCTCCGGCGGCCGATTGAGCCTTTTGCCGCAGATCGGCTTTGGGATTCGCGAGCTCGCCGGCGGCGCTCAGGTGCGGGTCGACCGCCTCGCGCGCGATCAGCAGCCGCATGATCTCACTGGAGCCTTCGAAGATGCGGTTGATCCGCAGGTCGCGCACCAGTTGTTCCACCGGTACCGCACGCTCCCCGCGGGCGGCCAGTGACTCCGCGGTCTCATAACCGCGGCCGCCGCGGATCTGCAGCAACTCATCGGCGATGACACAGGCCATCTCGCTGGACCACAGCTTGGCCAGCGCGGCCTCGATCCGGATGTCATTGCGGCCTTCGTCGGCCATCTGACCCGACAACTCCAACACCGCCTCCAGCGCGTAACCGGTGGCGGCGATGAACGCGATCTTCTTGGCCACGGCCTCGTGCTCGCCGACCGGCTTGCCCCACTGCACCCGCTCCCGGGACCACTCCCGGGCGATCTTCAGCGACCACTTCGCCGATCCGGTGGCCATCGCAGGGATCGCCAGCCGCCCGGCGTTGAGGGTGGTCAACGCGATCTTCAGGCCGTCGCCCTCGCGCCCGATCAGGTTCTCTGCGGGCACCCGTACCGCATGCAGCCGGGTCACTCCGTTCTCGATGCCCCGCAGCCCCATGAACGCGTTGCGGCGTTCGACGGTGATCCCGGGTGAGTCGGCTTCCACCACGAAGGCGCTGACCCCGCCGCGGTGCCCGTCGGCCTTGGGCACCCGGGCCATCACCACCAACAGGTCGGCGACGACGCCGTTGGTGGTCCAGAGCTTCACGCCCTCCAGTTCGTAAGCGGCGCCGTCCTCGATCGGTGTCGCGGTCGAGGCCAGCCGCGCCGGATCCGAACCCACATCCGGTTCGGTGAGCAGAAACGCCGAGATCGCCCCCGCCGCACAGCGCGGCAGGAACTTCTTCTTCTGTTCCTCGGTTCCGGCCAGTTTGAGCGGCTCAGGCACCCCGATCGACTGGTGCGCGCTCAGCAGCGCCCCCAGGCTGGGATGCACACTGGACACCATCACCAGCGCCCGGTTGTAGGCGACCTGCGACATGCCCAGACCGCCATACTCGCCCGGGATCTTCAGCCCGAAACAGCCGAGCTCGGCCAGACCTTTGACGTATTCGTCCGGAATCCGGGCGTCACGTTCGATGACGGCGGCATCGACGGTTTCGAGGAACTCCCGCAGCCTGCCCAGGAATTCCTCGGTGCGCGCGGCGTCGTCATCCGACGGCCGGGGAAACGGGTGAATCAGCTCAAGCGGGAAGCGCCCCAAAAATAGCCCTTTGGCGAAGGACGGTTTATCCCAACCACTTTCGCGGGATTCCTCCGCGACGGCCCTGGCTTGCTCCTCGGTGACCTGTTGTGCCATTGGGCACCTCCCGGTTTTGACGGCGCTCGTCGTCGAGCGATTATCAAACCGGTGTTCCCCGATCGGGCCGACCGTTACACCTCGGTGCCGGCCTTGGCTAGGCGTCGAGCTCGCGGGCCACGGCCTTGACCACCTCAGAGATCTGCCGGGCGGTCTTGCGGTCGGGGTATTTGCCCTTACGCAGTTCGGGCTGCACGGTGCCTTCGAGCAGGGTGATCATGTCCTCGACCATGCCGTGCAGCTCGTCGGGGCTGTGCTTGTGCCCGGCCGGCGCCGCCTCCCGGCGGTTGCGGCTCAGGCTCGGCGGCGGATCGATCAGCGTGACGGTCAGCGCCTGCGGTCCGCGACGGCCGGCGGCGACGCCGAACTCCACCCGTTGGCCCGCCTTGAGACCCTCCACGCCGTCCGGAAGAGCCGAGGCACGAACATAGACGTCCTCGCCTTCCTCCTGGGACAAGAAGCCGAAGCCCTTCGCGGCGTCGTACCACTTCACCTTGCCGGTAGGCACTGGTCTCACCTGCTGTCTTACTGATCACGTACTGGGAGG
Organism: Mycolicibacter senuensis; assembly: GCF_003284925.1. Classification (GTDB taxonomy): domain Bacteria; phylum Actinomycetota; class Actinomycetes; order Mycobacteriales; family Mycobacteriaceae; genus Mycobacterium; species Mycobacterium algericum_A. The sequence continues at coordinate 139,852 of NZ_QMEX01000003.1, forward strand.
ACAAAAATGAAGCGTCCCGCCTTCGCAGGACGCGTCACCTGGTGATCCTACTCGGATGGCGGCCCGCGGAGCACCCCGGTTTCCTCGGTAAGCTGGGGGAGCCGCTGGAGAAGATGTGCGTCGGACCTTGACCGCGATTGGGACGCTCTCCGGCCGGCCGACCGAATCGGATACGCATATGACGTTGAGGCAACGGGGTCGGCAGACCCCACCACCGCAGGTGGACGCTGCCGGTGCGGCGGACAAGAAGGCCGCACGGCAGGCCTTCCACGCAGCGGTGGAGCGGGCCATCGCCGAGCAGATGCCGACCTCCGGGCCGTTGGTCGACACGTTCGGCCGGGTGCACACTGACCTGCGGATATCCCTGACCGACCGGTGCAACCTGCGCTGCACCTACTGCATGCCGGCCGAAGGCCTGGACTGGATTCCGAGCCAACACCTGCTGCAGGACGATGAGCTGATCCGGCTGATGCGCATCGGCGTCACCCGGCTGGGCATCACCGATATCCGGTTCACCGGCGGCGAGCCGCTGCTGGCCCGCCACCTCGAAGGGGTGATCGCCGCCGCCGCCGGCCTCCAGCCGCGTCCCGAGATCGCACTGACCACCAACGGGCTGGGACTGGCACGACGGGCCGGCGCCCTGGTGGCCGCCGGGCTCGACCGGATCAACGTGTCACTGGACACCGTCGACCGCGCCCACTTCGCCGAGATCACCCGGCGGGATCGGCTGCCCGATGTGCTCGACGGCCTGGCGGCCGCCGCGCAGGCCGGCATGGCCCCGATCAAGGTCAACGCCGTGCTCGATCCCAAGATCACCGGCGAGGACATCGTCAACCTGCTGCGCTTCTGCCTGCAGCACGGCTACCAACTGCGGGTCATCGAGATGATGCCGCTGGACGCCGACCACAACTGGAGCCGCGACGCCGGCCTCGGTGTCGAGCAGCTGCTGGAGCTGGTGCAGGCGCAGTTCGCGTTGCGCCCGGATCCGAAACCGCGCGGTTCGGCGCCGGCCGAAGTGTGGCTGGTCGACGAGGGCCCGGACAATCCGGCCGGCAGCTTCGGCATCATCGCCTCGGTGTCGCGCCCGTTCTGCGGGGACTGCGACCGGACCCGACTCACCGCCGACGGGCAGATCCGCAACTGCCTGTTCGCCGCCGAGGAGTCCGATCTGCGGGCGCTGCTGCGGGACGGCTCCGACGACGACGCCATCGAGCAGGCGTGGCGTGCCGCAATGTGGTCCAAGAAGGCCGGACACGGCATCAACGATCCGGATTTCATCCAGCCGGACCGGCCGATGAGTGCAATAGGAGGCTGAACTCATGACCCATCAGGTGAGCGACACCACCGCAGTCGCCGTAACGGTCCGCTACTTCGCCGCGGCGCGCGCGGCCGCGGGAACCGACTCCGAGACCGTCAGCGTGCCCGCCGGGGCCGGTGTGGCCGAACTCACCGAGACCCTCGCCGGCCGCAACGAGCGGCTGGCGACGGTGCTGGACCGATGCGCCTACCTGCGCGACGGGATCGCGGTGCGAGACCACGCGGCAGCGCTGCAGCCAGGCGAGACGATCGACGTCCTGCCCCCGTTCGCGGGCGGATGACCACTGCCGGCTCGCCCGAACTGAAACATGATCTACGTCACATAACGAATCGATAACAGAGCGACAACGGCTTGATAGCGGGCGCTCTGACCTGCGCAAATGCCGCGGCTTCCTGGTGTTTTGAGAAGAACCAGCAGTGAAAACACCCCGGAGCCCTAAACGTGACGTTGCCCGTAAGACCCGTTACGGTACATCCCCGGGTGTATCGAAAGTCTTCCGGTCGATCCGCCTTTTCCCCTCTCGTAGCGCCGAGCTCCATCCAGCGGGCGGGGAAACCCCGAATACCTGATGGATGGAGGCGGGGGACCCACAGGGTCCGCCGCGAGCGGACCGGGGCCATCGCCGGCCCTCGGGGTGAAGCCACACGACGTACCGCGGTACGTCACGGCCGGGCGGTGCGATAGCCCGAACCCGACGCTGACCTCGCAGGCGTAGACAGAGAGGAATTCACCACCGTATGAGTGGACGGCATCGCAAGCCCACCCAGTCGAACGTCAACATCGCCAAGATCGCCTTCACCGGCGCCGTGATCGGTGGCGGCAGCCTGGCCCTCGCCGGGCACGCGGCCGCAGCCACCGATGACGAATGGGACCGCGTCGCCCGATGCGAGTCCGGCAACAATTGGGGCATCAACACCGGCAACGGTTACCACGGCGGCCTGCAGTTCTCGCCGAGCACCTGGAGCAGCAACGGCGGCGGCAAGTACGCCCCGGTCGCACACCAGGCCAGCCGCGAGCAGCAGATCGCGATCGCCGAGAACGTGCTGGCGACCCAGGGACGCGGCGCCTGGCCGGTCTGCGGTCGCGGCCTGTCCGGCCCGTCACCGCGCGACGTTCCG